>NZ_BSOY01000038.1 GCF_030160755.1 Brevundimonas denitrificans | reverse complement strand
GCGCCGTCGGGACCCGCAGCGTCTCCGGCCCCGGCGCCGGTCCAGCCCCCCATGGCGCGCGGACCGTTCGTGGCGGCGGCCAATCCGCTGGCGGTCGAGGCCGGGCTGAAGATCCTGCGCGAGGGCGGCTCCGCGGTCGATGCGGCGGTGGCGGTGCAGGCGGTTCTGGGTCTGGTCGAGCCGCAGTCCTCGGGCCTCGGCGGCGGGGCCTTCATGATGGCGTTCGACGCCCGCACGGGGGAGGTCACCAGCTATGACGGGCGCGAAACCGCCCCGGCGGCGGCGACGCCGGAGCTGTTCTACGAGAACGGACGGCCGCTCGGGGTCGGCGAGGCCATCCTGAGCGGCCGGTCGACCGGCGCGGCGGCGGCCGTGGCCATGCTGGCCATGGCGCAGAAGGCCCATGGCCGGTTGCCGTGGAGCGCCCTGTTCGCGGAGGCCGAGCGACTGGCGCGCGACGGCTTCGTGGTCAGCCCGCGGCTGGCGGGCTTCATCGCCGCGACGCGGGGCCAGGCGCGGACGCGCTGGGCGGACGCCTATTTCACTAAGCCGGACGGCCAACGGCATGTCGCGGGCGATGTGCTGCGGAACCCCGCCTATGCCGACACGGTGGCCGAGCTGGCGGCGGGCGGGGCCGAGGTCTTCTACAACGGCCGCGTCGCCCGGGAGATCGCCGCTGCGGTGGCCGAGGCGCCGCGACCGGGCGTTCTGACCGCCCAGGACATCGCCGCCTATGAACCGATCGAGCGCGGCGCCCTGTGCCGGCCGTACCGGATCTATGTGATCTGTGTCCCGCCGCCGCCGTCCAGCGGCGTGGCGGTGCTGCAACTGCTGGCCATGGCCGAGGCGACGCCCGACATCTCGCTGGGCCCGGACAGCGCCGGGGCCTGGGCGGCCTTCGCCCAGCTTCAGCGGCTGATGTATGCGGATCGGGACCGCTATGTCGGCGACCCCGGTTTCGTCCGGGTTCCGGTGCAGGGACTGCTGGACCCCGACTATACCGCCGCGCGTGCGGCCCTGGCTCCCGGCCTGACCGGAGCGGCGGAGGCGGGAACGCCGCCGGGGGGCGTGCTGGCCGGGCCCGACGCGACCGACGAGCCGGCGGGGACGTCGCATTTCGTCATCGTCGACGCCGAAGGCAACGCCGTCAGCATGACCACCACGGTCGAGAGCGTGTTCGGCTCGGGCCGGATGGCGGCGGGCTTCTTCCTCAACAATGAGCTGACCGACTTCTCGTTCTCGCCGACGCGGGCCGACGGCGCGCCCGCGGCCAATGCGGTGGCGGCGGGCAAGCGGCCGCGCTCGTCGATGTCGCCCGTTCTCATCCTCGACCGTGAAGGCCGGCTGGTCGGCGCCCTGGGCTCGCCGGGCGGACCGTCCATCCTCGCCTATAACGCCCGGGCCCTGATCGCCGTGCTGGACTGGGGCCTGCCCGTCCAGACCGCGTTCAACCTGCCCAATCTGGTGGCCCGGGGCGACGGCTTCGGCGCGGATACGGACCGGTTCTCAGAAGCCCTTCGGGCGGGTCTGGCGGCGCGCGGCGTGACCCTTCGGCCCAATGACAGCGAAACCTCGGGCCTGCACGGGGGGGTCTGGCGTCAGGGCCCGGACGGCTGGGCCTGGGACGGCGGCGCCGACGATCGCCGCGAAGGCGTGGCGCGCGTTGAGGCAGCAGGCAGCAGGCAGTAGGGCTCAGGGGGCTTGGAGATCAGCCGCAGTCTGGCTCTCACCTGCTGCCTAATGCCTGTTGCCTGATCCCTACTCAGGCTTGATCGAGAGCTGAAACGCGATGACGCCCTCGGAGACGTCGGTGTCGACGCCGTGGCCGGCGCGCAGACCCTCGACGCCGATCTCGCGATAGATCAGGCCGATCGAGCTCTGCACCGGCCCGCGGCGCATGGCCACGCCGAGCGAGGCGTCGCCCATGAAGACGCCGGAGTCATGGCTCACGCCCGAGCGGGCGAATTCGCCGTCGCGGTTGCGGGCCCAGTTGTAGCCGACCGCCCGCCCCGAGCCGGCGGCGTACAGATACCAGCGCGGCCGCTGGCCGAACGCCTCTCCGCCGTCGGGCACCAGCTGATCCAGGTCGGGGCCGATGCGCAGGGTCGCCCCGGCCTCGGTGGTGCCGCCGCGCGAGCCGACGCCGACGCCGACATGGGGCGTCAGGGCGACGTCGAGACCCGACGCCGTCCGGCCGAGGATCTCGGTCCAGCCGCGGGTGTAGGTCAGGTCGTAGTGTTCGGTCTCATAGGCCGCCGGATCCAGCGGCCCGGGCGGCAGGGGCGATCCGTCGACCCGGCGCACGGGGCCTTCGGTGCGCAGCCGCAGCCGGTCGTCAAAGGCGCTGTTCTCAAACCAGACGTCGCGGCTCGAGGCGACCCAGGGCGAGGCCTGGTCGCGGACGGGAGGGGCGTAGCCGCTCCAGCCCTCCTCGGGGCCCCAGGCCGGGCGGTCCGCATCGGCGAAGCGGGCCTCGCGATCGAGCCGGGTCAGCAGGTCGGAAACTGTGGTGGGCGCTGCCTGGGCGACAACCCAGGGGTTGGACCCGGCGGCCTGGGGTTCGGGCGGCGATTCGACAGCGAGCGCCGGGCCCGCACAGGCCGCAGTCGCCAACACTCCGAACGCAACAACCGTCATACGCATCAACGGTCCTCCCGATCCGTCAACAACCGCGACCCTGCACGATGTGCGTCGCCTCGCCAACAGGCTTTTGCTCCCGCTGGCGAACGTCGGCTGCAGAACGAGGTTCCCGGGTCACAGCGTGGCTGACGCTCCCCGACGCCCTACTGACAGGCCAGACACTCGTCATAGTCGGTGCGGGCGGCGCTGAAGAGGTCGGGCTGGTTGGGATCGATCTCTTCCTCGACCTTGTTCTCGGCGCCCGCGAAGGCCGCGCGCTGAACCGATTTGGAGCGCAGATAGTAGAGCGACTTCACGCCCTTCTCCCAGGCGGACCAGTGCAGCATGTGCAGGTCCCATTTGTTCACGTCGCCGGGGATGAACAGGTTGATCGACTGGGCCTGGCAGATTTCCGGGGCGCGGTCGGCCGAAAGCTCCACGATCCAGCGCTGGTCGAGTTCGAAGGCCGTCTTGAAGATGGATTTCTCGTCGTCGGTCAGGCCGTCCAGGTGCTGGACCGAACCCTCGTGCTCGAGGATCGAGTTCCACACCGCCTCGGTGTCGATGCCCTTCTCGCCGAGAATCCGCTCCAGATAGGGGTTCTTGACCGCGAACGAGCCCGACAGGGTCTTGTGGGTATAGATGTTGGCCGGGATCGGCTCGATGCCGGCCGAGGTGCCGCCACAGATGATCGAGATCGAGGCGGTCGGGGCGATGGCCAGCTTGTGGCTGAACCGCTCCATGACGCCGCGCTCGGCGGCGTCCTCGCAGGCGCCCTTCTCCTCGGCCAGCAGACGGCTGGCCTTGTCGGCCTCGCGGCGCAGATGTTTGAACAGCCGCATGTTCCACGACTTGGCCATGGCGGACTCAAACGCCACGCCCTGGGCCTGCAGGAAGCTGTGGAAGCCCATCAGCCCCAGGCCCACCGAACGCTCGCGCTTGGCCGAATAGACGGCTGCGGCCATGGCCGGCGGGGCGCGGCGGATGAAGTCCTCCAGCACATTGTCGAGGAAACGCATGACGTCCTCGATGAATTTCGGCTCCTCGCGCCACTCCAGGAAGCTCTCGGCGTTGACCGAGGACAGGCAGCAGACGGCGGTGCGGTCGACGCCCAGGTGGTCGCGGCCGGTGTGCAGGGTGATCTCGCTGCACAGGTTGGACTGTTTCACCGACAGGCCGAGGTCGCGCTGATGCTGCGGCATCTGGCGGTTCACCGTGTCGGAGAAGATCAGATAGGGCTCGCCGGTCTGCAGGCGGATCTCGAGAATCTTCTGCCACAGGGCGCGGGCGTCGACGGTCTTCACCACCGCCTTGTCCTTGGGCGACAGCAGGTCGAAGGTCCGGCCGTCGCGCACGGCCTCCATGAAGGCGTCCGAGATGTTGATGCCGTGGTGCAGGTTCAGGGACTTGCGGTTGAAGTCGCCCGACGGTTTGCGGATCTCGAGGAACTCCTCGATCTCGGGGTGGTGGACGTCGAGATAGACGGCGGCCGAGCCGCGGCGCAGCGAGCCCTGGCTGATGGCCAGGGTCAGGGAGTCCATCACGCGGATGAAGGGGATGATGCCCGAGGTCTGGCCCGCGCCCTTGACCTTCTCGCCGATCGACCGGACGCCGCCCCAGTAGGTGCCGATGCCGCCGCCGTTCGAGGCGAGGGCCACATTCTCGTTCCACACCGACTGGATGCCGTCGAGGCTGTCGGCCACGGCGTTCAGGAAGCAGCTGATCGGCAGGCCGCGGTCGGCGCCGCCGTTCGACAGCACCGGCGTCGAGGGCATGAACCAGAGCTTCGACATATAGTCATAGACGCGCTGGGCGTGATCGTGGTCGTCGGCATAGGCCGTGGCGACCCGGGCGAACATGTCCTGATAGCTCTCGCCGGGAAGCAGATAGCGGTCCTCCAGCGTCTTCTTGCCGAAGTCGGTCAGCAGGTCGTCGCGGGAGCGGTCGAGCTGGAGGGAGCGCACCACGGAGAGATGGGGACGCGGCGCCGCATCGCCGCCCGCAACCGGCTGGAATTCCACTGTCTTCAACGCTTCGCCGCCGGCCATAATGCTGTCGCCCCTGAACTGATCGTCGCGAGAACCCCGCGTCCCGAAACCACATCATCTTGTGGCGGAGACGTTTCTCACGTCCAGATATGGGGCGCAGATGGCTAACCAACCGTCAACGGGGTTGACGATCACTTTCTGCCCGAATCGCTCTCAAGGCGGGGGATGAGCCTGTGGACAGGCCGCGACGCGGGCGTGACAGGAGACTCCGTTCAGCATCACGAAGGCGTGAATGGAACGTCCCACAAGCGTGACCGTTTGCGACCGATGATCTCATCCCAAATCGCTCCGTTTGCCCATCGGGTCTGGCGCATCGCCCGGACCGAAATCACCGCGCTCGCCGCCCTGTTCGTCGTGGCCGCGGGGATCATGACCTTCGTCGAACTGGCCGACGACATGACCGAGGCGGATGGCCGGGCCTTCGACCAGGCGGTGCTGCTGGCTTTGCGGCCAGGCGGCTCGGCCGACGGCTGGGGCCCGCCCTGGCTCGAAACCGCGGCGCTCGATCTGACCTCCCTCGGCGGGATCGCCGTCCTCGGCCTGTTCGCCGTCATCGTGGTCCTGTTCCTGATCCTGCAGCGAAAGCATCTGTCGGCCCTCCTGCTGGTCCTCGGCCTGGCCGGGGGCGTGGCGCTCAGCGAAGGGTTGAAGGCGGTCTTCGGCCGCGACCGCCCGCCCGCAGCCTACCAGGCCGTGGAGACCATCAACGCCAGCTTCCCCTCCGGCCACGCCCTGCTGTCGGCGGTCTTCTATCTCAGCATCGGCGTCATGCTCACGCGGGCGTTCCCGCGGCGGCGCTTCAAGGCCTATGTGCTCGGCGTCGCCCTGCTGCTGACCCTGATCGTGGGCCTTACCCGCATCTATCTGGCGGCGCATTGGGCCAGCGACGTGCTGGCCGGCTGGAGCGTGGGCGCGGCCTGGGCCATGGCCCTGTGGCTGGTGGCCTATGCGGTGCAGCGCCGCCAGGCCGTGCATGCGGGCGGTCCGCACGACAAGACCTTGCCCGTCGATCCCATCGAAGATACAGACCCGCCCGTCATCGGGGAGTAGCCGCCCGCGCCGATCAGCGGGGTTCGCGTCAACACACTTCCTCTCGCCCGGAGAGGATGGCGCGGAAAGGTCCTTGTGGCCCTGTGCCACGCACGCGGTGCGCGGCGACTTGAGGACGAGGTCCTCAAGCAGCGAGCGCCCGCGGCGCGAGCGATAGGACCCCAAGGCATCACGGCAAGACCGCTGGCTTCGCAGGGCGCTTCCACGCGGGGGCCGGCTGCGACGCCGCTGGTCTGTCCGCCGAACCCCCGCGAACGAAGTCGCCTTGGAAGCCTTCCTGATCTCGACCGGCCTCGTCTCCGTCGCGGAGATCGGCGACAAGACCATGCTGCTGGCCATCATGCTGGCGGCGGCGTGGCGGCGGCCGCTGCCGATCCTGCTGGGCATATTCGTCGCGACCCTCGCCAACCACGCCTTCGCGGCGCTGGCCGGCTCGGTGCTGGCGCGCTTCATGGACGGCGACTGGGTGCGCTGGGGCGTGGGCCTGGCCTTCCTCGGCTTCGCGCTGTGGGCCCTGATCCCGGACCGGTTCGATGGGGCGCCCGACAAGACGGAGAAGACCTTCGCCGGCGTCTTCTGGACCACGACCGCCGCCTTCTTCGTGATCGAGATGGGCGACAAGACGCAGGTCGCGACCGCCATGCTGGCCGCGCAGTTCCAGAACCTGCCGCTTGTCGTGGCCGGCTCGACCCTGGGCATGATGCTGGTCAACGGCCCGGCCGTTCTGCTGGGCGAGACGGCGGCGAAGCGTTTGCCGCTGGGCTGGATTCGTCTGGCGGCGGCGGCGGGTTTCGCGGCGACCGGGGTTTGGGTCCTGCTTGCGGGCTGATAGAAGCGACGCCTCCCCGGAAAGCCCTGAATCGTATGCGTACCTTCCTCCGTCTCGTCGGCGCCGCCCTGCTCCTGATCCTGATGGGCCTGCTGCTGGCGCCCGGCGGGACCGTCGAGTCCGAAGAGCTGATCTGGGACAAGGCGGCGCATTTCATCGCCTTCGGCCTGATCCTCTGGAGCCTCGGCGTGCTCTTCCGGCGTCTGCCGCGGACGTGGGCGGCCCTGCTGGCGATCGCCCTCGGGGCGGCGGTCGAGGTGGTGCAGGGTTATATCGGCCGTGATTCCAGCTGGGGCGATCTCCTCGCCGACGCGCTCGGCGTGGGGGTCGCGCTGCTGGTCTGGGTGGTCTGGCGCGGTTTCCGGCCGCGGGAGGCGTTTCAGCCCCCAAACCCGTGACGCCCCCAGGCGCGTGTAACAAATGCGTCCGATTTGTTTACGCCTTCACGGTAACGCTCCCCTGATCGGGTATGGCCGGAGGGAACCGGTTGAGGGGTCATTGGCGTCTTTTCAGGCATGAGGCAGGCCGCGTCGCAGGTCCGCCCGCCTGGGTCTATGTGCTGCTGTTCGCCGCTTCGCAGCTGATCGGCCACTGGAGTGTGGCGACCTTTGACGCGGTGGCCGTCTGGCTGTCCAACGGCATTCTCGCCGCGGCCCTGCTGCAGCTCCATCGCCGGCCCGCCGTGGCTGTGCTGACCGCCTGCTTCACCATCAACCTGTTCAGCAATCTCATCCGCGGCGACGTCGGCATGCTGCTCTGGCTGAACGCGCTCCTGAATATGGGCGAGGCCTTCCTGTGCGCCTTCCTGGCCCGGCGGGTCTGCGGCGCCGCGCTCGACATGCGCCGTCCCAAGCGCCTGCTGGCCTTCGCAGGCTACTCCGCCGTTCCAGCCGTGGCCGTGACCGCCGCCATCGGCTTTGGCCTTGTTATGCTGGTCCGCGGCGCCGGTCTCAGCGCCGCCGCCGTATTCAACATCTATTCCTTCCTCATCGTCGAACTGCTGGGCCTGCTGCTGGTCACGCCGATCCTGTTGCTGGTGGCGCGGGCCCATCGCTTCCGGGGCATGACCCGTGCGCGTGCGCCAGAGGCAATCGCCTTGTTTGCGCTGATGCTGGTCGTGACGACGGCCGTCTTCTGGCAGAACGACCTCGCCGTCGCCTATCTGACCTTCCCGCCCATGCTGCTGATCAGCCTGCGGCTATCCCCGACCAGGACCGCGGGAGCGCTGATCCTGCTGGCGGGCATCACCGGCGCGGCGACCCTGACCGGGCACGGCCCCGTGCACCTGACCCGGCTGGCCGAAGTTCCGGGTCTGGAGGCGGTTTCGCCCATGCTGCGCCGGCTGGGCATTTTCAATCTGTACATGCTGGCCATGGTCGCCACCGTCCTGCCGATCTCGACGGTGATGACGGAACGCCGCCGGCTGGAGGCCCGTCTCCGTGCGCGCACCCTCGCCGCCCAGGAGGCGCGACGGAAGGCCGAGGACGCCGCCGCCGCCCGGTCCCGCTTCCTCGCCATGATGAGCCACGAGATGCGCACGCCCCTGAACGGCGTCGCCGGCTTCGCCGATGTTCTGGCCGGCCGTCCGGGTCTGGACGCCGAGGCCGTGCGTCAGGCGCGCCAGATCCGGGAATCCAGCGACGGCCTGCTGATGCTGGTCGAGGACATCCTCGACTTCGCCCGCGGCGACGACATCCTGACGAACGAGCCGCTCGATCTCGCCGCCGTCGCCCGCGAGACGGTCGCGCCCAGTCTCGCCGCCGCCGAGGCGCGCGGGCTGACACTGAGCATTGATGACCGGCTGCCCGCCCAGGCCCGCTTCACGGCCGACCGGCGCGCCCTGCGCCAGGCCCTGCATCCGCTGGTCGCCAATGCGGTCAAATTCACCGAACGCGGCGAGGTCGTGGTGCGGCTGGATCGCGCCGGCGACGGCGTCTGCATCCGGGTCTCGGACACCGGCTGCGGCATCGAGCCGTCGATCCTGCCGGACCTGTTCGAAGCCTTCGCCCAGGGCGACGCCTCGATCCGGCGCAACCACTCCGGCGTCGGCCTGGGCCTGGCCCTCGCCGCACGCCATGTGCGCCGCATGGGCGGGCGGATCGACGTCGACAGCCGCGTCGGCGAAGGCTCGACCTTCATCCTCAACCTGCCCTTTGAGCGCGCCGCCGACGCCATCGAGGACATCACGCCGGCGGCGGAAACCGCGCCTCCCGTCGAGGATCCCGGCCGCGCGCCCTGCGTGCTGGTGGTCGACGATCATCCGGTCAACCGCGAGGTCGCCCGGATCATGCTGGAGGCCTTCGGCTGCGAGGTGGTGGAGGTTTGCGACGGCCAGCAGGCGCTCGACGCCGTGGCGGAACAGCCCTTCGATCTGGTGCTGATGGATGTGCGCATGCCGGTCATGGACGGGCTCGAGGCCACGCGCCGCATCCGGGCCATGCCGGATGCCGGCGACATCCTGTCCATCGTGGCCATGACGGCCGACGCCATGCCCGAGGATGTGACGCGCTGCCTCGCCGCCGGCATGAACGCCCATATGGCCAAGCCGATCAACCAGGCCGGCCTGCTGTCGATGGTCAACCGGGCCCTGTCCGGCGACCTCCCGGTCGCCCGGGTGACCCTCCAGGCCGAAGCGGCCTGACGGCCTAGCTGCCGTATCGACCTGTCAACGGAAACCGTTCGGCCCAGAAGGCCGCCAGCTCGGGCAGGGCGTCGACGCGCCGCATGACCTCGCCCATGCGCGGGGCGACCTCATGAAATCGCTTGCGGTGCGGCGTCCAGCGGCTGGCGACCGAGACATACAGGTCCAGCACCGTCAGTTCTGCGCCAAGAAGGTAACGCCCGGGTGCGATCTGGCTTTCCATCGCCGCCCAGCAGCCGGCGATGCGTTCGGCGGTGCGGATCTTGATCACCTCCTGCGCGGCCGGATCGTCGCCGGCCAGTCGCGACGGCTCGTCCCGCACCCAGAACATCGAATAGACGGCCGCCGGCACGAAGGTCATCCAGCGCAGGAACTGGGCCCGCCGCGGATCGCACGGCTCCGGCGCCAGCGCCGCCTCGGGATGCTGTTCGGCCAGCCAGATCAGGATGGCGGCGCTCTCGGTGATCGTCTCTCCGTCGGGCGTGATCAGGGCCGGGATCTGCCGCATCGGATTGACCGGGGCGACCTTGTCGCGCTCGGCCTCGCCCTCCCAGGTGACGGCCTCGATCACGGTGTAGGGCGCGCCGATCAGGGTCAGGGCCGCCTCGACCGGGACCGAGCCCGATCCCCTGGCGCCATAGACGGTGTAGGTCATGTCGATCTCCTCCCACGTCTGTGTGCTCCGGAACGCCTGAACAAGCGTGCGAGATTCCTGGAGGGACGCATAAGGGAGGCTTGAGGCGGTTCCGCCGCCTCCGCGTGGCGCGCGGAGGCGGCGGCTGATGCGGCCTGTCTCAGGGGCGCTGGGGGAAGACCCCGGACAGCGCGACGCACCAGTTTGTAGCCAGCACGGGCATCTGGATCGGCACGGGCTGGGACTGACCCGCCGGTTGAACCATTCCGGGATTCATCGGCGTGTTCGGGGTCGCCGCTGGCGCCGCGTAGATGGACTGCCCGGTGGGGAAGACCCCGAGCATGGAGTTGGCCGGCGAGTTTCCGGCCGGCGGCGTCGGGTCCGCGTTGAATCCATGCGTATGCGACGGCAACTGCACCTGAAGCAGGGTTGTGCTCGATGTGCCCACCATGGCGCCGAGCGGCAGGGTGCTGCTCTGGCTTACCGGGGCGCGGTCCCGAAGATCGGGCACAGCGAAGGTGTTGACCCCGTCGCCCCCGAAAGTAGTCCCGATCACGGCGTACAGGACCTGATTCGCTGAGATCGACAGCAGGCTGCCGTCAGCACGGCGCCAGCCCTCCGGACACCAGTTGTAGCCGAACTGCTGCAACTGGCCGACGTAGAAGTCCTGGGCGTGGGCGGGGCCATGGGCGCCGAACACCGCGAACCCGAGGGCGGTGGCCGCTGCGGCGGCGATACGAAGATTTGAGCCTTTCATGGTCATTCTCCTCACGGCCGCGACGGATAGATTCCCTGCATCGCCACGCACCAGTTCATGGAAAGAACGGGGCTCTGGGTCGACACAGGCTGGTTGCCGCCGGTGGTGGTGACGATGCCGGCATGCATGGCGACGTCGGGCGTTGAGGTGTTTGCCGCATAGATGGCGTCCCCGGCCGGGAAGGTGCCAAGCGAGCCGCCGGCCGGATTGTTGGTCGAGGTCGCGGCGGACGAGGCCAGCACGACGTGGGTGTGGGCGGGCATCTGGGCCGTGGTCAGGGTGACCGACGAGCTGCCCACGGCGGCCCCGATCGGATTGGTGCTGGACCAGCTGATCGGGGCGCGGTTCTGCAGGTTCGGCAAGGCGAAATTGGTCGTGCCGTTGCCGCCGTAGGTTACGCCATACAGCGAGAACAGGGCGCTGTTGGACTGGATTGCGATGGTCGCGCCGTTGGCCTGCGCCCAGCCGACCGGGCACCAGTTGGTCGCGAACAGGCTGACCTGCCCCAGGATGGGCTCGGCCTGGGCGTTGGCGGACGCCGCCGCGCCCAGAACGGCCAGGCCGGAAATCGCGGCCAGGCCCATGACTTTGAACTGTTTCATTTCACACCTTTCAGATGGGTTGGAGTCGTCCGACGCACGGGGGCGTCGACGAGACGGTCATCACAGGAAGGAGAAACCGCGCCCCCGGCGCAGGGAACTACATTGACGCGAACGCACAACCAGTAACAAACCTAAGGTTGCGTTGCCATTCACCTGATGGTGATCGCCGCGACCGGTGGTCGGCGCGAGCGTGATCCCCAGCTTGTTCCCCAGAAGTCTGCGGCGCACCTACCACATCTAGCGGTCGCGCAAAAAGTGATCGCAATATAGCCGCATTTCGGCTTGGCGCCGGGGCCGTCCGCCCGCATGGTGAATGCTCAATCCCGGATTCGCCGTCAGAGCCCTTGTACCGATGAACGCGCACGTCTCGATCAAATCCACCACCCCCGGCCTGCTCACCGCCTCGGCGGCCTACAAGCCGTTCCGCTATCCGTGGGCGTTCGACATGTGGAAGAAGCAGCAGCAGGTCCACTGGATGCCCGAAGAGGTGCCGCTGGGCGAGGACTGCAAGGACTGGGCGGCCAATCTGACGCCGTCGGAACGCAACCTGCTGACCCAGATCTTCCGCTTCTTCACCCAGGCCGACATCGAGGTCCAGGACAACTACATGGAGCGCTACGGCCGGGTGTTCAAACCGACCGAGGTCAAGATGATGCTGGCGAGCTTCGCCAACATGGAGACCATCCACATCGCGGCCTACGCCCTGCTGCTCGAGACCATCGGCATGCCCGAGAGCGAGTTCGGGGCCTTCATGGAATACGAGGCCATGCGCGACAAGCATGACTTCATGGGCAAGTTCGGCGTCGAGACCAACGGCGACATCGCCCGCACCCTGGCCATGTTCGGCGGCTTCTCCGAGGGGCTGCAGTTGTTCGCCAGCTTCGCGATGCTGATGAATTTCCCCCGCCAGAACAAGATGAAGGGCATGGGCCAGATCGTCAGCTGGTCGGTCCGCGACGAGAGCCTGCACTGCGACGGCATCATCAAGCTGTACCACGCCTTCAACAAGGAGACGGGGGCCGTCACCCAGGCCGTGGCCGACGACATCGTCGAATGCTGCAAGACGGTGGTCGAGATGGAGGATCGCTTCATCGACCTGGCCTTCGAGATGGGGCCGGTCAACGGCATGACGCCGGACGACATCAAACAGTACATCCGTTTCATCGCCGACTGGCGCCTGCGCCAGCTGCACCTGCCCGAGGTCTACGGCGTCAAGGAGAACCCCCTGCCGTGGCTGCAGTCGATGCTGTCGGGCGTCGAACACGCCAACTTCTTCGAGGCTCGCGCCACCGAATACTCCAAGGCCGCCACCACCGGCGCCTGGCACGGCCCGGACGGCGTCTGGGGCAGTTTCGACGCCATGATGAAGAAGCGGACCGAGGGCGCGGAGGCCTGACCGGACGTCAGGTCCCCGGCTGAATATACGGAATCCGTCCGAAGAACCGCCGCTCGTCGCCGCGCGGATCGTTCTCCATCCGGGGCGGCAGGTCCATGATCATGGTCTCGCGCCGGGCCAGCGAATAGGGCGTCCAGCGCGGCAGGCCGGCGTGGTTGGGATCACCCGTGCGGGCGAAGGCCAGCAGCGCGTCGCTCATCCGGTCGGCCATGGTCTGGGCGTCCGGCCCGACGGCGCCCGACCCCTCAGCCCCGACATTGTCCAGCACCAGGGGAATGTCCGAGGTGTGGAAGGCGCCGGTCCGGCCGTTCGGCAGGCGGCTGGCCCAGTCCAGCTGATAGACCCAGGCGGGCGAGCCCTGCGCGGCCCGCATCTCGGCCTCGATGACGGCGGCGCGCCAGCTGCGCGCGGCGGTGGTGGCGCGGATCAGGACCTGATCGGGGCTCATCGCCGGATGGTTCCTCCGATACCAGGCGACAACCTCCTCCGGAGCCACGTCGATCCGCATCTGCGACGGCGTCAGCCGGGCGGGCAGTTCCTCCCAGGTCAGGCCCGCATTGGCCGGATCGCCGCCGAGGAAGGCGAGGGTCTCCTCGCGCGTGTTGCCGATCATCATCGGTATGGTCGCCGACTGGGCCGGGGCGTCGGGCCAGAACGGGTGGCGGCTCAGACTGCGCCCGTCCAGCACCGGTCCGAAATACAGGGAGCCGCCGAGGATCGGATCGGTCGCCGCCGACGCCTCGACCAGCCGTTCCACTGGCAGGGTCCTCACCTCTTCGATCCGGTCGGACGTCAGGCCCAGCGCCTCCAGCCAGCCCTCGGCCCGGCGCGTGGCGTTCAACGGCCCCGAGGCCGTCACCTGCTGTCCGCTCATGGTCACGGCGCGATGGAACAGGCCGGCGGCGGCGGGCATGGCCATCAGCGTCGCGATCTTGGCCCCGCCGCCCGACTGGCCGACAAGGGTGACGCAGGCGGGATCGCCCCCGAAGGCCGCGATGTTGTCCCGCACCCACTGCAGGGCGAACACCAGATCCAGCTGGCCCAGATTGCCCGAGTCCTCGAACCCCGGCGTCAACCGCGCCAGCGAGGCGTATCCCAGCGGCCCCAGACGGTGGTTCACCGTCACGACCACCACATCGCCCTTCGCCGCCAGCCGGGCGCCGTTGGTCAGCGGGCTGGAGCCGGACCCGGTCGCATAGGCCCCTCCGTGGATGTAGACGATCACCGGCCGTCGGCCCGCGTCGGGCGCGGGCGTCCAGACGTTCAGGCGCAGGCAGTCCTCGGACTGGTTCGGCTCGCCGCCGCGCTGGGGCGAGGCAGGGCCGAAAGCGTCGCTCGCCAAAGGGTCGGACCAGGGCGCAGGCCGATCCGGCGGCTGAAAGCGCCTCGGCCCGGTATCGGCGCCGTATGGGATTCCGAGCGCCGTCCAGACCGCGCCTGACCCACCGGAATGGAGTCGCACCGGACCGGCGCCGGTTCCGATGATCTGCGAGAGCGCCCGGGGCCGCGCCGCCGCCCCTGTCGCGCCCGCCAGAGCAACCGCCCCCGCCGCCAGGCCCAGCCCGCGCCGGGTCAGATGCCCGCGTACCACTCGTATCCCCGGTCTTCCCAATAGCCGCCCTTGCCGCCCGCGATGTGGGCGAAGCTCTCCACCGCCTCGATCCGCCGGATGTATTTGGCGTGTTTGTAGCCCAGCTGCCGCTCGACCCTCAGCCGCAGCGGCGCCCCGTGCGGGACCGGCAGGGTCTCGCCGTTCATGGCCCAGGCGAGGAGGGTCTGCGGGTGGCGGGCGTCAATCAGGTCTATGCTCTCATAGTACCGGTCCCCGTCCTCGGTCTGGGTCAGGGCGTCGAAACAATGGATGACGATGTAGCGCGCCTCGGGCTTCAGCCCGGCCTCGTTGAGCAGGGTCTCCAGCCGCACGCCGGTCCATTCGCCGATCGAGGTCCAGCCCTCGACGCAGTCGTGTTTGGTGATCTGGCTCTGCGACGGGCGGGTGCGCAGCTCGGCCAGACTCAGCGACAGCGGCCGTTCGACCAGACCGTCGATGACCAGCCGATAGTCGGCGAAGTCATTGGCCTTGAGCGCGAGATAGTCGGAGGCCGCCGGGTCGGTGGAGCCATTGGCCCTGAAGTCGGGTGAGATTTCGGCGCGGCTGTAGGTCGGGGCCAGGGCGTCGCGGGGGATCAGCAGGCGCTGCGTCCGGCGGGTCAGGCCCTCGCCCATCCGCCGCGCCTGTTCGGCCAGGCTGGTCCCGGCCTGGCCGCAGGCCGAGAGCAGGGCGGTGGCGGCCGTGGCGACGGCGCCGGTCAGCCAGCGGCGACGGTTCATGACGCATCTCCCGCATCGGTCGGCCGCCGGCGACGCAGCCTCGGCCCGGCCGTGGATCCCGGCGGCTCGATCACGAACCAGCCGGTCACCATCGAGCGCATGTTGTTGAACAGGCCGGTCCAGATCACCAGCCCGACATGGATGAGGATGAAGCCGACGATCAGCCCCGCCGAGATGAAATGCAGCGTCCGCGCCGACTGCCGCCCGCCCATGATGTCCAGCAACACCCCGCCGACGGCGTTGAAGCCGGGCGACATCGACAGGCCGGTGACCAGCATCATCGGCAACACGATCAGGATCATGGCCAGATAGGTCAGCTTCTGGATAACATTATAGGACCGGGCGTGATCATCGGTCGGAAAGTGGAAACGGGCATGCTCCACGACCGACGGGCCAATGCCCTTCAGGTCGGCGCGCGTCGGCCACAGACGGCGGCCGAACCGGCGGGTGACCAGGCCCAGAAGCAGATAGGCCAGACCGTTCAGGACGAAGATCCAGGCGAACAGGAAATGCCAGTTGCGCGCCTCGGCCAGGTTGCGGCCCTGCGGGATCAACAGCCAGTTCGGTATCGGCGGGATGCTGACCCACGGATCGGCGAAGGTCGAGCGGACGCCCCAGTACAGATGCGGATGCGCCAGCAGGATGTTGAGCCCGCTCATGATCAGCACCACGACCGCGACGACGTTCAGCCAGTGCGCCAGCCGGACCCAGGCGGGGTGCCGCCAGGTGTCGGTGCGGCCGCGGGACAGGGGGCGGTCCGCGCGCGGCCCGGAAGGCCTTGTTGGAGGCGTGGCGACGCTGTCGGTCATGGTCATCCCCGGGTCTGCGCCGTTCCGTCCGAACGGTCTCATGACCGTGGACGGGGCGCAACGCCGCGGAACGCGACGACGATGGGTCGGGCCTCAGGCTGATGGGCCGTGCTTCAGTATTTCGGTTCGGAGGCGGGCAGGCAGCGCCCTGTGCGTTGACAGGCGGCGACCTCGGCCGCCCACGCGGCGCGGTCGCGTTCGTAGCGGAGGCGGGCCGCCTCGGCGGCGGCGGCGGCGGCCTCCCACTGGGCGCGCTGGGTTTCAAGACGCGCGACTTCGGCGCGCCAGCGGGCGTCCTCGGCTTGCCAGGCGGCGGCCCCTTCGGCCTCGCGGCGCTCGGCCGCGTTGTTGCGGGCGGCGATCTCGGCATTCAGCCGGATCGTCTCGGCGACCTCGGCGGGGTCCTGCTCGGCGTCCGGGGCGGCGCTGTAGCTCTCGCCGCGCAGCCGCAGCCATTCCTCGGAGCCCGGCGTCGGACTGGAGGCGGGCGTTGTGGGGGCGGTGGTCTGCTGAGGCGTCGTCCTCTGGACCGGAGTCTGGGGCGGGGTCGTCTGGGCCACGACCGGGGCGGCGGCCAGCAGAAGGGCGGTCACGGCGGCGAGGGTGAAACGGGTCATGCTGGGCCTCCTGAACAGAAAAGCATGCGGCGAAACTGGGCGGCTTCGTCCGGTTCCGCCAGCGATAACGCCGATCGGGCGATTTGGCGCCGCATCCCGGATCCGTCCGGTCAATGGGGCAGTCGCAGGGCGAAGGTCGTGCCGGTTGGCCCGGTCTCGACCAGAGTCAGCGCCCCGCCGTGGCTGGCGGCCAGTTCACGCGAGATGGCCAGTCCCAGGCCGGCCCCTTCCGAGGCCCGGCCGCTGACGAAGGGTTCGAACAGGCTTTCCGACAGGCGCGGGGGAATGCCGGGGCCGTCGTCAGCGATGTGAATGATGCAGTCGCCGTTTTCAGTCGAGGCGGTGACGCGAACCACGCCCTTGCGGCCCGTGCGGCGGGTCGGGTCGCTCTCGATGGCCTGACGGGCGTTGCGCATCAGATTGACCAGCACGCGGTGCAGCTGGTCGGCGTCGGCGTGGATGCTCAGTCGCGCCGGAATGGTTTTCGTCAGGCGGACGCCTTCCGCCGTCAGTCCGGCGTCCTCGGCCGCCGCGGCGATGGCGGGGGCCAGCGGGATGCGGACCCGCTGGGGCGGCGGCTCCTCGCTCTTGCCGTACTCCAGCACATTGCGCGACAGGGCGGCGGCGCGACCCAGGGCCCGTTCCAGCCGCGGCAGGACGCGGGCCACCTCGGGGTCCGGCGAATCGGCCAGCCTCTCGGATGCGAGCTGCGCCGAGGTCAGCATATTGCGCAGGTCGTGGTTGATCTTGGCCACCGCCTCGCCCAGCGCGACCAGCCGGGCGCGGGAGCGCAGCGAGACGCGCACCTCTTCCTGCATCCGGGCCAGCTCGCGCTCGACCCGGCCGATCTCGTCGTGCCGGTCGCTGGGCGGGTCGCCCTCGGTTTCGGGGTCGAGGGCGAAATGCTCGATCGAGCGGGTCACCCGCCGCAAGGGCTGCAGCACGAGGAATGCCAGACCGCCGTACAGCAATCCCCCGGCCACCAGCGAGATCAGCAACGACATCAGCAGGCTGTTGACGAGGAAGGCGCCCAGCTCGGCCTTGAGCGGTTCGGCGGGCGCCAGAATCTCGATGAAGTCGCCGGAGCGGTAGCGCGGCCGCGCCTGAACCCGAATGGACCGGTCAGGGTGGCCGAACAGGGTGCGCCAGGGATCGGCGATCCGGGTCACCGGCCGGCTCTGGCGCAGGTCGATCAGGTCCGGCGTCCGGGGCAGGTTGGGGGCCTGCAGCAGCAGCCGGCGCACGCCCTGGTCGCCGACCACCACCGCCTGCACCCCGCCGATGGCCAGCAGCTGTTCGGCGGCGTCGTCTTCGACCGCGGAATAGGGCAGGGCCTCGACCCCGACCGAGGCCAGCTCCGCGGACTGCAGCCGGTCCAGCAGCCAGCGCTCGTGGAAGCTGGCTGCGCTGGGGACGATGATCAGGATCTCGACCACCACGGTGAAGATGAAGGTCAGCAGCAGCAGCCGCCAGGCCAGGGCGTCGGGGGCATGGATCTTCAGCCGCTCGCGCCAGTCGGCGGGGACGCGCAGGGTCCGCCGGAGAATGCTCAGCAGGGGACGGAAGCCGCTCATGCGCCGCTTAACGCAAGGCTCGGGCCAGGAGCCGCGCCGTTCATGGCAAGACCCTTGCGCCGAGAAACTTCTGCAGGCCCTTCAGCCCGAACGGCAACACCACCGCCAGCACAAAGACCCCCGCCATCGGGGCCCAGAACTGACCGAACAGCGCCTGGAAGTCTGGATTGGGGTTGGTCGTCAGCAGCTGGTTCAGCCGCGACCCGATCCAGCAATAGATGATGTGGGCCGGCAGCAGGCCGATGACGGTGGCGACCCCGTAGGGCGTCAGCCGCACCGCCATGACGCCCGCCGCGACATTGATCATATGGAAGGGCACGACGACGGCCAGGCGCGAGGCCAGCACATACCAGAAGGTGTCCCGGTCGATGGCGTCGCAGATCTTCTTCATCAGGCCCAGGTCTTGGGCGGCCTTGCGGCGCAGGGCCTCGCCCAGGGCCGACCGGGCCACCGTATAGACGATCAGGGCCCCGACCGTGGCGGCGATCGAGGTCGAGATCCCGCCCACCCAGGGGCCGAACAGATAGCCCGCCGTGATGGTGACGAAGAAGACCCCCGGCACCACGCTGGCGGTCAGGACGGCGAACACCGCCATCAGGATCAGCAGGCACAGAAGATAGTTGGCGTCCTTGAAGGCGTGGAATTCCGCGCCGTGATCGCGGATGGTGTCGAGCGATAGATAGCGGTTCCAGCCCATGGCGAAGATCAGGGCGATGACGCCGGCCAGCAAAATCAGGGGCAGAAAGCGTTTGATCCGGTCCATTGTCTCTCCGCAGAGGGGCCGTCGGCGTTGACACCGCGGGCCCTGCCGCTTATACGCCCGCCCTTCCCGCGACGGACGCCTTCCGCCGCATTTTTGTATTCAGTCCCAGGAGCCGAACGTGAAGCGGACCTATCAGCCGTCGCGACTCGTGCGCAAGCGCCGTCACGGCTTCCGTTCGCGGATGGCCACCAAGAACGGACAGAAGATTGTTGCGCGGCGTCGCGCCAAGGGCCGCAAGCGCCTGACGGCCTGATCGTCCGGCGCCCGGGTTCGGGCGCATGAGCGACCCTTTCAAAATCGAACGCCTGACTTCGCGGCCCCAGTTTCTGGCGGCCGCGAAGGGCGTTTCAGAGGCCCGCGGCGCGGTGGTCGTGCAGCGGCTCGACCGCCAGGACGGCGCGCACACGGTGCGCCTGGGCTTCACCGCCACGCGCAAGGTCGGAAACGCCGTCATCCGCAACCGCGCCAAACGCCGCCTGAGAGAAGCCGCCCGGGCCATGGCGCCCCTGTTGGCGGTCCCCGGCAGCGACTATGTCTTCATCGCCCGCATGGGCACGGCGGACCGTCCCTGGGACCGTTTGCTTGACGATGTGAAATCGGCGCTTACAAGGCTCGCGACCCCGCGGCCGGCGCCCAAGACTGCGCCCATGACGCCCGCAAACGCCGGCCAGGATTCCTGATCTCCATGCCTCCTCAAGACAACAGCCGAAACACGATCCTTTTCGTCGTGATCGCGGCCATCATGCTGGTCGCCTACAGCTTCTTCGTGATGGAGCCCCAGGCCGCGAGGCGGAAGGCCGCCCAGCAGGCCGCGGCTGAGCAGACGGCCCCCGGCGCTACCTCGGTGGCGAGCGCATCGCCCGTCGCCGCCGTCTTCACCGAGGACCGCACGGTCGCGATGGCCCGCGGCGGCGCCCGGGTGCCGATCCAGACCGGAACGGTGACCGGCTCGCTGTCCCTGCGCGGCGCGCGCATCGACGACCTGTTCCTGACCGGCTATCAGGAAACCAATGAGGCGGGCTCGCCGCCGGTCGAGCTGTTCCGCCCCGAGGGCATGCGTCACGCCTATCAGGCCCAGTTCGGCTGGAACGGTCCCAACGTCCCCGGCGGCGTGCCCGGTCCGACGACGCCCTGGCGTCTGACCCAGGGCGCGACCCTGACGCCGACCACGCCCGTCACCCTGACCTGGGACAATGGCGCGGGCCTGCGCTTCACGCGCCGCATCGCCATCGACGCCCAGTATCTGTTCACCATCACCGACACCGTCGCCAACTTCAGCGCCCAGCCGATCACCATCGCGCCCTGGGGCCGGATCGAGCGCCAGGGCGTGCCGAGCACCCTCGGGACCAACCAGATCCTGCACGAAGGCGGCATCGGCACCTTCGGCTCGGACGGAAAATACACGACCCAGCAGCTGAAATACAAAGCCTGGGCCAAGAAGCCGGTGCAGGAGCACACCTCGACCGGCGGCTGGATGGGCATCACCGACAAATACTGGTTGGCGGCCCTGATCCCGCAGCAGGACGAGCAAATCCAGGCGGCCTTCCGCGTCACCGACGCCGCCAATGCCGACATCCACTCCGCCACCATGCTGGGCGAGGCCCACACCATCGCGCCGGGCCGCCAGATCACCGAGACCCAGCGCCTGTTCGCCGGCGCCAAGCGCAACGAAATCCTCGCCGGCTATGAGACCAGCCTCGACCTGCCGCGCTTCGTCTACGCCATCGACTGGGGCTTCCTGTTCTTCCTGACCCGCCCGATTTTCTGGCTGGTCGAGCTGTTCTACGGCTGGTTCGGGAATTTCGGCCTCGCCATCCTGGGCCTGACCCTGACCGTCCGCCTGATCATGTTCCCGCTGGCCAACAAGAGCTACGAGAGCATGTCCAAGATGCGGACCCTCCAGCCCAAGATGGAGGAGCTGAAGAAGAAGCACCCCGACGATCCGGCGAAACAGCAGCAGGAGCTGATGGCGCTGTATCAGAAGGAGAAGATCAATCCGCTGGCGGGCTGTCTGCCCCTGCTGCTGCAGATCCCGGTCTTCTACGCCGTCTACAAGATGCTGTTCGTGACCATCGAGATGCGGCACGAGCCGTTCTTCGGCTGGATTCGCGACCTGTCGGCGCCCGACCCTTCGACCATCTGGAACCTGTTCGGCCTGATCCCCTGGGACCCGTCCTCGACGCCCCTGATCGGGACCTATCTGGCCGGCACCTTCGCCCTCAGCATCCTGGCCATCTTCTACGGCCTGACCATGTGGCTGCAGATGGCGATGAGCCCGCCGGCGCCGGATCCGATGCAGCGCCGCATCTTCCAGTTCATGCCGATCGTCTTCACCTTCATCATGGCCACCTTCCCGGCGGGCCTGCTGATCTACTGGGCCTGGTCCAACATCCTGACCATCATCCAGCAGTATGTGATCATGCACCGGCTGAAGGCCGAGAACCCGATCGACACCTTTATCGAGCGGCTGAAGAAGGCGAAGGCCTGAGTTGGACGATTTCACGCCCGAGGAGCTGGAGCAGGCGCGCATCCTGTTCGCGCGCCCCGCGACCTTCGTCATGGGGTGCGCCAAGATCGAGCAGCTGCCCGATCCGGACCTGCCCGAGGTCGCCTTCGCGGGCCGCTCGAACGTCGGCAAGTCCAGCCTGATCAACGGCCTGGTCGGCATGCACAAACTGGCCCGGGCCTCGAACGAGCCGGGCCGCACGCGCGAGGTCAATTTCTTCGACCTCGACGGCAAGATGCGGCTGGTCGACCTGCCCGGCTACGGCTGGGCCAAGGCCTCCAAATCGACGGTGAAGAAATTCCAGGACCTCGGCCGCGACTATCTGCGCGGCCGGGTGACCCTGAAGCGGGTCTATCTGCTGATCGACGCCCGCCACGGCCTCAAGAAGGTCGATGACGAGGCGCTCGACGCCCTCGACCTCGCCGCCGTCAGCTACCAGATCATCCTGACCAAGGCTGACAAGCTCAAGAAGGGCGAGGCCGAAAAGGTCCAGACCGAGACGCTCAAGGCCGTCTCCAAGCGCGGCGCCGCCTATCCGGCGGTCATCGTCACCTCGGCGGAGAAGGGCGACGGCATGCCCGAGCTCCGCGCCGAGATCATGCGCACCACGGGCGTGACTCTCTAGTTGTCTCCTCACCGCTCGCGGGGAGGGGGACCATGCAAAGCATGGTGGAGGGGAGCCCCGCGCCTCCACCATGTCGCTGTCGGCGCGCCGCCGACGCCCCTCCACCGCTTCGCGGTCCCCCTCCCCATTGCTTCGCAACAGGGAGGAGACGCTTGCTCGGCGAGCCTGCAAATGGTCCGGTGACCGCATGCAGTCCCGCCACATCCAGACCGACGGCCTCCGCCAGCAGATCCTCGAGGCCGGAAGCGGCCCGCTGGTCCTGCTGATCCACGGCTTCCCCGAACTGGGCGTCAGCTGGCGGACCCAGGTCCAGGCGCTCGCCGACGCCGGCTACCACGCCGTCGCCCCCGACATGCGCGGCTATGGCGGGACCGACAAACCCAAGGACCGCGACGCCTATTCGATCCTGCATCTCGTCGGCGACATGGTCGACCTGGTCCGGGCGCTCGGCGAGACGTCCTGCGTCGTCGTCGGTCATGACTGGGGCGCACCGGTGGCCTGGCACAGCGCCCTGACGCGCCCGGACGTCTTCCGCGCCGTCTTCGGCCTGTCAGTGCCCTTCCAGCCGCGCCGGCCCAAGGGCCCGCCGACCGCGGCCATGGCGGCGATCTCGAAACGCCTCGGCATGGGCGACCTCTACATCAACCGCTTCCAGGCCGACGACGCCCATGCGGTCTTCGACGTCGATCCGGCCACCGCCCTGCGCAAGGCCTTTTACTGCTATGACGGCGCAACCCCCGACGGTCGCCAGTCCACCGGCTTCATTGCCGAGGGCGAGACCTTCATCTCAACCGTTCCGGACGACGCGCCCCTGCCGCCGTGGATGAGCGAGGCCCAGTTCGCCGAATACGTCGCCGCCTTCGCCGCCGGCGGCTTCAAGGGGCCGCTGGACTGGTACCGCAACCTCGACCGCAACTGGTCGCTGACGGCCCATCTGCAGGACGCCCGCATCACCGTCCCCGCCGCCTTCGTGGTCGGCGACCGCGATCCGGTGCGGCACTATTCTGGCCAGCACGAGGCCGGGCTGAAGGACTGGGCGCCGGACCTGCGGATGCAGGTCGTGGTCCCCGGCGCCGGCCACTGGATCCAGCAGGAACGGGCCGATGAGGTCAACGACCTGCTGCTCGGCTTTCTGCGGATGCCGGGCGTGGCCTAGAGGTCAGCCACGGCCTCGGCCGTAATCTCCAGGCTGCGGATGCGGTCCTCGAGGTTGAACACCATGCCGGTGACCATGACCTCGTCGACGCCGGTCTGGCCGATGAACCCGGCCAGCTTCGCCCGCACCGTCTCGCGCCCGCCGATCGCCGCATAGGTCAGCCGGCTCTCCACCGCCGCCAGCTGCCGCGCGTCCAGCACGGTGGTGATGTCGTCCACCGGCGGCTTCAGCCGCCCCGGCTTGCCGGTGACCACGGCGGCGAAGGCCTGCTGCATCGAGGTCGACAGCCGCAGCGCGTCGGCATCGGTCTCGGCGGCGAAGACATTGACCACGGCCATGGCGTAGGGCGTCTCCAGCACCGCCGACGGGCGGAAGCCGGCGCGATAGGTCTGCAGCGCCTGCATCAGCAGTTCCGGTGCGAAATGGCTGGCGAAGGCGAAGGGCAGGCCGAGATGGGCGGCCAATTCGGCGCTGAACAGGCTGGAGCCCAGCAGCCAGAGCGGAATCTTCGACCCCGCCCCCGGCCAGGCCGTGACCCGCTGACCCGCGACCGGATCGCCGAGGAAGGCCTGCAACTCCATCACATCCTGCGGGAAGCGGTCGGCGCCCTCGAAATACCGGCGCAGCGCCCGGGCCGTCTCTCCATCCGTCCCGGGCGCCCGGCCCAGACCCAGGTCGATACGGCCGGGGTACAGGGCTTCCAGCGTCCCGAACTGTTCGGCGATCACCAGCGGCGCATGGTTGGGCAGCATCACCCCGCCGGAGCCGACGCGGATTCGCTCGGTGGCGCCCGCAACCTGTCCGATGACCACGGCCGTCGCCGCACTGGCGATGCCGGGCATGTTGTGGTGCTCGGCCAGCCAGAAGCGCTTGAAGCCCAGCCGGTCGGCGGCCTGGGCGAAGGCGGTGGTTTCCAGCAGGGCGCGCCGGACGTCGCCGCCCTCGACGACGGGCGACAGGTCGAGAACGGAGAAAGCGGTCATGTCCCGCTAGATCGGGTCCATGCGTTGCGATTCAAGACCTTCGACGGCGGCCCGGACCGGGTGGGGCGGTTCCGGCCGTCTGCTGCGGAGTGTCAGCGCGGGTTGTCCGGGTCCTGGTCGCCGGAATCTTCGCCCTGCTGCCGGGCCCGGACCGAGCGGGCCATGCTTGCGGCGACATCGCCCACCCGGGCTCTCGGGTTTTCGGCGGTCTGTTCAGCGTTGTAGAGGCCGCGCAGATAGGCCAGGTCCCAGTCGGTCAGGCTGGCCGGCGGCGACTGCCCCGGGGCGAACAGGCCGAGGATGCTGTCATAGGGGCCGGGATCGACGTCCGGATCGATCTGGGCCAGCGAGATCATCGCGAGGTAGTCCGACAGGGCGCCGACATCGACGCCCTCGATCTGATCGACATCGACGATGATGATCACCTGGGACAGCGCATCGCGCAGAGGACTGCGAAGGCGCGAGGCGAAGGCGCGCACCGCGCGCTCGCCCAGATCGTTGGGGCTTGTCAGTCGATAGGCGGAGAAGGGCGGCATCCCCGGCAGACGTTCCGTGGCCCGGCCCGTCTCGCTGTCCACCGGGACGCTGGATTGCCACCAGCGGACCGGGCGGTCGGATGACTGGAAGGCCTCCATGGCGTCGCGCCCCAGATCGGAACCCGCCACCCCGATCCGGAAGCCGCGCCCGCGGGCCCGGACGACATCCCGGGCGGCCGCGTCCGCATCGGCGGCAAACAGGATGAATACGCGCGGCTCGCAACGGGGCCAGCCGGCCTGCAGTCCGATGCTCTCGGCCACGGTCGAGATGCGGTCGATGACATATTCCGCCGTGTCTCTCTGCAGATTGCCCACGCCGACGCAGACCCGACGATCCCAGGTGGCGGCTCCCCGATCACGGGGCGGGGCCGCGACCCGCTCCACGAAATCGACGGTCGCCTCGGCCAGGGGGCGCCCGGCGACCACGACGACGTCTTCCAGCGCGACGACGGCGGGATCGGGGACGGGCGGGGTCTGCGCGGCCTGCGCCTGGACGACGCCGGCGTCCTGCGCGATCGGGGCGGGAGCCTCCTGCAGGGGAGAGGCGGACAGAGCCAGAGCGAGGGCAGCGGTCAGCATGGCGGCCTACTCATGATTGAAGACCCTGGAATATGTCTCACAAAAACCAAGGGTTGAAAACGGAGCAAAAGGACGGCTTCCCGCGATCACAGCGAGTATATTTTCGCCTTTAACGGGCATCATGTTCTCTGTCTGCGGCAACGCTTGGTTGCCGACGGAGGTGCAATATGCTGAAGAAATTCATGCTGGGATTTGCAGTCGTGGCCATCCTCACGCCCGCTACGGCACAGGCGAGCGATCCTACCGCCTGCCTGCTTTATGCGGGCTGCTATTTTGATAGCGGTACGCTTTCGTGGATCTGTCCGGATCCTGCGATCTACGCCATGTGCGTCGGTCCCTAGGCGCTGGCCACGTCCTGACCCCGCCGCTGCCGCCGACGGTGCTCGATGGCAGCGGCGCACTGCAGTCTGCCCCCGCCCGCGGGTGACCAGCCGTCCGGCGCTCCGACCTCAGACCGGATGCGTCGGTTCCGGCTTGGCCGTCGGGGCCGGTTCGGGGGTCGAGGGCACGTCGGGCAGGGGGATGAATTCCACGTCGTCCTCGACCGGCAGGGCCATCCGTCCGGCCTTCCAGTCGGCCTTGGCCGCGTCGATCTTGGCCTGGGACGAGGAGACGAAATTCCACCAGATCACGCGCGGCCCGACCGGTTCGCCGCCCAGCACCATGACCGTCGAGGCACGGATCGCCTTGATGGTCGGCTCGGCCGTCGGTTCGAGCACGATCATCTGCCCTTCGTGGAAGGTCCGGTCGCCGACCTCGATCTCGCCCTTGGCGACATAGAGCGCCCGCTCCGAATAGCCGCCGGCGCCCTTGCCCGGAGGCGGCGCGGTGCGCACGCCCTCGGCCAGCTCCCAGTGAACGTAGAACAGGGGCGAGGCGGTCTTGACCCGCGCCGAGGCGCCATAGGCCTCGCCCGCCACCAGCCGCGCGAACAGGCCGGCGTTCTCATAGGCCGGCAGGTCAGGACCGGCGTAGTGATGGAAGGACGGGTCGCAATCCTCGCTCTCGCCGGGCAGGGCGATCCAGGCCTGCATGCCGTGCATCGGCCCGCCCTCGCCCCGCTTGGTCGGGGTGGTCCGCTCCGAATGGACGATGCCCTTGCCGGCCGTCATCCAGTTGACCTCGCCCGGCCGCACGGCCTGGATCGCGCCGGTATTGTCCCGGTGCATGATCTCGCCCTCGAACAGATAGGTCAGGGTCGACAGGCCGATGTGCGGATGAGGCCGGACGTTGATCGCCTCGGATCCCGGCGCGAACTCGGCGGGCCCCATCTGGTCGAGGAAGATGAAGGGGCCGACCATGCGGCGGGCGTGGAACGGCAGGATCCGTCCGACCTCGAAACCACCCAGGTCCTTGCGGCGGGCGTCGATCACCATTTCGATCATGTCAGGCTCCGTTCAGTCCAGCGGCAGCCTTGCGATGACGGCCGGCGCGGGGGCGGCCGTCGTCTGCGCCCCGTCGCCGCCGAAATCGCTCCACTGCGAACGGGAAACGAACACCAGTTCGCGATTCCGGACCAGCCCTGTCGTGGGTTCATCGATGATCGGCAGGTTGGCGGCCAGAACCTCGACGGCGAAAATCGACCTCCAGCCGGCGTCCGGCGTCAGCTTCAGCACCCGCTGCGGCGCGACGCCGTTCTGGAAGCCGTAAAGGGCGCGACCGTCGGTGGTCAGACCGTCGACGCCGATCAGGCTCGCGTCCGCGGGGGCCGGCAGCCGCTGCGCGGCCCCGGTCGCGCGGTCGATTCGCCACAGGCCCGAAGAATAGTCGGCGACGATCAGCGCCGTCCCGTCCGGCGTGACCGCCATCCCCTGCGGTGAGCCCAGGGTTCCGGCCGGCAGCAGCACGTCCAGCGTCGTCGCGCCCGGTCTCGCCGCCAGCAGTTCGCCGGTCGCCGAATCGGCGACATGGATCGTCCCGTCCGGCGCGCGGACGATATCCCCCAGCGCACGTTCCGGCGGTCCCGGCGGCGCGACGAGGCGCGCCAACACCGCGCCGGTCGCCAGATCGATCTTCAGCAGGCCCGGAGCCGGACGCACGGCGTCCGCGGCCAGGCCGTGCACCGCCGGCGCGAGCGGCGAGGTGGCGGCCCACAGAATTCCGGCTCCGGCGTCGATCGCCATCCCCAGCACGCCGCCGGTCCCGGGGTCCGGGGCGAGGAAGGCCGAGACCGTCCCGTCGTCGGCGAGCGCCACGATTGTCCGGCCCCGCACCTGCGACACCAGCCAGCGCCCCCGGGTCTCGTCCCGGATCAGGCTCTCGACGATGACCGAGCCGTCCATCCGGGCGACCTCATGCAGCCGGTCGGCGCCGAC
>NZ_BSOY01000037.1 GCF_030160755.1 Brevundimonas denitrificans | reverse complement strand
CGCCGCGCACGCGCTTCAGGTCGGCGAAGACGCGATAGCGCCCCTCGCTCTTGACCTGCTCCACGGCAGTCTGGAAGGCGGCCTTGTAGTCGTACAACGCGTCAGCTCTACCGGTGGCGAAAACTTGCCCGGTGATGCGCCGATCGGGTCGATTTGTCCATGAAACGCACCGGACAAAACGCCGCAAACCCTTAATTGATAACGGTTCTCAAGAACCCGACCTTCACCCCTTCGGCAGATCGTCCAGCTTGCCGCGCAGCATCTGCAGGATGGCGGAGAAGTCCCGACCGCCATAGCCTAGCCCGTCGAACATCTGGAACAGGGCCTCCGTCTGCGCCCCCAGCGGCGTCGAGGCTCCCGACTTGGCCGCCGCATCCTGGGCCAGCTTCAGGTCCTTCAGCATCATGGCCGTGGCGAAGCCGCCGTCATAGTTGCGGTTCGACGGCGCCGTCGGCACCGGGCCCGGCCACGGATAGTAGGTGGTCGTCGACCAGCTCTGGCCCGATGACTTGGCGACGATGTCGAACATCTTCGCCGGGTCGAGGCCCAGCTTCTCGGCCAGGCCGATGGCCTCGCAGGTGCCCAGCATGGTGATGCCGAGGATCATGTTGTTGCAGATCTTGGCCGCCTGCCCCGCCCCGTGGTCGCCGGCGCGGAAGGTCGCCCGGCTCATCGGCTCCAGCGCCGCCTCGATGCGGGCGAAGTCGGGCTCGTCGCAGCCGACCATGAAGGCCAGGGTCCCGGCGTCCGCGGCCATGGTCCCGCCCGACACCGGCGCGTCGGCGAAGGCGTAGCCGGCGTCCTTGGCCAGCGCCGCCACCTTGCGCGCCGTGTCGACGTCGATGGTCGAGCAGTCGAGCAGCAGGGCCGAGGTCGGCGCCGCGCCGATGATCTGCTCCGAAAACACCTTCAGCACATGCGGTCCGGCGGGCAGCATGGTGATGATCACATCGGCGTCCCTGACCGCCTCGGCGACCGAACCGACCGGCGTACAGCCTGCGGCGGCGGCGCGGTCCAGGGCGGCCTGCGCCAGGTCGAAGGCGGCGACGGCGTGGCCGGCCTTCGCCTGGTTGGCGGCCATGCCTCCGCCCATGTTGCCGAGGCCGATGAAGGCGATCTTGTGGGTCATGGCGTCGTCTCCCGATGAACTGGCGGGAGGGTTAGCCGCTCGCCCGCCCTCTCGCCAGCACCCGACGCGAATTTGCTCAGCCGGGCTTCCGGAATCTCAACATGAACTGGCTGGTGCGACCGCGGATGGATCCGTCGAAGACGCTGGCCGTCAGGGGATCGGCGGCGTTGGCCAGGATGTCGCTCTCGCCGTCCAGCACGAAGCCGGCGGCGAGAACCTCGCGCTTGACCGCCTCGATATCGATCCGGTGGACCGTGTCGGCGGCGGTCAGGGGCGCGCCGGCCGCGGCATGGTGGTCGATGACGACATAGAGCCCGCCCGGCTTCAGGGCCCGGAAGACCGCCGCATTGACGCGGGACGCCGTGTCGGCCGGGGCGATGTTCAGATGCAGGTCGTGATAATTCTGGGCGGTGAAGACCAGATCCAGCCCCGTGGGGAAGTCCGGCGCGACCATCGATGAGCGGATGGCGTCCACGTTCGGCAGGGCGTCGACGGTCGTCAGGGCTTCGCCATAGCTGGCCTGGAAGGCGATGAACTCGGCCGGCTGCCAGGCGGTGACCCGGCCTTCCGGCCCCACAGCGGCGGAAAAGATCCGCGTGAAATAGCCGCCCCCGATGATCATGTCGGCGATCTTCTGCCCCGGCCTGACCCGCGCGAAGGCCAGGGTTTCCGCCGCGTGGCGCGCCTCGTCGCGGGCGCGGTCGTCGGCGGGCCGCGAGGGCGCGGCCAGCACGGCGGCGTAGTCCGCCGGCGTCGGCGCGGGCGACGCGCCCAATCCGCCCATACAGCCCAGGGACGACAGGCTCATCACCGCCACGGCGGCCAGAATGACGGAACGGCGCATGATCAATCCTCCCATGGCGCCGCACGGGCGCTGACGGCGCAGGCTAGACCGAACCCCGGTCGGCGTCAGCCCGGTTTGCGGAACCGGTAGACGAACCGGTCCGAGCGGCCGCGAATGCTTGCATCGAAGACGCTCAGGCTATGATCGTCCGCCGGCGTCCGCACGGCGTTTGTCTCGCCGTCGAAGACGAAGCCCGCAGCCTCGACCTGACGCCGCAGTTCGGCCGCCTCGATACGATGCAGCGTGCCGGCCACGCCGATCCCCGCGCCGTCCGCCGCCTGATGATCGAGGATGACATAGAGGCCGCCGGGCTTCAGGGCCGCGAAGACCGCCGCATTCATCGCCGCCACGTTCACGCCGAACCGGGGGATGACGAAATCGTGGTACTCCTCGCCCATGAAGACGACGTCCAGAGGACGGTCGAACGCCATGGTCTCGAGGGCCCCGGTCACCCGGCTGACATTCGGATAGGTCGCGGCCATGGTGTCGGCGAAGGCGTTCTCGCGCGCCGCCGTCTGATTGGGCACGAAGGCGTAGACGTGGCCCTCGGGGCCGACGACCGGGGCGAACAGGCGGGTGAAATAGCCCTCTTCCGGGCGGATGTCCGCGATCGCCTGTCCGGGCTCCAGCCGCGCGAAGGCCAGCATGTCGGCGGGCTTGCGCAGTGGATCGCGCGCGACCTCCTCGGGCAGACGACGGGTATCGGCGATTGCGGCGGCATGAACGGCCTCGAAATTCGGCCGCCTGTCGTTGGAGGAAACGACGACCTCGTCGCCGCCCGTCGCGCAGCCGCCCAGGGCCGCCGAGGCCGCCAGCACCAATCCCAAAGCCCTGATCATGACCAACCTCCCGCTTGCGGCCGCCACCTATGCCCCGGACCGGAAGGGATGCAAGACCTCAGGTCAGCGGCGTCCACTCCTGTCCCGCCGGCAGGGGCGCGAACAGGCGGTCGAGATCGGCCTCGCTGACGCCGGCCAGATCGGCGGGCGACCAGTTCGGCGTATTGTCCTTGTCCACCACCACGGCCCGGACGCCTTCCTGGAAGTCATGGGTCCGCACCACCCGGCCGCCGAGCCGGTACTCCAGCGCCATATTGTCGGCGAACGACGGCATGGCCGCGCCCAGCCGCAATTGCCGCAGGGTGACTTTCAGGGACTGCGGCGACTTGGTCTTCAGCGTCGCCAGCTGGGCCAGAGCCCATTCCGATCCGTCCGCCTCCAGCGCGGCGAAGATGTCCTCGACCGTGTCGAAGGCGAACAGCCGGCCGATAGCCTCGCGGAGTTCTGTGGTGGGCGCGGGACCGGCGGCTTCTGCGAAACTGGCGGCGACAGCCTGCGGATTGTCCGGATGGGCCAACAGCGCCGCCTTGAGCGCCTCAATCCGCCCCGCGGGCACGAAATGGCTGTGGATGCCCAGCGCCACCGTATCCGCCGCCTTCAGCCGCGCCCCGGTCAGGGCCAGCCAGACCCCGGTCTGGCCCGGGAGCCGCGGCAGGAACCAGCCGCCGCCGACGTCGGGGAACAGGCCGATGCCGGTCTCGGGCATGGCGTAGGTGGTGCGTTCGGTGGCGATGCGGACGGCAGCCGGCTCGCTGATGCCCACGCCGCCGCCCATGACGATGCCGTCGACGATCGCCGTGAGCGGCTTTGGATATTCGAACATCAGATGGTTCAGCCGGTATTCGACCTTGAAGAAGGCCCTGGCCTCCGACGCATCCCCTGCCCCGCTCTCGGCGATCATGCGGATGTCGCCGCCGGCGCAGAAGCCGCGCTCGCCGGCATGGTCGATCAGCACCGAATGCACGGCGTCGTCCGCGCGCCAGGCCAGAAGAGCATCGGTCATCGCCTCGCACATGGCGCGGTTCAGCGCGTGCAGCGCCTTCGGCCGGTTCAGGGTGATGCGGCCCACGCCGGATTCGACGCGGGTCAGGACTTCGGACTCACTCATGGCGCCGCTCGTAAGGGCCGGACGCTATTGCCGCAACATCTCCCGCGCCGTGATCACCCGCATGATCTCGTTCGTGCCTTCAAGAATCCGGTGCACCCGCAAATCCCGCACGATCCGCTCCAGCGGATAGTCCTTCAGATAGCCGTAGCCGCCGTGCAGCTGCAGGGCTTCGTCTGCGATCTGGAAACAGGCGTCGGTGGTCATGCGCTTGGCCATGGCGCACCATTTGGTCTTCTCGGGATGGTTGGTGTCGATGGCCCAGGCGCCGCGCAGCACCATCAGCCGGCAGGCCTCCAGCTGGGTCGCCATGTCGGCCAGCTTGAACTGGGTATTCTGGAAGTCCGACAAGGGCTTGCCAAACTGTTTGCGCGTCGTGACGTAGGCTTGGGTCGTCTCCAGCGCCAGCCGGGCGCCGCCCAGCGAGCAGGCGGCGATGTTCAGCCGGCCGCCGTCCAGACCCATCATGGCGTAGCGGAATCCGTCGCCCTCCTTGCCCAGCAGATTGGCCGCCGGGATGCGGCAGTCGTCGAAGGCGACGATGGCCGTGGGCTGGCTGTTCCAGCCCATCTTCTTCTCCTGCGCCCCGAAGCTCAGGCCGGGCGCGTCCTTCCCGACCACGAAGGTCGAGATGCCTCTGGGCCCGTCGGCGCCGGTGCGGGCCATGACGACATAGACATCCGATGTTCCCGCCCCCGAGATGAAGGCCTTGGAGCCGTTCAGCACCCAGTGGTCGCCGTCGCGTTTCGCCGTGGCGCGCAGGCCCGCCGCGTCCGAGCCGGAGCCCGGCTCGGTCAGGCAGTAGCTGGCGATCTTCTCCATGGTCGTCAGCGACGGGACATAGCGGCCGCGCAGGTCGTCGGACCCGAATTTGTCGATCATCCACGTCGCCATGTTGTGGATCGAGATGAAGGCCGCCGTGGAGACGTCGCCGCGCGACAGTTCCTCGAAGATCAGCGCCGCCTCGACCCTGCCCAGGGCCATGCCGCCGTGTTCCTCGCCGGTATAGATGCCGCAGAAGCCCATCTCGGCCGCGTGTTTCATCACATCGACGGGGAAATGTTTGGTCTCGTCCCATTCAGCGCTGTGCGGGGCCAGTTCGGCCTCGGCGAACTGCCGGGCCGCGTCCTGGATGGCGCGCTGGTCGTCGTTGAGGGCGAAGTCCATGAAAGCTCCCGTCTGGTCGGCGGCCTCTGCCGGACCGTTCGCCGTGCTTCTATCCAACCCCTCGCGCGGCGTCACCCTCGCGCCGGTCTGCGACCGATTCTGACGCCGCACCGTGCCAGACTGCGCGGATGATCAGCTTCCCTTCCACACGGTCCGCACTATCCGGACGCATCGGACGCATCGGACGCTTCGGACGGTGTTTTTCGCGTCCGATCCGTCCGCTTTGGACTCTCTGGACTCTCTGGACCCTGTTTTCCCGAGCGCTCAACCCGCCTATGACCCCTGCATGACCCAGCCGTTCGCCCCCGCCGCCTTTCCCTACGCCCGCCCGCGCCGCCTGCGCAGCAGCCCGTGGGTGCGCCGGCTCGTCGCCGAGACAACGCTGACCCCCGCCGATCTTGTGTGGCCGCTGATCGTCCACGACGGCGCCGAGGACCGCGTCCCGGTCGCCTCCATGCCGGGCGTCTTCCGCCTGTCGCCCAGGGCCGCCGCCGCCGCCGCGGTCGAGGCGCGCGACCTCGGCATTCCCGCCGTGGCCCTGTTCCCCAATGTCGACGCCGCCCTCAAGGACGCCGTCGGCACGGGCGCCACCGACCCCGACGGCCTGATCCCGGCCTGCATCAGGGCCATCAAGGACGCTGCCCCCGAGATCGGCGTCATCACCGACGTGGCCCTCGACTGCTACACCGACCACGGCCACGACGGCGTGGTCGAGGACGGCCGCATCCTCAATGACGCCAGCCTCGAGCGCCTGGCCGAACAGGCCTTCATCCACGCCCACGCCGGCGCCGATGTGGTCGCCCCTTCGGACATGATGGACGGCCGGGTCCAGGCCATCCGCGAGGCGCTGGAGGCCAACAGCTTCCACGACGTGCTGATCCTGTCCTACGCCGCCAAATACGCCTCGGCCTTCTACGGCCCCTATCGCGACGCCGTGGGCTCCGCGAAGGCCCTGACCGGCGACAAGAAGACCTACCAGATGGACTACGCCAATTCCGACGAGGCCCTGCGCGAGGTGGCCATGGATATCGCCGAGGGCGCCGACGCCGTCATGGTCAAGCCGGGAATGCTGTATCTCGATATTGTTCAGCGGGTTAGCGAGACTTTCAAACTTCCCACCTTCGCCTATCAGGTGTCCGGCGAATACGCGATGATGCGGGCCGCCATGGCCAATGGCTGGCTCGAGGAGGACCGCGCCATCCTCGAATCCCTGCACGCCTTCAAACGCGCCGGCTGCGCCGGGGTGCTGACCTATTTCGCTCCGCAGGCGGCGAGGTTGCTGGGGGGATGACCCTCGACGACTTCACGCGCGTCGCCCTCAGCCTGCCCGAGGCGGTCGGGGGCGCGCACATGGGTCGAACCGACTTCCGGGTCGGAAAACGCATCTTCGCCAGCCTGCATCCGGACCGGGACGCCGGCATGGTTCTGCTGAAGCCCGACGAACAGGCCATGCTGGTCGAGGCCGAACCGGCCATCTTTGCCCCTGTCCCCGGCGGCTGGGGCAAGAGCGGCGCCACCCTGGTGTTCGTGGCCGGGGCGGATGAGGCGACCCTGCGCGACGCCCTGATCCGGGCGTGGCGTCACCGCGCCCCGCCCTCGGCGATCGCGGCGCTCTAGCGTTCCGACCGGGCCAGCAGGTCGATCAGATCGGCCGTCCAGAACGACGCCCAGGTATGGGTCCCGTGGCCCTTGCCGCCGGGGCTGTTGGGGATCAGGCGATAGCGGACCCCGGCGATCCGGGGCACGAACTGCTCGGCCAGGCCCAGCTCGGGCGGGTTGATGAAGTCGTCGGCCGAGTTGATCCAGGTCATCGGGGCGGTGATCCGCTCCAGCCCCGCCGAGGGATCGTAGTCGAAGGAGGCGTTGACCTGGTACCAGAGGTCATTGGCGTCCAGCGCCGGGATGCGCCGCGCCTGCTGCGCCGCCAGCCATTCATCGACGGCCGCCGGCGTCGGCAGGTCCTGCTGCATGGCCATCGGGGCCGAGCCCGCCAGCAGCAGCAGATCGACCGCCGTGCGCAGTCCCTCGACCGGCTGGGCGGCATAGTCCCCGCCGGCCCAGGCCGGATCGCTGCGGATCGCGTCCTTGAGCATGGTCCGCCACAGCCGGTTGCGGCCGACGATGGCGGTCGGCTGGCAGGCCATGGGCATCAGGGCCCCGGCGAAGTCCGGATGGGTCTCGGCCCAGACGAAGATGTGCATACAGCCCATCGAGGTGCCCATCATCAGCCGCACCCGGTCCACGCCCAGACCGTCGACGAGCAGCCGCCGCTGGGCCTCCACCATGTCAGCGTAGCCGTATTCCGGGAACCGCGCCCTCTGCCCGTCTGACGGCTTCGACGAGCCGCCGTGGCCGAGGTTGTCGGGCATGACGATGTAATAGCGCGCAATGTCCAGCGGCTGACCGGGGCCGAACAGTTCGCCCGCGAACTGCGGCGACAGGAACTGCGCGCCCGTCCCGCCGGTGCCGTGCAGCAGCAGGACCGCGTTCTCGACCCGCCCGTCAGCGCCCCGGCGCGGCTGTCCGAGGGTCCGGTAGTGCATCCGCAACTCCGGCAGCGATTGGCCGGAGGCCAGGCTGAAGCCGGCCGTGGAGAAATCGCCCTCGACCGGCGCCGGCTGGGCGGCCGCGGCCGATGACAACAGCAGGGCGGCGAGGCCGCAGGCGAGGGGCAGAAGACGTTTCATCGGGGCGCTCCGGTCTCTAGCGAAAGCCGCGCTGTCCAACCGTCGTAGGCGACGTCGACGTTGGCGGGCACGGCGGCCTTCAGGGCGTTGTAGTCCAGATCGAGGTGCAGATTGGTCAGGACGGCGCGTTTCACGCCCGACCGGGCGATCCAGTCCAGGGTCTTGTCGACATGGGCGTGGGTCGGATGCGGCGCCCACCTCAGGGCGTCTACGATCCACAGGTCGCAACCCCGCACCGCCTCGACCGCCGCCTCGTCGAGATCGGACACGTCGCTGGAATAGGCCACGGGACCGATGCGATAGCCGACCGAGCGGATCGGGCCATGGGCCTGGTCGAAGGTCACGACCGGGACCGCCCCGCCCGCGCCCTCGATCGACCAGGCCTCGCCATGCGGCGGGATCAGCCGGTCGTCGAGGATGGCCGGATAGCCCTCCACGCTTTCGAAGATGTAGCGGAACCGTTCGTAGAGGGCGGCGTAGGTGGCAGCATCCATCCAGGCCGGGAGACGTCGGCGGGCCCCCAGGGCGAAGACCCGCAGGTCGTCGATGCCGTGGGTCTGGTCGGCGTGGTCGTGAGTGTACAGCACCGCGTCGATATGACGGACGTCCGCGGCCAGCATCTGGGCCCGCAGGTCGGGCGAGGTGTCGATCAGCACGCTGGTCACGCCGTCCGCCCCGTGGCGACGGACCAGAAGGGAGCAGCGGGTGCGACGGTTCTTCGGCTCCGCCGGATCGCAGTCGCCCCAGTCGCCGTCCCCGCGTGGCACGCCGCCGGACGAGCCGCAGCCGAGAATCACGACCTCCAGCTCGCCTGGCTTGATCATGCGCCCTCCGGCCTCGGGATGCGATCGAACAGGGCGAAGAAGGCGTCGGTCGTGCGCGCCTCCGCCTCCTCCCGGCTCCAGCCGCGGATCTCGGCCAGCTTGTCGAGGACGTGAATCACGTACGCGGGCTCGTTGCGCCGTCCCCGGTGCGGCATGGGCGCCAGATAGGGGCAGTCGGTCTCGACGATGATCCGCTCGGCCGGCATGGCGGCGACGATCTCCCGCACCTCGTTCGCCGCCTTGAAGGTGGCGATGCCGGAGACAGAGAACCAAGCCCCCAACTCAGCCGCCTTTTCCGCCAGTTCCGGACCGCTGGTGTAGCAATGCATCAGGAAGCGGAACGGCCCTTCGGCCTGTTCCTCGGCCAGAATCCCGGCCATGACGTCGTCGGCCTCGCGCGTGTGCACGACCAGCGGCAGGCCGGTCCGGCGCGCGGCGTGGATATGGGTCCGGAACACCGCCGCCTGCACGTCCCTCGGGCTGAGGTCGTAGTGGAAGTCCAGTCCGCACTCGCCGATCCCGACCACCCGGGGCCGCGCCGCCAGTTCGATCAGCCGGCCGACGGTCAGATCGGCGTGATCCTTCGCCTCGTGCGGATGGGCGCCGACGGTGCACCAGATGTCGTCATGGGCCATGGCGAGACCATGGGTGGCCTCAAAGGTGGACAGCTTGTCGGAGATCTCGACCATCAGCCCGACGCCGGCCTCGCGGGCCCGGGCGATGACCGCGTCGCGGTCTTCGTCGAACTGGGGCGCGTGCAGATTGACGTGGCTGTCGATGATCATCCGCCGCCCGCCTTGACGCGTTGCAGGTCGGCGAGCGCCCCGGCCAGCACATCGCCCCGATCCAGATTGATGGCGGCGGTCCGGTCGGGAAGCTCGGACAGACGCGACCACAGCTCGGCCCAACGCGCGCCGGACGCCCCCTCCTCCACCGCCCGCACCTTCACGGCGGCGGCGAGCCGGTCCATCAGGGTCTCGAACCGCTCCTGCCCCTCGGCGCCGCGGAATTTGTCGGCGACCGCCAGCGCCTCGGCGCGATCCACCGTCGCCGCCGAGACCCAGGCCTGGGCCAGCTGGTCCGCCTCGAGGGTCGCGCCGGAGGCCAGGGCCAGCGCCCGCCCCGGCGAGCCGCCCGCCATGTCGGCGATCCGCGCCGCCTCGGCCGAGGTCACGCCGGTCTGGTCGCGCACCAGTTCCTCCAGCGCATGCAGCGGCCAGACCGGGAAGGCCAGGCGGCGACAGCGCGAGCGGATCGTCGCCAGCAACCGCCCCGGGGCATGGGTGACGAGGAACAGCACGCCGCGCTCCGGCGGTTCCTCAAGAACCTTCAGCAAGGCGTTGGCGGCGTTCAGGTTCAGGTCGTCGGCGGCATCGATGATGGCCACGCGATAGCGCGCCTGGGACGGGCTCTTGGAAAAGAATTCGGGCAGCTCGCGGGCCTGGTCGACCGAGATCGACTTCTTCGTCTTGCCGCCCTCGATCGCCCGCTCGAGCACCAGCAGGTCGGGATGGGAGCGGGCCGTGACCAGCCGCGCCACCGGGTCGTCCGGGCTGGCCCCCAGAGGCCCGCGCGACGGGTCCGGCGCGGCGCCCAGCAGGCGGCGCGCGGCGCGAAAGGCGAAGGTCGCCTTGCCCGACCCCTCGGGACCGCAAAGCAGCCAGGCGTGATGCAGCCGGTCCTTGCCGAAGGCGTCGAGGAAGGCCGCTTCCGCCGCCGCATCGGGGACCAGGTCGAATCGGTCGCGGGCGTGTTCGCTCACGGCCACCGCGCCTCGACCGCCGCCCAGACCCGGGCCGCGACCGTATCCTGATCGCCGTCGGCGTCGATGATCCTGCAGCGCTCCGGATGCGCGGCCGCGATCGCGAGAAAGCCCATGCGCAGCCGCTCATGGAACTCCAGTCCCTTGGACTCGAACCGGGTCTCGAACAGGCCGCGGCCGAAGGCCCGCTCCAGCCCGACCTCGACCGGCAGGTCGAAGATCAGGGTCAGGTCCGGCTGGGTCGCCCCGACGATGGCCGCGTCCAGCGCCTCGATGAATTCCGCCGGCGTCCCGCCCCCCACGCCCTGGTAGGCTCGGCTGGAGTCGGCGAAGCGATCGCAGACGACCCAGCGACCGGCTTCCAGCGCCGGCCGGATGGTGCGCTCCAGATGGTCGGACCGGGCGGCGAACATCAGCAGGGTCTCGGTCACCGGCGACCAGCGCCCGGCGTCGCCGTTCAGGGCGATGGCGCGGATGTCCTCGGCCCCGGGCGAACCACCCGGCTCACGGGTCTGGACGACCTCCAGGTCGCGCGCGCGCAGCCGTTCGACCAGCCGCGCCGCCTGGGTCGACTTGCCGGTCCCCTCGCCGCCTTCGAACGTAATGAATCTGCCCTGGGTCACCGGCGCACAATGGCGACGGCGGGCGATCAAGCAAGCCTCAGCGCGCCGATATCAACAGGGCGTCGGCGTATCCGCGTGCGATCACCGCCTGGCGCGACCGCTCGGCGGCGTTGGGATCGGGCCAGGGACCGACCAGGACCCGGAACAGGCCGTCGTTCCGGCCTCCGTCCACGCTCGCCCGCTCGCCCAGTTCGTCGGCGACCCGGCGGGCGGCGCGGCGGTCGGAGAAGGCCCCGGCCTGGATCCAGTAGTCGCCCCGCGTGGCCGGCGGCGAGGGTGCGGGTGGTGCGGATTCAGCCGCGGCGTACTGCAGGGTCGTCCCGCCGCCGTTTCGCGGCGCGCGCCCCAGATAGCGGACCCGGACTTCTCCCACCCCGGCCTGCAACATGCCCAGCGCCTCCGCCGAGCCGCGCGACAGGTCGATGATCCGGTTATCGACAAAGGGCCCGCGATCGTTGACCCGCGCCACGATGCGGCGGCCGTTGGCCAGATTGGTCACCTCGACCAGACCGGGCAGCGGCAGGGTCTTGTGGGCGGCCGTCAGGGCATGCATGTCGAACCGCTCGCCGGTGGCCGTGGGCCGTCCGTTGAACTGGTCGCCGTACCAGGAGGCCAGGCCGGTCTCTTCATAGCCCGGTTGGTCCGCCGGCTGATACCAGCGCCCGCGCACCTGGTAGGGGCGCATGGTCCCGGAAACGATGGGCGCCGGATCGTTCACGGCCGGCAGGCGCGACGCCTCGGGCCGGGCCACGCCGGCGCAGGCCGCGAGCAGCGACAGCAGGGCCGCGACCAGGACGCCCCGAAGCGTTTTCGTGGACAGAATTCCGGCCATATCCCAGCCCTTGAAGGCGATCAGCATGGCCAAAGACATTTCCGCTTTGGTTAACGACCCGTTTGGCGCTATGCGGCCAGTCCGCTCGATGAACACGGACAGGTGGCCGAGTGGTTTAAGGCAGCGGTCTTGAAAACCGCCGTAGGTGAAAGCCTACCGTGGGTTCGAATCCCACCCTGTCCGCCACGCCCGCGACGACGCCTACGCCCTTCGCGTGTTCGCCGCCGCAGGTTCCTGGGCCCGGGGCAGCACATGTCTGAACCGCCCTGCCGCTTCGGGCCAGGTCTCGATCAGGCGCTGCGCCAGCGGTGACCCGGTCTCCGCCGCATGGCGGGCGACCAACGCCTGCAGCCGACCCGCCGCCCTCCCCATCACCGCGCCGCCCACAACCGAGTCGGCGTTGAAGCGCTTCCGGGCCGAGCCATCGGCATCGAGCACAAAGGCCTCGCCGCCCGACATGCCGGCGCCGAAATTCCACCCTGTCTCGCCCAGGATCACCACCGCGCCGCCGGTCATATATTCGCAGCCGTGAGCGCCGCAGCCCTCGACCACAGCGGTCGCGCCGGAGTTTCTGACCGCGAACCGCTCGCCCGCCGCACCCGCCGCGAACAGGGCGCCGGAGGTCGCGCCGTACAGGCAGGTGTTGCCGATCAGGGCCTCGCCGACAGCCCAGGAGGTCGGCCTCACAATGACTTCGGCGCCCGACAGCCCCTTGGCGACATAGTCATTGGCCTCGCCGTCCAGCTCGATGCGCAGACCGGTCATGCCCCAGGCCGCCAGCGACTGACCCGCCGCGCCGCGCAGCTTCAACGTCAGATGGCCGGCCGGCAGGTCGGAGCCGTAACGCCGCACGATATGGGATGAGATGCGCGCCCCGATCGCCCGCTGGGTGTTGGTCACCGCATAGGTCAGGGACATCTTCTCCCGCCCTTCGAGGAAGCGCGCCGCGTCCTCGACGATACGGGCGTCGAGGGTGTCTGGCACCGCATTGTAGGGTGCCTCGGCGGAGCGCGCCTCACCCTCCCCGACCCGCACCAGCAGGGGATTGAGGTCGAGGTCGTCCAGATGGGCGTCGCCGCGCGACACCTGGCGCAACAGGTCCGTCCGACCCACCGCCTCGTGCAGCGACCGCAGGCCGAGAGATGCCAGCACCTCGCGGGTCTCTTCGGCGATGAAGCTGAACAGATTGACGACCTTGTCGGGCGTGCCTGTGAACATGGCGCGCAGCCGCTCGTCCTGAACGCAGACCCCGACCGGGCAGGTGTTGGAATGGCATTGGCGCACCATCAGACAGCCGACCGCGATCAAACTGGCCGTGCCGATGCCGAACTCCTCGGCGCCGAGCATGGCGGCGATGACGATGTCCCGCCCGGTGCGCAGCCCGCCGTCGGTCCGCAGCCGCACCCGGCCGCGCAGACCGTTCAGGCTCAGCACCTGATGGGCCTCGGACAGGCCGAGCTCCCACGGCATGCCCGCATGTTTGATCGAGCCGAGGGCCGAGGCGCCCGTACCGCCGTTGTGGCCCGCAATGAGGATGACGTCGGCCTTGGCCTTGGCCACCCCCGCCGCCACCGCGCCGATGCCCGACTGGGACACCAGCTTGACCGTCACCCGGGCGTCCGGATTGACCTGTTTCAGGTCGTAGATCAGCTGGGCCAGATCCTCGATCGAATAGACGTCATGATGCGGCGGCGGGCTGATCAGGCCCACGCCCGGCGTCGAATGGCGCATGCGGGCGATGAATTCGGTGACCTTGAAACCGGGCAGCTGGCCGCCCTCACCCGGCTTGGCGCCCTGGGCCACCTTGATCTCGATCTCACGGCACTGGTTGAGATATTCGGCCGTGACGCCGAACCGGCCCGAGGCGATCTGTTTGACCGCGCTGTTGGCGTTGTCGCCGTTCGGGCGCGGCGTATAGCGCGCCGGGTCCTCGCCGCCCTCGCCGGACACCGACCGGGCCCCGATCCGGTTCATGGCGATGTTGAGCGTCTCGTGCGCCTCGGGCGACAGGGCGCCCAGCGACATGCCGGGCGTCACGAACCGGCGGCGGATGTCGTTGACGCTCTCGACCTCATCCACTGCAACCGGCACGGCCTCACGGAAATCCAGCAGGTCGCGGAGCGCGGTGGACGGCAGGTCCCGCACGCGTCGGGAATAGGCCTTGAACCGCCCGTAGTCCCCGCGCGTGGTCGCGTCCTGCAGCCGGTGGATCAGCTCGGCGTCCCAGCCGTGGGTCTCCTCCCCCGCCCGGATGCGGTGCGATCCGCCGATGCGCAGGGTGGGCTTCCAGGCGTCGAAGCCCCGCGCGGTCTTGCGGATCATCTGCGCCTCGATCCCCGCCAGGCCGATGCCGGAGATGCGCGACGTCATGCCGGGGAAGAACTCCGCCACCAGCGCCCGCGACAGCCCCAGCGCCTCGAACTCGCAGGCCCCGCGATAGGCCGAGATGACGGAGATGCCCTTCTTGGCCAGGATCTTCATCAGCCCCGCCTCAACCGCCGCCTTGTGGTTCAGACAGGCCTCACGCAGCGTCAGGCCCGGGTAACGGCCGCCCCCGAGCCGTTCGAGGAAGGTCTCCTGCGCCAGCCAGCCGTTGACCGCCGTGGCGCCGACCCCGACCAGCACGGCGAAGGCGTGGGCGTCGATCGCCTCGGCCGCGCGCACGACCAGGGAGCAATAGGTGCGCAGGCCCTCGTCCACCAGCCGACCGTGCACCGCGGCCGTGGCCAGGATCATCGGGATCAACGGCCGGTCCTCGCCCATCCGCTCATCCGTCAGGACGATTAGTCCCGCCCCGCCCCGCGCCGCCGCCACGGCCTCGTCGCGGATACGGTCCAGCGCCTGCTTCAGCGACGTCTTGCCGGCCGGGAAGGTGCAGTCGATGACCGTGGTGGCGCCCGCCCCGACCACATCCAGCATCCGCTCATACATGCCGGTGGTCAGGACCGGACTGTCGAGGACGAACACCTTCGTCTGGGTCTCATCCTGGGCGAGGATGTTGCCGAGGTTCTTGAACCGCGTCCGCAGGCTCATGGCGCCGGCTTCGCGCAAGGGGTCGATCGGCGGATTGGTGACCTGGGCGAAGGCCTGCCGGAAATAGTGGGCGAAGGGCCGGTCCTGATGCGACAGGACCGCCGGCGGGGCGTCGTCGCCCATGGAGGCGACCGCCTCCTTGCCCTCCCCGGCCATCGGGTCCAGCAGGGTGTCGATATCCTCCTGGGTCCAGCCGACCGCGGCCTGGAAGCGGGTCAGGGCCTCGCCCGAAAGCCGGCGCGGTTCCGGCCCCGGGCCGACCAGCGGCTCCAGCTCGACCATGTTCGACAGCCACTGGCGATAGGGCAGCGCCGCCGCCAGCCGGTCCACCGTCCGGGTCTCGTCGTAGAGAACGCCCGCCTCCAGATCGACCGAGATCATCCGCCCGCCGCCGATGTGCAGCCGGCGTTTGATCCGCTCATCGGCGATGCCCGTCATTCCGACTTCGGAGCCGCAGATCAGCAGGCCGTCGGCGGTCTCCGCGACCCGCAGCGGACGCAGGCCGTTGCGGTCCTTGCCGGCCACGACCCAGCGGCCGTCGGTGGCGCAGACGGCCGCCGGGCCGTCCCACGGCTCCATCACGGCGTTGCAATAGGCGTAGAGGGCGCGGTGGTCGTCCGAGATGACGCCTTCGATCGGGGCCTCGGGCATCAGCAGGGCCTTGACCATCGGGGCCGGGCGACCCGCCCGGACCAGCACCTCGAACACATTGTCCAGCGCCGCCGAGTCCGATCCGCCGGCCTGTATCACCGGTTTGACGATGCCGTCGTCGGCCCCGAAGGCCTCGGCGGTCATGCGGATCTCGTGGCTGCGCATCCAGCCAGCGTTGCCGCGAAGGGTGTTGATCTCGCCGTTGTGGGCCAGCATGCGGAACGGCTGGGCCAGCCGCCATTCGGGGAAGGTGTTGGTCGAATAGCGTTGGTGAAAGAGCGCCACATTGGCCTCGACCCGGGGGTCGTTCAGGTCCGGATAGAAGTCCGCCAGCGCCTGGGCCAGCATCATCCCCTTGTAGATGACCGAACGCGCGGACAGGGAGCAGATGTAGAAATGCTGCAGGCCCGAGGCGGTCGCCCGCGCCTCGATCCGGCGGCGCAACAGGTACAGGGCCCGCTCCAATTCCTCGCCATCGAGGCCGTTCGGCGCGCTCAGCATGATCTGCTCGATCTCGGGCCGGGTCGTCGCCGCCCGCTGGCCCAGCACCGGCGCATGGGTCGGCACCTGACGCCAGCCGTAGAGCCAGAAGCCCGCCGCCATCACCTCCCGCTCGACGATGGTCCGCGCCCGCTCCTGCGCCGCCAGATCGACGCGCGGCAGGAAGATCATCCCGACAGCGATGGGACCCGGCCGGGGCTCATGCCCGGCGTCCCGCACCTGGGCCTCGAAGAAGGCGCGCGGCAGACCGATCAATATGCCGGCCCCGTCGCCCGACTTGCCGTCGGCATCCACGGCGCCCCGGTGCCAGATCGCCTTCAGCGCCTTGAGCGCCAGATCGATGACCTCGCGGCGCGGCTTGCCGTCGATGGCGGCGACCAGCCCGACGCCGCAGGCGTCACGCTCGGAGGCCGGGTCATAGGCGTGGCCGTCGATCAGCCGCTGGCGGTCGCGTGCGTACTGTTCCGGCTCGAACGTCATGCGGCCGCCCTCTCCCGGCCGGATAGCCAGGCGTCGATCTCAGCGGCGGCGTCCTGTCCGTCCTTCACGGCCCAGACCACCAGCGAGGCGCCGCGCACGATGTCGCCTGCCGCGAACACGCCTTCCAGCGTCGTCGCCTTCGTATGCCCCGCCGTGCGGATCGTCCGCCATTCGGTCAGGGCCAGATCGGGCTCGGCGAACAGGCCGGGCATGTCCTCGGGCTCGAAGCCCAGGGCCTCGATGACCAGATCGGCGGCCAGGTCGAATTCGCCGCCCGGGAGCGGCTCGACGCTCCAGCGACCATCGGCGGACTGGGCGGCGAGCGCCATCCGCTGGCCCCTGACGCCGGTCACGCGGTCGGCCTCGCCCAGCACGGCGCGCGGCGCGGCCAGCCATTCGAAGACCACGCCCTCCTCCTCGGCGTTGGCGAACTCGCGCGCGCTGCCCGGCATATTGTCCCGGTCCCGGCGATAGAGGCAGGTCACCGACGTCGCGCCCTGTCGCACCGCCGTGCGCACGCAGTCCATCGCCGTATCCCCGCCGCCGATCACCACCACGCGCTTGCCGGATGCGTCCAGCGCGCCGCTGTCGAAGGCCGCGACCGCATCGCCCAGCCCCTTGCGGTTCGAGGCGATCAGATAGTCCAGCGCCGCGATCACCCCGGTCGAGCCGCATCCGGGCGCCGTCAGTCGCCGCGCCTGATAGACGCCGGTCGCCACCAGCACCGCGTCATGCGCCGCCCGCACCTCGCCGAACGGCAAGTCGCCTCCGACGTCCACCCCGAGCCTGAACCGGACACCGCCCTCGGCCAGCCGGTCGAGACGGCGCTGGACGACATGCTTCTCCAGCTTGAACCCGGGGATGCCGTACATCAGCAGTCCGCCTGCCCGGTCGTGCCGGTCATAGATCGTCACCGCATAGCCGGCGGATCTCAACCGGTCGGCCGCCGCCATGCCCGCAGGCCCTGCACCGACGATACCGACAGACTGGCCCCGCTCGACCCGCGGGCGGATCGGTTCGACCCAGCCATGCTCGAAGGCCATGTCGCCCAGCCATCGCTCGACCGAACCGATGGTGACCGTCTCCCATCCCGACTGCTCGAGGGTGCAGGCCCCCTCGCACAGCCGGTCCTGCGGACAGATGCGGCCGCAGATCTCCGGCATGGTCGAGGTCGCTGCGGACTGGCGCCAGGCCTCCTCTGCGCGGCCCTCGGCCGCGAGACGCAGCCAGTCGGGAATGTTGTTCTGCAGGGGGCAGCCCGTCTGACAGAAGGGCACGCCGCACTGGGCGCAGCGGCTCGACTGACCGGCCCCGGCGACCGGGCTGAAGTCGGCGTAGATCTCCGAGAAATCGCGCACGCGAACGGCCGCCGGCCTCCTGGCCGGTCCCCTCCTTGGGGTGATCACGAATGTCTGGTTTGAGGACGCCACCTCGATCCTTTCGCTGCCGCACAAGGCTTAGGGGCGGGACGACGACACGGCAACTTTCATGCAACTCTTGCGCATTTCGTTACTCGTGATGCAAAAACCGACCGGTCGGACGCTTATCACTGCAACGTCCGACCGATCCGCCTTGTGCAGTGCAGATGTCAGAACAGGAATTTGAGCGCGCCCACGACCCGTTCGTCGGACAGGGGACCGGTCACATCGGTGTCGTGATAGCGGACGTCGATCGCGACATGGTCGCTGAAGGCATAGGCCACGCCGGCGTTCCAGGTCGCGTAGTCGGCGTTGACGTCCAGCGCCTGATGACCGACCGCCCCCGACACCGTCCAATTGTCGGCCGGCGAGAAGGCGGCGTTGGCCTCGACATAGGTCGCTTCCTCGTCGGCCCCGAAGAAGTCGGGCGACCAGTAGACGGCAGCCGCCAGGGTCACCGGTCCAAAGGCGCGCGACGCAGCCGCCTTGAACTCGGCGTAGTCATAGTCCGCTCCGGTCGGCGCGGAGACATAGAGGTAGCCGACGACTCCGACATCAACGGCGAAACCCGACACCTCGGTGCGATAGCCGCCGTAGAGATCGACTTCGGCGTCCGTGTCGTCGCCGAAATCAACGTTCGAGGCCCAGGCGCCGGCGTAGAAGCTGCCGACCGTGACATCCACGCCGCCGAATATGGCGGGGTCCTCAGTGGTCTGGCTGTAGCCGCGGAAAACATAGTCGCTGGTCACCCCCAGATTCCAGCCGACCTCGGGCGTATCCTGGGCCGAAGCGGCCCCGGCGGTCAGAAGCACAGCCATGGCGGCCGCGCAGGCAAGAGCGGTTCTCATCATCGTATCCCCTTGTTATCGATGGTTTTCGAGACTCACGCATACTGGTGGCGGCGCGGAGGGGAGGCTCCGCGCCGCCGTCGGATGGAGGTCAGACGCCCTCCATCACCTCGCCATGCAGGTGCCCGTCGAGGCCCTCCTGCTCCTGTTCCGCGGTCACCCGCAGGCCGGTGGTGAATTTGCAGACGATCAGGATCAGGAAGGTCGCCACGGCGCTCCAGCCGATGGTCACGCCCAGACCCCAGATTTGTTTGGCGACGGTCGCGCCCTCGGCGGCGCCGTTGACGGCGGCCGAAGCGAACACGCCGGTCAGAACGGCGCCCAGAATGCCCCCCGCGCCGTGGATGCCGAAGGCGTCGAGACTGTCGTCATAGCGCAGCAGCTTCTTGATCCAGACCGAGGCGGCGTAGCAGACCGGCCCCGAAGCCAGGCCGATGATCACCGCCCCCTTGGGATCGACCAGGCCTGCAGCGGGGGTGATGGCCACCAGGCCGGCGATCAGGCCGGACAGCACGCCGATCAGCGACGGCTTCCGCTTCTCCATGATCTCGACGATCTTCCAGGTCAGCGAGCCGGCCATGGCGGCCAGGATGGTGTTCAGCAGCGCGACGGAGGCGATCGAATCGGCCGTCCAGGCCGAGCCGGCGTTGAAGCCGATCCAGCCGACCAGCAGCAGGCAGGCGCCGATCATGGTCAGCACCGGATTGTGGGCGACGATGCTCTCCTTGCCGTAGCCCTTCCGGGCGCCGAGGAAGATGGCGCAGACCAGACCGGCGACCCCCGCATTGACGTGCACCACGGCGCCGCCCGCGAAGTCCAGAACGCCGGCCGCGCCAAGGAAACCGCCGCCCCAGACCCAGTGACAGATCGGCGCATAGACCAGCAGGGTCCAAAGGCCCGTGAACAGCAGCAGGCCCGAATATTTGATCCGCTCGGCGAACGCGCCGGCGATCAGGGCCGGGGTGATGATGGCGAAGGTCAGCTGGTAGGCGATCCAGAGGTATTCCGGCAGGCCGGGCGCCAGGCTGTGCGCCGTCGCCGGCGTCACCCCGTTCAGGAACAGGGCCTGGAACGAGCCGATGTAGCTCTGCACCTCTTCGCCCGAATAGCCGCCGATGGGCTGACCGACGCCGAAGGACAGGCCGTAGCCGGCGATGAACCAGGCCAGGGTCACCACCGAGGCCACGCCCAGCGACTGGGTGATGGTGGCGATGACGTTCTTGCGGCGCACCATACCGCCGTAGAACAGGGCCAGCCCCGGCAGGGTCATCAGCAGGACCAGGGCGGTCGACGTCAGGATCCAGCCGGTCGCCGCCCCGTCGAGAGCCAGCGGCGCCTGGTGCGCCAGAAGCGCGGGCGGCGCCGCAGCGGCCGCCGAGGCCGTCCCGCCTACGCTCCCGAGCAGAAGAGTAAGGGCTCCCGCGAGCCCGATACGAAGTCGTGTCATTTGATCCCCCAGGACAGCATTACGCATTTGCGAAATGTTTACCGCGTTTGCGAAATTAGCAAGCGGCCGCCGGGTCGAGAGGGATCAAATATCGTTCGGATGCGCCGAGAAACAGCGAGTTTATAGCCAACTATTGGCGCCATTCATGTATATTCAGCAACAATGATGCTCCGCAAGCGTCTTCGCTAGTGCAGCATTTTCTGTTTTTTCGGGATCGGCGCGAGGATTTTCCGTCCGCGGATTTGTGTCGCGACGCCTCCTGATTTGCACCGGGCCAGAACGAATCGACCCGGCGGTCATCGTGGGACGACCGCCGGGTGATGCAGGTGAACGGCTCAGGCCGGAGGATCCGACCAACGGCCTGTGGAGGACTCGATCTCCGGTCAGTCGGGCGTCTAGCGACCCCGCCGCTCGAAGATGTCGGCCAGCGCCTTGAGCCGGATCTTGTTCAGCCCGGCAGCCTTGCCCGAGGCCTCGTTCAGGAGGCCGGCGAGCGTCGCCGATCCGCGCCGGTCGGCGCGACCGCCGCGGCGCCATTGGTCGATCCCGGCCTGGACCTGTGCGGAGAGCTCCGCCTCCACCCCTCCGGCCCGTGTCAGCTGGTCGAGATAGGCGGCGGCCACGTCCGGCGTGTCGGCCCAGACGATACGCGTCTGGGTCTGGGGGTTGATCGTCGCCGAGGTCACCGCCTCCGCCGCGGCGATCTCGGCCGCCGACAGATGTTCGCTCGGGACCAGCCGCAGCACGTCGAGCCCGCGCGCGATCTCGCTGGAATAGATCCGCCCGTTGAACCAGTAGGCCGACCACGACCCGCCGACATAGAGCCGGTTCGCATCGATCGGCCCCCGGTCGAAGAAGGCGATCTCGACCGGCTTGGCCGGATCGGTGAAGTCCATGATCGAGACGCCGCCCTGGTACCAGGCCTGGACCATCAGGTCGCGGCCCGGGACCGGAATGATCATCCCGTTGTGGGCGACGCAGTTCTCGGTGGCCCCCTGCGCGCTCGGCAGCTTGTGGAAGCTCTTGCCCGCGAGGGTCCGGTTCTCGATGGTCGCGACCATATTCGCGCCCCAGGTCGAGGGGTTCGTCGCCTGACAACGGGCGCCGATGCCGCCGCCCCATTCATCGGTGAAGACGACCTTGTCGCCGGCGTTGTTGAAGGTGGCGGAGTGCCAGTAGGCCATGTCCGGATCGAATATGTCGGACGTTCTGCGCGGGTTCTCCGGATCGGAGATGTCCAGCAGGATGCCGTTGCCGCTGCACGCTCCGGCCGCCAGCCCGACTTCCGGGAAGACGGTGATGTCATGGCACTGGTTGGTCTGGGCCGTGTTCTGGCTCGCGATGCCCGCCCGGCCGCCGCGCCACAGGCCGGCAACACGGCCGGTCTGGCTGTCGGCGAAGATCCGCGGCCGGTTGACGATCGCCGCGTCCTGCGGCCGGTCCAGTTCCACCTTGATCACATCGATCGAGAACAGGGCGGTCTCGGGGTTCTGGTCGGGCTGGCCGTCGGTGCAGATGGCCAGCTCCGCCGTCCCGCGCACATCCGACGTGCCGGAGTTGTAGACATACAGGACGTTGGCGTCCGTCGGATGCGGGACCAGCGTATGGGTGTGAGATCCCCGGCAGGTCTGGACGGCGGCGATCTGGCGCGGCGCGTTCAGGTCGCTGATGTCGAAGATGCGAATGCCGCGGAAACGCTGGGTGACGACATCGTCCTCCGTGGTCGCCGCGCCGCAGTTCAACCGGCCGCGGTTCTCCTCGACCGACATGAACAGCAGGTCGCCGTGCACCGAGACGTCGCCCTGGCCCCCGGGACAGACCACGGACATGACCAGCCGCGGCGCGCCGCCGGAAATGTCATAGGCGTTGAAGCCGTTGAAATTGCCGACGAACAGCTTGCCGTTCGACACCGCCATGTCGGTATTGGCCATACCCAGCGGGCTGAAATTCGGATTGCCGCGCGCCCGGGCCATCATCGCCTCGCCCTCTGCCTGGCTGGTCGGCGGCGAGAAGCCGATGTCGGGATCGGCGAACCCCGGCGCCATGCCGACGGAGTACTCCAGCGCCATGCCGGACGCCGCCTGACCGGCGTCGGCCAGGCCGGGCGACAGGGTGCTGCGGGCGTCGGGCTGGATCACCTGGGCGGCGCCGGGTCCCCCGGCTTGCGCCGCGGCGGCGCTGGCCCCCAGCAACAGGCCGAGAACGGCGACGGTGGAAAGCAGGGTGCTGCGAACGTTCATGGCCGCTCCTTCAGGAAGGGGTTCAGAGGTCAGACAAAAGGGATTGCATGCGAAGAATCTCCGCCGACTGGTCGCCCACGACGGAGGTGGTGAAGTCGGACAGCATCGTATCCTCAGCCGCTCCCGGCTGGGCCATCAGGGCATCGACCATGTCGAGCGCGCCCTGATGGTGGCGGATCATGCCTTCGAGAAACAGGCGATCAAACGCGGGTCCGGTCGCGGCCGCGAGCGCCTGCATCTGCGCCGGCGAAAGCATGCCGGCCATGATCGGCGTATCGGAGGGCGGCATGGCGTGACCGGCATGGGCGGAATGATCCATGCTCGCGTGGCCGGCGCCCATTCCGGGCATTTCAAGCGGCTGGCCGCGGTCCGTCAGCCAGTCGCGCATCAGGGCCATCTCGGCCTCCTGACTGAGCGCGATCCGCTGGCCCAGGCGCCGCACCGCAGGGTTGGCGCCCCGCGTCCGCAGCAGTTCCACCATCTCCACAGCCTGGCCATGGTGGACGATCATATGCTGCATGAAGGCGACGTCGTCGGCCGTGAAGGTGCTGCGGCTGAGCTCGACCGCCTCCGTGGCGCTGATCACGCGCGACGGAGCGCCCGGCGCGCCGGGATTGAAGATGGGCGGCGTCTGCGAACCTGCCGGGATCCCGATCAGTCCGGCCAGCAAAAGTCCCGCGGCTGCGCCTGCGACCAAGACCCTAGCCCCCGGCGCCGACGACGGTGAATTTGCCGTCGCGCTCCTGGCCGATGAACCAGTTCATCGTCTGGCCGCCCGCGAACTTGACGCTATAGGTCTCAACCTTGCCCTCGGGCGTGTCCCGGGCGCTCACGAAGGTCATGGTCTCGATCGCTCCCATGGCGCTGAGCGCCGGCGCCATCCCTGCAATCTGGGCGTTGCAGGCGTCCAGCAGGGGCTGCGCCATATAGGCGGCGAGGCAGGTCCCCTCGGCGGCCTCCGCGATGATCCGGGTCAGCTGCGGCGCATACTGGCCGTCCTCGGCCATGGCCGGAAACGCCATCAGGCCCGCCGCGGCGGCACCGGCCAACATCATTCGGATACGCATGCATTCCTCCTTCGGGGGTCCAGCCCGGTTTTGTGAACCATGGCCCAGCGGGAGGAGCGTCACAACCTGCCGCCGCGTGACAAAGAGTTCATGCTCCGGACCCTCGCGCGCGACGGGGCCAGGAGCCGGTCAGGCCTTCCGGCCGAACCAGCCCGTGCGGCCGGACGGCGGCGAAGGCGGAGACGACGGTTGGGCGGGCGCCGGGACGGCCTCCACCGGTCGCTGGCGGATGACCAGATTGCGGATCTCGGTCATGTCTTCCATGGCGAATTTGACGCCCTCGCGGCCGAGGCCGGAATCCTTGACCCCGCCATAGGGCATGTTGTCGACGCGATAGCTGGGCACGTCGCCGATCAGGATGCCCCCGACCTCAAGCACGTCCCAGGCCCGCATCGCCTTGTGAATGTCGCGGGTGAAGATGCCGGCCTGAAGCCCGAATTTTGAATCATTCACCTCGGCCAGGGCGGCCTCGAAGTCCGAGAACCGCGACAGGATGGCCACCGGCCCGAAAGCCTCCTCCTCGCGGATTTTCAGGCCTCGACCGACGCCCTCCAGCAAGGTCGCGTCCAGCATGGCGCCCGCGCGGTTGCCCCCGCACAGCACGGTCGCTCCGGCGGCGCGGGCCTCGTTGATCCAGCCCTCGAGGCGGGTCGCCTCCTTCTCGTCGATCATGGGACCGATGAAGGTGGTCTCCTCGCGCGGGTCGCCGCAGATCAGGGCCCTGGCCTTCTTCACCAGCAGGTCGCGCATCGGGCCGTAGATCTCGTCGTGGATCAGGATGCGCTGCACCCCGATGCAGGACTGGCCCGACTGGTAGAAGGCCCCGAAGATGATCCGTTCGGCGGCGTCTTCCAGATCGCTGTCGCGGTCGACGATGACGGCGGCGTTGCCGCCCAGCTCCAGCACCACCTTCTTCTTGCCGGACTTCGCCTTCAGCGCCCAGCCGACGTCCGGCGAGCCGGTGAAGGACAGCAGCTTGAGCCGGTCGTCGGTGGTGAACAGGTCCGAGCCGTCGCGCGTCGCGGGCAGGATGGAGAAGGCGCCTTTCGGCAGGTCGGTCTCGGCCAGCACCTCGCCGATGATCAGCGCCCCCAGCGGCGTGCGCGAGGCCGGCTTCATCACGAACGGGCAGCCCACGGCCAGGGCCGGCGCGATCTTGTGGGCCGCCAGATTGAGCGGGAAGTTGAACGGCGAGATGAAGGAGCACGGCCCGATCGGCACGCGCTTCCACATCCCCTGATAGCCTTTGGCGCGCGCCGAGATGTCCAGCGGCTGGACCTCGCCGGTCATGCGCACCGACTCCTCGGCGGCGATGCGGAAGGTGTCGATCAGCCGGGTCACCTCGCCCCGCGAATCCCTGATCGGCTTTCCGGCCTCGATACACAGGGCATAGGCCAGTTCGTCGGCCCGCTCCTGGAAGCGTTTGACGCAGTGCGCCAGCACGGCCTGCCGCTCATAGGCCGCCATCCGCGCCATCGGCTCGGTCGCCTTGACCGCCTCGCCGATGGCGCGGTCGATGGTCGCTGCGTCGGCCATGGCCACCCGCGTCGCCACCTTGCCCGTATATTTGTCCGTCACCTCCAGGTCCTGGTTGGGCGTCAGCGCCTCATTGGCCAGGTAGAGCGGATAGGCGGCTTTCAGGGACGGCATGGGACGGCTCCGGCGGGGGACTGGAGGTTAAACCGGCAAGGCCGCGCTGAGTTCGCGGACATCCTTGTTCAGGATGCGGTCGTTGTCGGCATAGTCGATCGGCACCTCGACCACATGAACCCCCGGCGTATCAAGACACTGTTTCAGCAGGGCCGGCAGGCTCTCGGCCGAGGTCACCCGGTGGCCATGGGCGCCGTAGCTCTCGGCGTATTTGACGAAGTCCGGATTGCCATAGGTCAGGCCCCAGTCCTGAAAGCCCATATTGGCCTGCTTCCAGCGGATCATGCCGTAGCTGTTGTCGTTCAGGATCAGCACGACGAGGTTCAGCTTCAGCCGCACCGCGGTCTCAAGCTCCTGGCTGTTCATCATGAAGCCGCCGTCGCCGCAGACCGCCATGACCTTGCGGTCGGGGAAGATCATGCTGGAGGCCATGGCCGACGGCAGGCCCGCCCCCATGGTCGCCAGCGCATTGTCGACCAGGAAGGTGTTGGGCATGTGCGCCGGATAGCTGCGCGTGAACCAGATCTTGTAGACGCCGTTGTCGAGGCACAGGATTCCGTCGGACGGCATGACCTTGCGGACCTGATCAACCAGATATTGCGGATAGACCGGGCAGCGCAGGTCGCCGACCGAGGCGGCGGTGTGGTCCAGCTCGGCCTTGTGGGCGCGCTCCATGGCGCCGAAGGTCCAGTGCGGCTGGGCCGAGAGGCTCTCCTTGAGCTGCCAGATCGCGTTGGCGATATCGCCGACCACCTCGATCTGCGGAAAATAGACCGGATCGACCTCGGCCGTCCGGAAGCCGATGTGGATGACGTCGCAGCCGCCCGGCTTCATGAAGAAGGGCGGCTTCTCGATCACGTCGTGGCCGACGTTGATGATGACGTCGGCGGCCTCGATGATCCGGTGCACGAAGTCGCCGGACGACAGGGCCGCGCAGCCCAGGTATTTCAGGTTGCGCTCGTCGATCACCCCCTTGCCCAGCTGGGTGGTGATGTAGGGAATGCCGGTCTTTTCAACCAGTTCGGTCAGCATCCGGCTGGTCAGCTTGCGGTTGGCCCCGGCGCCGATGATCAGCAGGGGGGACCTGGCGCGGGCGATGCGGTCGGCGGCGACGCGGATCGACTTGTCGTCGGCCACGGGGCGGCGAACCTGGCTGGCGACGATGACCGGCGAGGTCGTCTGCTCATGGGCGACGTCCTCGGGGAACTCCAGATGGGTGGCGCCGGGCTTCTCCTCCTGGGCCAGACGAACCGCCTCGCGCACCCGGGCCGGGATGTTGTCGGCCGAGGCCAGCTGGTGGGTGAATTTGGTGATCGGCCGCATCATGTCGACCACGTCGAGGATCTGGAACCGGCCCTGTTTCGACGACTTGATCGGCTTCTGGCCCGTGATCATCAGCATCGGCATGCCGCCGAGCTGGGCATAGGCGGCGGCGGTCACCAGATTGGTCGCCCCGGGGCCCAGGGTCGCGAGGCAGACGCCGGCCTTGCCCGTATGCCGGCCATAGGTGGCGGCCATGAAACCGGCCCCCTGCTCATGCCGGGTCAGGATCAGCCTGATCTTGCGGCTGCGCGACAGGCTGTCGAGGAAGTCGAGGTTCTCCTCGCCCGGGACGCCGAAGACATATTCGCAGCCCTCCTCTTCCAGGCAGGCGACAAAGAGGTCCGAAGCCTTGGTCATCGTCTTTTCCAATGCGGGAGCGGCGACCTTCGCGGGGGCGGCGCTGCGGGATGAGGAAAGCGCTACTGGTGCGGCGGAGTCAGGCGGAGGTGCGGTCCGATCAACCGTTGGCCGTCGCCGGCGCCGCGCCATCGCTGCGACGAGGACGACGATCAGGCCGCCGAGGACGAACGCCCCGACAACCAGCGGATCGCCGATCGCAGGCAGGATCGCGTCCTGTATCGATGCCCCGGTCATTACGCCCAGCCCCCGCTTGCGCGGCACCTTGAACCGGAACGTTGTTCTTTGTCACGCGGGGTCGCGCGTCGCGATAAACCGCCGCGTCAGGCGCCGGGCACGCGGAGACCCCGCGCCGCCTCGGTCAGGGCGGCCTGTTCGGCCGGAGAATCGGCGAAGGCGCGCAGGCTGTTGCGGTAAGCCGTCGTCGCCGCGGCGCTGTCGCCCAGCACCATCCGCGCCCGCATCAGGCGCACCCAGCCGTCCCGATCGCGCGGCGAGGTCCTGAGCCGCTCTTCCAGACCGCCCACCATGCCCTGGATCATGGCCTGCCGGTCCGCCTCGGACATTGACCCGGCCTCGGCGACCTGGGCGGCGGTCGGTCCGGGGATCCCGGGAGGAACCGCCGCCGGGGCGACCGCTCCCGCCGGCGCGGGCCGCAGCCGGCCGGAGATGTCCTGACCCCGCTCGCGCGCCAGATCCTCGACAAAGGTCCGGACCTCGGCGGCCCAGGGCGCGCCGGTCGGCGCCGAATTGATCAGGTCGATCCAGGCCGTCATGGCCGCCTCGCGCTCGCCGCGCTGGTCCATCTCGACAGCGACGAAATAGCGGGCGCGCGGGTCCTGCGGATCGGCGCGCAGAGCGCCGCGGAA
>NZ_BSOY01000036.1 GCF_030160755.1 Brevundimonas denitrificans | reverse complement strand
CCGCGGCCAAATGGACGCCGCTGGTCAATCAGGAAGAGGCTGTCCGCAGCCAGGCCTTCGGCCTGTTCTTCGGCCTGCCGGGCCGCTGCGAGCACGCCGCGCGTCGCCTGCGCGACAACATCACGACCCCGCCGGCGACGCCGGCCGACGTGGGTCTGGAGTAGGCGGCTGAACGAAGCGTCGCCTCAGGCCGCGTCGCTGCGCGCGGGCGCGCCGGGGTCGTAGTTCAGGATCGGCGACAGCCAGCGTTCCGCGGTCGCCACGTCCCAGCCCTTGCGGCGGGCGTAGTCCTCGACCTGGTCGGGATCGATCTTGCCGACGCCGAAATAGTGGCTTTCGGCATGCCCGAAATACAGGCCTGACACCGACGCCGGCGGCGTCATGGCGAAGCTTTCGGTCAGGGCCATGCCGGCGTTGTCTTCCGCCTGCAGCAGCCGGAACAGCGTCGCCTTCTCCGTATGATCCGGTTGGGCCGGATAGCCGGGGGCGGGGCGAATGCCTTGATACCGCTCGGCGATCAGGTCCTCGACCGTCGTCTGCTCATCCGCCGCATGGCCCCACAGCTCGGTCCGCACCGTCTTGTGCAGGGCCTCGGCGAAGGCCTCGGCCAGACGGTCGGCGAGGGCAGTGGCCATGATGGCGGAATAGTCGTCGCCGGCGTCCTTGAACCGTTTGGCGATCTCGAGCTCGCCGTGGCCGGCCGTCACCGCGAAGGCGCCGATATAGTCCCGGCCCGTTTCGGCGACGAAGTCCGACAGGGCCAGATTGGGCTTGCCGTTCGACTTCCTGATCTGCTGGCGCAGGGTGTGGAAGCGGGCGATCTCGACCGCGCGGCTCTCGTCGGCCCAGACCACGATATCGTCGCCGACGGCGTTGGCGGGCCAGAAGCCGACCACGCCGCGCGCGGTGAACCATTTCTCGTCGACGATCCGCTTCAGCATCGCCTGCGCGTCCTTGAACAGGTCGCGCGCGGCCTCGCCGACGATCTCGTCCTCGAGGATCAACGGATAGCGGCCGATCAGCTCCCAGCTGGCGAAGAAGGGCGTCCAGTCGATGTGGTCGGCCAGATCGCCCAGATCCCAGCTGTCAAAGGCGCGCACGCCCAGGAACGACGGCGCCGAGGGCAGGGGCGTCGCTGGATCCGGCCGGAAGCGGTTCTGGCGCGCGGCGGGCAGGGACGCCCGCGCCTTGACCTCCTGACCGCGCGCATACTGTTCGCGGATGCGGATGTATTCGTCGCGGGTGGCGGCCACGTTCTTCGCCCGCTCAGTCTTCGACAGCAGGCCGGAGACCACGCCGACGGCGCGGCTGGCGTCCACGACATAGGTGGTCGAGCCGGCGCGATAGCCGGGCTCGATCTTGACGGCCGTATGGGTCCGGCTGGTCGTCGCCCCGCCGATCAGCAGGGGAATGTCGAAGCCGCGCCGCTCCATCTCGCGCGCCACGAACACCATCTCGTCCAGCGACGGCGTGATCAGGCCCGACAGGCCGACGATGTCGACCTTGTGCTCGATCGCGGCGTCGAGGATGCGGTCGGCCGGGACCATGACGCCCAGGTCGATGACCTCATAGTTGTTACACTGCAGCACCACGCCGACGATGTTCTTGCCGATGTCGTGGACGTCGCCCTTGACCGTGGCCATCAGGATCCGGCCCGCCTGCTCGCGCGGCTTGCCGGCCTTTTCGGCCTCCATATAGGGCTCCAGCCAGGCCACAGCCTGTTTCATCACCCGCGCCGACTTGACCACCTGCGGCAGGAACATCTTGCCCGAGCCGAACAGGTCGCCGACCACGTTCATCCCGTCCATCAGCGGACCCTCGATGACGTGCAGCGGCCGGTCGAACGACAGCCGCGCCTCCTCGGTGTCAGCGTCTATATAGTCGGTGATGCCGTTGACCAGGGCGTGTTCGATCCGCTTGCCGACGGGGGTGTCGCGCCATTTCAGATCGACGACCCGGGCCACCCCCTTGTCGCCCTTGTAGTTGGGCGCGATGTCGACCAGCCGCTCGGTGTTCGAGACATTGGTCCGCTGCGGCCGGTTCAGGATGACATCCTCGACGGCCTCGCGCAGCGTCGGCTCGATGTCCGTATAGACGGGCAGGTCGCCGGCGTTGACGATCCCCATGTCCATGCCCGCCTGGATGGCGTGATACAGGAAGACGCTGTGGATCGCCCGGCGCACCGGCTCATTGCCGCGGAAGCTGAACGAGACGTTCGACACCCCGCCCGACACCCGGGCCCAGGGCAGGGTCGCCTTGATGACCCTGGTCGCCTCGATGAAGTCGACGGCGTAGTTGTCGTGCTCTTCGATCCCTGTCGCCACGGCGAAGATATTGGGGTCGAAGATGATGTCCTCGGGCGGGAAGCCGACCTCGTCCACCAGGATGCGGTAGGCGCGGGTGCAGATCTCGATCTTGCGCGCCGCGGTGTCGGCCTGGCCCACCTCGTCGAAAGCCATGACCACGACGGCGGCGCCGTAGCGCAGACATTTGACCGCCTGTTCGCGGAACTCGGTCTCGCCCGCCTTCATCGAGATCGAATTGACGATCGGCTTGCCCTGGACGCATTTCAGCCCGGCCTCGATCACCTCCCACTTGGAGCTGTCGATCATCACCGGCACGCGGGCGATGTCGGGCTCGGCCGCGATCAGGTTGAGGAAGGTGACCATGGCCTGCTTCGAATCCAGCAGGCCCTCGTCCATGTTGATGTCGATCACCGAGGCCCCGGCCTCGACCTGCTGCCGCGCCACCGACAGGGCGGCGGCATAGTCGCCGTCGATGATCAGCTTCTTGAATTTGGCCGAGCCGGTGACGTTGGTCCGCTCGCCGACGTTGATGAAGGTGGGGCGCACTACGCTACCAGTTCAAAGGGTTCGAGGCCCGACAGCCGCATGGCCACCGGCCGCTCCGGAATCTCGCGCGTCGGCAGTTTCGCCACCGCTTCAGCCGTATGCCGGATATGCTCCGGCGTGGTGCCGCAGCAGCCGCCGACGATATTGACCAGACCCGAGGCCGCCCATTCTTCGATGAAGTGGGCGGTCTCGTGCGGCTGCTCGTCGTACTGGCCCATGGCGTTGGGCAGGCCGGCGTTGGGATAGGCGGCGACCAGCGTATCCGCCACCCGCGACAGTTCGGCGATGAAGGGCCGCATCAGATCGGCGCCCAGGGCGCAGTTGAAGCCGACGGCGAAGGGTTTGGCGTGCCGCACGCTGTTCCAGAAGGCCTCCGCCGTCTGGCCCGACAGGGTCCGGCCCGAGCGGTCGGTGATGGTGCCCGAAATCCAGATCGGCAGCGGCTCCAGCCCCTCGTCCTCGAGGTCCTTGATGGCCTTGATACAGGCCTTGCAGTTCAGCGTGTCGGTGATGGTCTCGATCAGATAGAGGTCGACCCCGCCCGCGTTCAGCGCCTTCACCTGATGGCGATAGGCGTCATAGACCTGATCGAAGGTCACCAGCCGCGCGCCGGGGTCGTTCACGTCCGACGACATCGACAGCATCTTGTTCAGCGGCCCGATCGACCCGGCGGCGAAGCGCGGCTTGTCCGGAGTCTTCGCGGTCCATCGGTCGGCGGCGGCGCGCGCCAGTTTGGCCCCCTCCAGATTGATGTCCCACACCGACTGTTCGTCGAGGTGGTAGTCGTCCTGGGCGATGACCGTGGCCGAGAAGGTGTTGGTCTCGCTGATGTCCGCGCCGGCGGCGAAATACTGGTCGTGCAGGTCGGCGATGATGTCGGGCCGCGTCAGGCACAGGATGTCGTTGTTGCCCTTCATCTGGCCGGGGTGATCGGCAAACCGCTCGCCGCGGAAATCCTCTTCGGACAGTTCGCTGCGCTGGATCATCACGCCCCAGGCGCCGTCCAGGACGAGGATCCGCTCCTTCGCGGCTTTGTGAAGGGCGGCGATGCGTTCGGCGCGGGGGAGGGGGGAACTCATACGGCGGCGGCCTTGGTCTCACGCACGCCCAGCACCCGGCAGATCGCATAGACCAGGTCGGCGCGGTTCAATGTGTAGAAGTGGAAGTCGGCGAAGCCTTCCTCCTGCAGCCGGGCGCAGGTCTCGGCCGCGACCGAGGCGGCGATCAGCTTGCGCGTCTCCGGGTCGTCGTCCAGCCCGTCGAAATGGGCCGCCAGCCAGTCGGGCACGGCCGCGCCGCACGCCGCCGACATCCGCCTCAGACCGTTGAAATTGGTCACCGGCATGATCCCGGGGATGATCGGCACAGTGACGCCCGCCGCCCTCACCCGGTCGCGGAAGCGCAGGAAGGCGTCGATGTCGAAGAAGAACTGGCTGATCGCCCGCGTGGCGCCGGCGTCGACCTTGGCTTTCAGGACGTCGAGGTCGTGCGCCGCTGACGGACTCTCGGGGTGACCCTCCGGATAACAGCCGACGATGACGTCGAACCCGCCCCGGGCCGTGATGGCGGCGGTGAGTTCGGTGGCGTTGGCGTAACCGTCCGTACGCGGAACATAGGCGCCGCCGATGCCGGTCGCGCCCGGCGGATCGCCGCGCAGGGCCACGATGTGGCGAACGCCTGCCTCGCGATACCCCTCGATCACCGAGTCCACCTCGTCGCGGCTGGCCTCGACGCAGGTCAGGTGGGCCGCCGGCGTCAGGGCGGTTTCGGCCAGGATGCGCTGCACGGTTCGGTGCGTCCGCTCGCGGGTCGAGCCGCCCGCGCCGTAGGTGACCGAGACGAACTCGGGGGCCAGCGGAGCCAGCCGGGTCACGGCCTTCCACAGATTGGCCTCGGCCTCGTCAGACTTGGGCGGGAAGAATTCGAACGACACGCGGGGGCGCGACAGATCCTGCCCGGCGCGCGCCACAGGTCCAAGCGGCGACAGCAACAGGGCCCGGGCCTCGGCCAGGCTGCGGGGGGCGATGCTCATGCGACCTTCTCCGCCGCGACGGCCGGCCGTTCGGCGGTCCAGATCGAGACCGTCAAACCGTCTGTGTCAGGGGGCAGGACGATCGGCGCGCTGGGCGTCAGCCCGGCTCCGGACAGCCAGCGCCGCATCTCGTCGTCGGCGAAGCCGAGCCGGCGGTGCTGATGCTCATCGCGCAGATATTCGAGTTGATGCGGGGCGAAATCGACGATCAGCAGCCGTCCGCCCGGCATGACCAGCCGCGCCGCCTCGGCCACCGCCGCCGCCGGATCGGCGAGGTAGTGCAGCACCTGATGCACCATCACCAGATCGGCGCTCTGTTCCGGCAGACGGGTGGCGAAGATGTCGCCGTGGCGCAACTCGACCTTGTCCAGACCCGCCTTCGTCACATTGGCCCGCGCGATGTTGAGCATGTTCTGGCTGAGATCCAGACCGACCGACATCTTCGCCTTCCGGCCCAGCAGCGTCAGCATCCGGCCCGAGCCGGTGCCGAGATCGACCACCCGCTCGAACGGGCCGTTCCCGGCCGCGCGGGTGATGGCCGCCTCGACCGCGCTTTCGCTGACATACAGCGAGCGGATGCGGTCCCACTGGGGCGCGACGCGTTCGAAATAGGCTCCCGCGGCGGCTTCGCGGTCGCGGCGCACGGCTTCCAGCCGCCGGTCGTCCGTGTCGCCCGCCGAGATGTCCAGCAAATCCAGCACCGTATCGATCAGCCGGCGCGCCGGCAGGTCCGAGGACAGGCGATAGAAGACCCGCGCCCCGTCCGGGAACCGCTCGATCAGGCCGGCGTCGGCCATCAGCTTCAGATGCCGGGACACCCGCGGCTGGCTCTGGTCGAGGATGCGCGACAGCTCCATCACCGACAGCTCCTCGCCGGCCAGCAACGACAGCACCCGCAGGCGGGTTGGCTCGCCTGCGGCGCGCAAGGCTTCAACAGTCTGGTCTGCGGTCAACGACATCTCTTTATATAAAGATATCCTTATATGATTTGGCAAGGAAAATTGCTGGCCAGACGCCGGATCGGGGGCCAATCTGCGTGCAACGGCTAACTGTTGTCGTGAGGCCAGCCATGACCCTTCGCCCGATCACCCTTATCGTCCCCATGGTTCTTGTCGCGGCGCTCGCCGGATCGGCGGCCGCCCAGACTCCGCCGCCCCCGGGCGCCGGCCCTGGAGCGGGCATGGGAGGCGGCATGGGCGGCGGCATGAGCCTGCCCCGGACGTCAGAAGAGGTCGCGCCCTGGTCCGCCCGCATCTTCACCCGGCTGGACGCCAATCAGGACGCCAGCATCACGGGCAATGAGCTGGCCGTTTTCGCCAATCCGACGGTTGCGGCCATGGGCGGCTCGCGCATGCGCGCCATGATCGTCCAGTCGGACACGAGCCGCGACTCCCGCATCAGCGCCGAGGAGCTCGCGGCCGGGGCGCAACGGATGTTCACCCGTATGGACCGCGACGGCGACGGTCGGCTGGCTGACGACGAACTGCCCCAGCGCCCGGCGCCGCCCCCGCCGATCGCCATGCCGCCTCCGGCCTCGACCATGCCGACCTTCCCGGACAACCCGCCCGACGGCGGCTGAGCTACGGAACCGGCGTCTTCAGAGGCTCGCCCGCAAAGGCCGCCCGCAGGTTCTGGATCAGCAGCATCAGCATGCCCTGCACCGCCTCCGTGGTCGCCCCGCCGGTGTGCGGCGTCAGCACCGTATTGGGCACATCGGCCCAGCGCGCCGCCTCGGTCGGCTCTTCCTCGAACACGTCCAGCGCCGCCTGACCCAGCCGCCCGTCCTTCAGCGCCGCGATCAGGGCGTCCTCATCGACCAGCTGCCCGCGCGCGACATTGACCAGCAGCCCCTGCGGCCCCAACGCCTCGATCACCTCGCGCGAGATCAGGCCGCGGTTGCCCTCATCGGCCTTGCAGGCCACCACCAGGATGTCGCTGTCCCGCGCCAGCTCCAGCAGCGTCTCCGCGCGCGGCCACGGGCTTTCCTTCTCCCGCGGCCCCCACCAGCGCACGGCCATCCGCATCGCCCCGGCACGCCGCGCCACCGCCTCGCCGATCGCGCCCAGACCGACCACGCCCAGCCGCTGGTCCTTCAGCGACGGCGTGATCATCTTGGCGTCCACCGTCCAGCCGCCGGCCCGCAGGGCCCGGTCCCCCGCCGCGATCTGCCGCCGCGCGGCCAGGATCAGCCCCAGCGCATGATCCGCCACATCCTCATGATTGACCCCCGGCGCATGGCTCACCGGCAGCCCCCGCGCCCGGCACCAGTCGACATCGATCCCGTCATAGCCCGAGGTGAAACAGGCGATCAGCTGCAGCGCCGGCAGGGTCTCGATCAGCGCCTTGTCGAGCGGAAACTCTCCCGCCACCACCAGCGCCCGTATCTGCCCCTGCGCCTCCGCCGGCGGCCCCTCCCAGAAGCGGTAGACCGTGTAATCGGCTTCAAGAAAGGCGGTCAGCGGCGCCAGATGGCGCTGCATGATCAGGAGGGCGGGGCGGTTGGGCATGGGACGATTAGATCAGGACCGGGGCCGGGGGCCAAGGTCCGGTCTTTAGAAGCTCCAGGCGTCCGGCCCCCAGCTGTCGCCCCGGATGAAACGGTCGATGACCTGTCCCTGTTCGTCCACCGTCAGCATCTGGGCTGACCAGGGGTCCAACAGGGCCGCGCGGTCCAGCGGGATCAGCGTCCGCTCGTCCAGCCCGGGCAACACCTCGAACTGCTCGAAGCCCTTGGCTCCGGCCGGCGTCCCGTCGTCCGCGCCGGGCAGGACGAGCGGCGAATCGCTATCCTTGGCGATGAGGAACTCATCTCCGGCCGTCCCCGGCAGCACCAGCGGCCGCTCCCCGTCCCATGCCCCGCCCGACAGCAGCGCCTCGGGAATCCGCCCGTCCGTCCAGGCCCGCGTATCGACGTCCGGGCCATACATCCGGTTCAGCTCCAGCACCCGGCCGTCGCTGAAGCGGATGCTTTCGACATTGCTCAGGCGGTCTCCGCCGTCCGGTCCCTTGAGGATGAAGTTGTCGCCGTCCATCAGCAGGCGGTGGTCGGAGGAGGCGCCGGAGACGATCAGAACGTCGTCGCCCGCCCCGCCGTCAATCCGGTCGTTGCCGAGGCCGCCGTTCATCTGGTCGGCTCCCGCGCCGCCAATGAGCACGTCGTCGCCCGGGCCGCCGATCAGCACGTCATCGCCGTCCCCGCCATTGAGGATGTCGTTGCCGGACCGGCCATCAAGCGTGTCGTCGCCGCCGGCGCCGTTGAGGGTGTCATCGGCCAAGGCGCCCGAGAGCTGGTCGCTGGCCGGCGTGCCGGTCAAGGTGACGCTGACGTAAGCGAGGTCGATGACCCGTACGCCGGCCGCGGTCGTCAGCAGCAGTAACCCGCCGTCGTCGATCAGGTCGAGGCCGTTGTAGATGGAACCGTTGCCGGTCGGACGGAGGTCGACACCGAGCGGGACGCTCTGGGTCAGGGACCAGTCCGAGACTCGGATCACCTCAAGCACGTCCGATCCAACGTTCAGTACGAACAGGAACCGCCCGTCCGCGCTGAACTGCGCGTCCGCGATGGAACCCGCCGACTGCCGGCTGGTGAAGTCGCGGACCACATTGAGATCGCGGTCGTAGATGACGAAGGTGTTGTAGGTGATGATGGCGATGTCGCCGACGTTGCTGACGTCACCACGGCCGTCGTTGAAGCCGCTACGGCCGATCCTGTAGAGGTCGCTGCTCGCGATGATCCGATCCTGGCTGGCGGAATAGAGCGCGAAGGGCGCGCTGCTGATGTTGCTCTCCAGGACCAGCACGAACTCCCCGTTCGGCGAGCGGATCATGGCGGTGCCGCCCGTCACGTCAGGGCCCCCGGTCACGTTCGACATGCTCGGCGTGTCCGCCGCCACGTCAAAGCGCCGCAGCGGCGTCCAGCCGGACCCCTGGAAGTGGGTGGTGAAGAGGGCGAACCCGTCCGCGTCGATGACGATGTCCGCAACACCGCCCTCATAGAAGGCCTGGGGTGTCGTAATCGTGGTCCGCGCCATGGTGGTCAGGTCGATGCGGAACAGGGCGACGCTGCTGCCGCCGCCGCCCGGCGTCGGAACCAGGTCGGCCGAGCCGACGAGCAGGTAGCGGCCGTCGGGCGAAATCGCGATGCCGGCCAGGTTGGCTCCGATCTCGATCGCCGACAGGAATTGTCCGTTCGTCGCGTCCCAGCGGGTCACCCGACCCGCACCGATCGAGAAGAGCACATTGCTCAATTCATCGAAGACAAACTTTCCGCTCGAGGCGATCGTCGTACTGCGGTCCATAACGGGTCCAGTCGAGGTTTGAGCAACCGCTGGTATGGCGCCCCGATCAAATATTAGCGCATAGCTGGCAGCGCAGCATTCCGCCAGTCGGCGTGATTCAGCAATATCAACGACAGGAGTTGAGAGGAACCCGAATTCGCTCGAAAGTTGAAATTCAGTCCGCCCACGTAGGCCGCGCGCGCCACTTCCCACGACTGTTCGGTGACCACCGGATATCCTGGACGCAGTCCGTCCATTTCACCGCGTGGTGGATCCGTCGCGGCAATAGCAGTCAGGCTGCACGGCGCAACGTCAGTATCGGTCGCGGGAATCGCGGGCGGTTACCGCCCGAATTTCTGGAACTTGATCCGGTGCGGGATCAGGCTGTCGACGCCCAGCCGCCGCTTCTTGTCTTCCTCATAGGCCTCGAAGTTGCCCTCGAACCATTCGACGTGGCTGTCGCCCTCAAAGGCGAGGATGTGCGTCGCCAGGCGGTCGAGGAACCAGCGGTCGTGGGAGATGACCACGGCGCAACCGGCGAAGCCTTCCAGGGCCTCCTCGAGGTTCTGCAGCGTCTCGATGTCCAGATCGTTGGTCGGTTCGTCGAGCAGCAGCAGATTGCCGCCGGTGGCCAGGGTCTTGGCCAGGTGGACGCGGTTGCGCTCGCCGCCCGACAGCTGGCCGACCTTCTTCTGCTGGTCGCCGCCCTTGAAATTGAAGCTGCCGACATAGGCGCGGGTGTTGATCTCGCGCTTGCCGACCATCATCACATCGGTGCCGCCCGAGATGACTTCCCAGATGGTCTTGTTGGGCTCCAGGTCGTCGCGGCTCTGGTCGACATAGGCCAGTTTGACCGTCTCGCCGACGCGGATCGTGCCGGCGTCGGGCTGTTCCTGGCCGGTGATCAGGCGGAACAGGGTCGACTTGCCGGCGCCGTTGGGCCCGATGACGCCGACGATGCCGTTCGGCGGCAGTTTGAACGACAGGTCCTTGAACAGCAGCTTGTCGCCATAGGCCTTCTCCAGCCCCTCGGCCTCCAGCACGACATTGCCGAGGCGCGGGCCGGGCGGGATCTGGATCACGGCGTGGGTCTGGGCGCCGCGCAGGCTTTCCTGTTCGTCGACCATCCGCTCATAGGCGGCCAGACGGGCCTTGGACTTGGCCTGGCGGGCCTTGGCGCCCGAGCGGACCCATTCCAGTTCGCGGGTCAGGGCGCGCTGGCGGGCTTCGGATTCCGACTGCTCCTGCACCACGCGCTTGGTCTTGGCCTCCAGCCAGCTGGAGTAGTTGCCCTCGTGCGGGTGGCCCTTGCCGCGGTCCAGCTCCAGCGTCCACTTGGTCACCAGGTCCAGGAAGTAGCGGTCGTGGGTCACCAGGATGACGCAGCCCGGGAAGGCCTCGAGGTGGTGCTGCAGCCAGGCCACCGACTCGGCGTCGAGGTGGTTCGTCGGTTCGTCGAGCAGCAGCATGTCGGGCTTGCTCAGCAGCAGCCGCGCCAGCGCCACGCGGCGCTTCTCACCGCCCGACAGGTTGGTGACCTCCCAGTCGTCCGGCGGGCAGCGCAGGGCGTCCATGGCCATTTCGATGCGGCTGTCGATGTCCCAGACGTCGCCGGCGTCGATCTTTTCCTGCAGGGCCGTCATCTCGGCCATCAGCTCATCGGTGTATTCCTCGGCCATCTCCATGGCGATGGCGTTGAAGCGGTTGACCCACTGCTTCTCCTCGCACCAGGCCTCGACGTTCTCGCGGACGTTCAGGCTGTCGTCGAGCTGGGGCTCCTGCTCCAGATAGCCGCGCTTGACGCCCTCGGCGGCCCGCGCCTCGCCGGTGAACTCGGTGTCCAGCCCGGCCATGATCTTGAGCAGGGTGGATTTACCCGAGCCGTTGACCCCGACGACGCCGATCTTGGCGTCGTTGTAGAAGCTCAGCCAGATGTTCTCGAAGATCTTCTTGCCGCCGGGGAAGGTCTTGGTCAGACCCTGCATCTGGAAAATATATTGCTGCGCCATGAGGTGCGGTGCGCCCTGTCGTCCGGGGTTTAGGGGAGGTTGGCGCGGGATGTAGCCGCCGCGCCGCCGTTGGGCAAATGTCTAGGCGCGGGGGAGGGCGGATTGATGGCCAACGGACCGTGCAGCTTGACCGCCTTCAGCCTCAGGGCGTTGGAAATGACGCTGACGGACGACAGCGACATGGCCAGGGCCGCGATGGCGGGCGACAGCAGCAGGCCGAAGGCCGGATACAGCACGCCCGCCGCCAGCGGCACGCCCAGGGCGTTGTAGCCGAAGGCGAACACCAGGTTCTGGCGGATGTTGCGGATCGTCGCCCGCGACAGCCTCAACGCCCGCACGATGCCGTTGAGGTCGCCGGACAACAGGGTCACGCCCGCGCTCTCGATGGCGACATCGGCCCCGGCGCCCATGGCCACGCCGACGTCGGCGGCCGCCAGCGCCGGGGCGTCGTTGACCCCGTCGCCGGCCATGGCCACGACCCGGCCTTCGGCGCGCAGCCGCTCGATCACGGCGGCCTTGTCGGCGGGCGAGACGTCGGCCTCGACCGAGTCGATGCCGAGCCGGGCCGCCACGGCGCGGGCGGTGATGACATTGTCGCCCGTCAGCATGACAAGCCGCACGCCCTCGGCGTGCAGGGCGTCCACGGCCGAGCGGCTGGTCGCCTTGATCGGATCGGCGATGGCGAAGACCCCGGCCAGGACGCCGTCCACGGCCATGAAGATCGCCGTCGCCCCGTCCTGACGCAGGGCGTCGGCCGTCGGGGCCATGGGGCCGGCGTCGACGCGATTGTCCTCGAGAAAGCCGGCGCTGCCGATCAGGACGGCGCGGCCTTCGATCCGGCCGACGACCCCCTTGCCGACCGGGCTGTCGAAATCCTCGGCGGCGGACAGGGGCAGGCCGCGCGCCTCGGCGGCCCGGACGAGGGCGCGGGCCAGCGGATGCTCGCTGGACCGTTCCAGTCCGGCGGCCAGGCGCAACAGGGTTGTCTCGTCGAAGCCGGGAGCCGGGTGGACGGCCGTCACGGCGGGGCGGCCCTCGGTCAGGGTCCCCGTCTTGTCGACGACCAGGGTGTCGATCTTCTGGAACCGCTCCAGCGCCTCGGCGTCGCGGATCAGGATCCCCGCCTGGGCGCCCCGTCCGACGCCGACCATGATCGAGATCGGCGTGGCCAGGCCCAGGGCGCAGGGACAGGCGATGATCAGCACGCTGACCGCGGCCACGAAGGCGTAGGCGAGGCGGGGTTCGGGGCCGACCAGGGACCAGGCGATGAAGGCGATCGCGGCGATGGCGACGACGACCGGCACGAACCAGGCGGCGACCCGGTCGGCGAGGCGCTGGATCGGCGCGCGGCTGCGCTGCGCCTTGGCCACCAGCTGCACGATCTGGGCCAGAAGGGTGTCGGCCCCCACCTTGTCCGCGCGCATGACGAAGGAGCCTGTGGTGTTCAGACTCCCCGCCACCACAGCGTCGCCGGTCTGTTTGGTGACGGGCATGGATTCCCCGGTGACCAGGGCCTCGTCCACGGCGGTGCGGCCTTCGGTCAGCACGCCGTCGACCGGGATCTTCTCGCCGGGCCGCACGCGCAGCCGGTCGCCGACCCGGATATGTTCGACGGGGATCTCCTCGTCCGCTCCGTCGGCGCCGACCCGCAGGGCGCGTTTCGGCGTCAGGTCGAGAAGCGCGCGGATGGCGCCCGAGGTTCGTTCGCGCGCGCGCAGTTCAAGCACCTGGCCCAGCAGCACGAGGGTGACAATCACCGCCGCCGCCTCGAAATACAGCGGCGGCTCGCCGTGGTCGCCGAGGAAATCGGTGGGAATAAGGGCGGGCGTGATCACCGCCAGGGTGCTGAAGGCCCAGGCCACGCCCGTTCCCAGGGCGATGAGGGTGAACATGTTGAGGTTCCAGGTTCGCAGCGAAGCCCAGCCGCGCTCCATGAAGGGCCAGCCGGCCCACAGCACCACCGGGGTGGCGAGGGCGAACTGGATCCAGCCGTTCCAGGAGTGCGGTATGGGAAGGCCCGAACCCGGCAGATGCGCGCTCATTTCCATGACGAACAGCGGCAGCGTCAGGAGGGCCGCCACGATGAAGCGGCGGGTGAAGTCCGCGATCTCGGGATTGGAGCGGGCGTCGACGGTGACCAGCTCCGGCTCCAGCGCCATGCCGCATTTGGGGCAGACGCCGGGTCCGACCTGCCGCACCTCGGGGTGCATGGGGCAGGTATAGATCGCGCCCGGGACGGCTGCAGCGCCTTCGCGCGGTCCGAGGTATCTCGCCGGCGCGGCCACGAACTTCGCCCGGCAACCGGCGGAACAGAAATGCCAGGTCTCGCCGGCATGCGTCGCATGGTGCGGCGTCGCCGTCGGATCGACGATCATGCCGCAGACGGGATCCCGCGCCTTGCCGGCCTCGGGAGCGCCGTCGCGGCCGGAACAGCAGGAGTCGTGAGGCATGGCGGGTCTCCCTGGAGCGGGAGGGGACTATACCCGTGCCGGGTCTTCCGCCTCAGGCGTAGTTGAAGCTCACCGATATCCGCTCGCTCTTCGCCCCGTTCGACGGCACCTCGTGGCGCAGCCAGCTTTCCCACATCAGCACCGTCCCGGCCTGTGGGGCCAGATAGACGAAGGGTCGCTCCGCCTCGGAGGCGTCGGCGTGGACGCCGGGACGGGCCATCATCATCGGCAGGCGCGGATCTTCCAGCTTGAGGGCCGAGGCTCCGTCGGGGACCTCGACATAGACGGTGCCGCTGAGGAAGGCGTGCGGGTGGATATGGCCCGTGTGGCCGCCGCCGGGCTTGAGGATGTTGACCCACAGGCTGTCCAGCCGCGGCTTGCGCGCCAGGTCGAAATTCAGCGCCTTGGCATAGGCGACCGCGTGCCGGTCCAGGTGGCGCTTGAGTTCGGCGAACTCGGGCAGGCGGTGGGGCAGGTCGCTCAGGGAGCCGTAGGAGGTGTAGCCGCGATAGGCATTCTCGCGGCACCAGGCGCGGCCGGCGTGATCCTCGGCCGCCAGCATGCGGCAGGCGTCGGCCAGGCCGGCGTTGAAGGCGCCGAAGCCGGGCGAGGCGGCCAGGGACGCCTCATAGACCTGGGTGACGAAGAGGGGGCGCAGGGTCATGCGGATGCCATAGACGGTCGTGCAGGACCGCGAAAGCCGGCGGCTGACGAGTGGCTAGTGGCTAGTGGTTAGTGGCTGGCCGCCCCCTGTGCGACGGCGCTGTCCGCGCCGCCCTTCCGCCGACAGTGGGGCGACAATCACTGGCCACTAGCCACTAGCCACTGACCACCAGCCACCCCGGTCACCACCCCAGCCCCGCCTCGCCCCTCAACACCGCCTCCGCCTCCGCCGTATGCTTGGCGCCCGACCTGTCGTGCAGCACCAGCGGCGGCAGCAGCCTGAGCGGCGCCTTGCCCGTCTTGATCGCCTGCACCAGCACCCGTTTCGCCGGTTCGTCCGCATACGGATGCACCCCGCGCACCGCGAACGATCCCGCCGTCTCGCCCAGCAGGGCCAGCAGGTCGGCCAGACGGTCGGCGCGGTGAATGACCACGATCCGTCCGCCCTCGCGCACGGATTTCAGCAGAAACGCCGTCCAGGCCTTCAGCCCGTCGTCGGCCATCCACGCCCCGCGCTTGCCCTCCGCCGGGGCGCGCAAGGCGCCCGGATCGTCGAAGAACGGCGGATTGCTGACGGCCCAGTCGAACGGCGGCAGGTCGAGGGCCCGGAAGCCCGCCGCGACGTCGCCCTCGACGATCCGCGCGTCGGCCCCGTTCAGCGCCGCATTCTCCCGCGCCAGCGCCGCCATCGCCGGGTCGCGCTCCAGCCCGGTCAGGGCGGCGCCGGGACGCCGCGCGGCGATCTGCATCAGCACCGCGCCTGCGCCGCAGTCGGCCTCGATCAACCGCTGGGGCGCTTCCGCCGCCGCCGCCGCCGCCAGCAGGGCCGCATCCATGCCGGCCCGGTAGCCCCTGGCCGGCTGACGCAGCCGGACGCGCCCGCCCAGAAGGGCGTTCTCGACGGCGGCGCCTTCGAATTCAGGGAACGGTGCGACGGTCACGCGGCTTGACCCTTCATGGAGCGATCACCATTGTGCGCCGCATCGTCGCCGGGCAAGGCGGCGGCTGGATTTTCGGGCGTGATTCTCCCCCGCGCCGCCGTTTCGATGAGTATCCGTTTGGACGCTGTCACCGTCGCCGAGCCCCGCTCGAAGGGCAATGTCGAGCCGCTCGTGCGGTTGGCGGCTCCCGACATGGCGACCGTCGACGCCCTGATCCTCGACCGGATGCAGTCCCAGGTGCCGGTCATTCCCCTGCTGGCCGAGCATCTGATCTCCGCCGGCGGCAAGCGGCTGCGGCCCTTGCTGACCCTCGCCGCCGCGCGCGCTTCAGGGGCGACCGGCGAGATCACGGCCCCGGTCAAACTGGCGGCGGCGGTCGAGTTCATCCACACCGCCACCCTGCTGCACGACGATGTCGTCGACGCCTCGGACCTGCGGCGCGGCAAGGTCGCGGCCCATCTGATCTGGGGCGCCCCGTCGAGCGTCCTCGTCGGCGACTTCCTGTTCGCCCGCGCCTTCGAACTGATGGTCGAGACCGGCCAGATGCGCGCCCTCGGCATCCTCGCCCGAGCCTCCAGCGTCATCTCCGAGGGCGAGGTGCTGCAACTGACGCGCGCCCACGACCTGAACCTGGATCAGGAGACCTATCTGCGCATCATCTCGGCCAAGACCGCCGAACTGTTCGCCGCCGCCGCCGAGGCGGGCGCGGTGGGGGCAGGGGCCGATGAAACCGCCGTCGAGGCCCTGCGCGCCTATGGCCTCAACCTCGGCCTCGCCTTCCAGCTGGCCGACGACGCCCTCGACTACGGCGGCACGTCCGAGGTGCTGGGCAAGAACGCCGGCGACGACTTCCGTGAGGGCAAGGTGACCATGCCCCTGCTTCTGGCCGCCGCCCGCACCCGGGGCCGGGAGGACGCCTTTTGGGACCGCACCATCAACCAGGGCCAGCGCACCGAGGACGATTTCCGCCGCGCCCGCGAACTGGTGTTCGGCACGGGCGCCGTCAACGCCACCCTCGACACTGCCTATGAGTACGCCGACGCCGCCAAGGCGGCCCTGAGCGCGCTTCCGGCGAGCGACTGGCGCGAGGCGCTGGAACAGCTGGCCGACTTCGCCGTCAGCCGGGCGGCCTGATCAGCGCAGCCCCGCGCAGAACCGCTGAATCCGGCGGCAGCCTTCCTCCAGCACGCTCTCCGACGTCGCATAGCTGATGCGGAAATAGGGGCTCAGGCCGAAGGCCGAGCCCTGCACGACCGCCACGCCCTCGGCGTCCAGCAGTTCGGTCGCGAACGTATCGTCGCTGTCGATCACCGTCCCGCCTTCGGTGGTCTTGCCGATCAGCCCCTCGATCGAAGGATAGACATAGAAGGCGCCTTCCGGCGTGGCGCAGCGGATGCCCGGGGCCTGGTTCAGCATCGACACAACCAGATCGCGCCGCGCCTCGAAATGTTTCGCCCGCTCGGCGATGAAGTCCTGCGGCCCGTTCAGCGCCTCGACCGCGGCCCACTGGCTGATCGAGGACGGGTTGGACGTCGTCTGCCCCGCCACCTTGCGCATCAGGTCAATCAACGGCTTGGGCCCGCCGCCATAGCCGATGCGCCAGCCGGTCATGGCATAGGCCTTGGACACCCCGTTGATCGTCAGCGTCCGGTCGTAGAGATCCGGCGCCACCTGGGCGATCGTGCGGTAGTCGAAGTCGCCGTAGATCAGGTGCTCGTACATGTCGTCGGTCATGATCCAGACCTGCGGATGGCGGCGCAGCACGGCGGCCAGCGCCTCCAGCTCGGCGCCCGTATAGGCCGCGCCGGTCGGGTTCGAGGGCGAGTTGAGGATCAGCCATTTCGTCCGCGGCGTGATCGCCGCCTCCAGCGCCGCCGGCCTCAGCTTGAAGCCGTCGGCCTCGTGCCCGACCACCGTCACCGGCTCGCCGCCGGCCAGCAGCACCATGTCGGGATAGCTCACCCAGTAGGGCGCGGGCACGATCACCTCGTCGCCCGGCGACAGGGTGGCCAGAAGGGCGTTGTAGATCACCGTCTTGCCGCCCGGCGCCACGTGGATCTGGTCCACCCCGTAGGTCAGGCCGTTCTCGCGCAAGAATTTGGCGGCGACGGCGGCCTTCAGTTCGGGAATGCCGTCGACATCGGTGTATTTGGTCTCGCCGCGCCGGATGGCCGCGATGGCGGCCTCCTTGATATTCTCCGGCGTGTCGAAGTCAGGCTCTCCCGCGCCCAGACCGATCACGTCCCGCCCCTCGCGTTTCAGCTCGCGCGCCCGGGCGGTCACGGCCAGGGTGGCGGAGGGTTTGACGCGAGCAAGGGCGGAGGACTGCAGGCTGGACATGGCGACTCCCGGCGGACGGCGTCCATTCCTTACGCAGTTGCGAAACGACGATCAAATGGGACCGGTCTGCGGTCGGCGTTGATCCCCGACCGCCTTGGTGCGTTGATCCCCTGTCAGACCCCGGGGACGGCATGCGCGGCGAACTCAAGACCTATCAGGCCAAGCGCCGCTTCGGCGAGACGCCCGAGCCCAGGGGGGCCAAGGCGCCGCGCAAGGCCTCCGCGCCCCTGCGCTATCTGATCCAGCGCCATGCGGCGACGCGGCTGCACTACGATTTCCGCATCGAGCACGACGGCGTCCTCAAGTCCTGGGCGGTGACAAAGGCCCCGTCGCGCGACCCGGCGGTCAAGCGGCTGGCGGTGGAGGTCGAGGACCACCCCATGGACTACGGGTCGTTCGAGGGGACCATCCCCGCCGGCAACTACGGCGCGGGCACGGTCCAGCTGTGGGACACGGGGTGGTGGACCCCGCAGCACCCGGAGACTCTGGAGGCCGACTTCGCCAAAGGCTCGGTCAAGATGATGCTGGACGGCGAGCGTCTGAAGGGCGGCTGGGCGCTGGTTCGGCTCAAGTCGGATCGCGGCAAGCCGTCCAGGCGGAACAACTGGCTGCTGATCAAGGAAAAGGACGACCACGCCGTGCCGGGCGAGGGAGACGCCCTGGCCGAAATCGACGCCTCGGTGACAACGGGCCGGTCGCTGGCCGAAATCGCGGGCGGCCAGACGCAATGGACGTCGTCGAAACCGACCGCCCGCAAGGCCCCGGCCAAACCGAAACCCTCGCAGGCCGCCGCCAGCAAGGCGACGAAGCCGCCGGCCTTCGTCCCCATCCAGCTGTGCAAGGTCGTCGATCATCCGCCGGGCGCCGCGGGCTGGGCCCATGAGATCAAATTCGACGGCTATCGCATCCAGATCGGCGTCGGCGGCGGCAAGGCGATCCTGCGCACCCGCAAGGGTCTGGACTGGAGCGACCGTTTCCCCGCCCTGACCGCAGACGCCGCGACCTGGCCCGACGCCGTGATCGACGGCGAGCTGTGCGCCCTCGACGCCGACCACATGCCCGACTTCTCCGCCCTGCAGGCCGCGATTTCCGACGGCCGCACCGACGACCTGATCTATTTCGCCTTCGACCTGCTGTTCGAGGGCGACGAGGATCTGCGCAGACTGCCGCTGTCCCACCGCAAGGCGCGGCTTCAGGCGTACATCGACCGGATCAGCAAGACCCAGGCCAAACGCCTGCGCTACGTCGAGCATTTCGCCTCATCCGGCCAGGCGGTGCTGGAAAGCGCCTGTCGCATGGATCTGGAGGGCGTCATCTCCAAGAAGCTCGACGCCCCCTACCGCGCCGGCCGCTCGACCACCTGGGTCAAGTCCAAATGCCGGGGCCGGGACGAGGTGGTCATCGGCGGCTGGTCGTCGGAGGGCGGCGTCCGTTTCCGCTCGCTGCTGGTCGGCGTCCGCGACAAGGGCGGCCTCCGCTATCTGGGCCGGGTCGGCACGGGCTATGGCGAGTGGGTGACGAAGACCCTGACCCCGGCGCTCAAGGCCGTCGCCGCGGACAAGAGCCCCTTCTCCGGCGCCGGCGCGCCCAGGGGTGAGAAAGACATCCACTGGGTCAAGCCCGTCCTCGTCGCCGAGGTCGAGCACGGCGGCTACACCGAGGCCGGATCGCTGCGTCACGCCGCCTTCAAGGGCCTGCGCGAGGACAAGACCGCCGCCGAGGTGACCGAGGCGCCGCAGGAACCCACGGAGATGAAGACCCCGACCCCGGTCAAGGCCGCCGCGAAGCCGGGCAAGGTCGTGGTGGCCGGCGTCGCCATCTCCAGCCCGGACAAGATCCTGTGGCCCGCTCGCGACGGACATCCCCCGATCACCAAGGCCGACCTCGCCCGGTACTATGAGGCGGCCTCGGATCGCATCCTGGCCCATGTCGCCGACCGCCCGACCTCGATCATCCGCGCGCCCGACGGCATCACCGGCGAGACCTTCTTCCAGCGCCACGCCATGGCCGGCTCCAACCCGCGGCTGAAGCTGATCGACGTCAAGGCGCGCACGCCCTACGTCACCGCCGTCGACGTCGGCGGCCTCGTCGCCATCGGCCAGTCGGGCGGACTGGAGCTGCACCCCTGGGGCTGCAAGCCGGGCGACCCGGAGACGCCCGAACAGATCACCTTCGACCTCGACCCGGACGAGGGGCTGGATTTCGCCGACGTCATCGCCGCGGCGAAGGTGGTGAAGGCGAAGCTCGAAAGCCTTGGCCTGACATCCTTCGTCAAGACGACGGGCGGCAAGGGCCTGCATGTCGTGGTCCCGATCAGGACCGACGCCCGCAGCCGCGTCAGCTGGGATCAAGCCAAGGCGTTTGCGAAGGCCGTATCCGAACTGATCCGCATCGACGCCCCCGACCGGTTCACCACCACCCTGGCCAAGAAGGCGCGAGGCGGGAAGATCTTCATCGATTATCTGCGCAACGGGCGGATGGCGACGGCTGTGGCCCCCTGGTCGCCCCGCGCCCGTCCCGGCGCCGGAATCGCCTTCCCGCTGGCCTGGAGCCAGGTGAAGGCCGGGCTAGACCCGTCGGCCTTCAACCTCTGGAACTACCCGGCGATGCTGAAGAAAGCGGATCCATGGAAGGACTTCCGGGCGGCCGAGACCAGCCTCAGACCCGCCCTCAAGAAGGTCGGTATCGCCTGATCAGGCGGCCGCCTTCTTCCGGGGCGCGGCCTTCTTCGCCGGAGCCTTGGCCGCCGCCGCCTTCTTCGCGGCCGGCTTCTTCTCCGCCCCGGCCGATCCCTTCAGACTGCTCCTCAGCGCCGCCATCAGGTCGATAACATTGGTGTCGTCGGGCTCGGACACATCGACCGTGCCCTTGCCGCCCTTCGCCTTGGCCTTGATCATCTCGCGCAGGGCGTCGTCGTAGCGGTCCCTGAAGTCGGCCGGATCGAAGTCCGCCTCCTTCTGGCCGATGATCCGGGCGGCGATCTCGACCATGTCGGCGTCCGCCTTCACGCTCTGGATGTCGTCGAAATAGTCGTCTGCGTCCCGCACCTCGTCCCGCGCCCGCAGTGTCCAGGCCAACAGTCCCTTGCCCCGCACCTCCAGCGCCATCTGCCGTTCCTTGCCGCGCAGGACCAGACAGCCCAGCGCCACCTTGCCCTGCTTCTTCATGGCGTCGCGGATGACGGCGAAGGCCTCGACCCCGGCGCCCTTCTCGGGCACGACGAAGAACGGATCAGCCCAGTACAGCCGGTCGATCTCGCTCTCATCGACGAATTTGTCGATCGAGATGGTCTTCGTGCTTTCCAGCTTGACCTTGTCGAAATCGGCCTCGTCGAACAGCACATATTCGTCCTTCGACACCTCATAGCCGCGCACCAGATCGCCGCGCTCGACGGGCCCCGTGTCCGGATCGGTCGGCACCATCCGGATGCGGTTGTTGGTCTCCGGATTGATCAGATGGAAGCGCACGTCATTCGTGCTGGTCGTCGCGGTGTAGAGCGCCACCGGGCAGGTGACGAGCGACAGCTTCAGATGTCCTTGCCAGGTCGGGCGAGCAGCCATGTTCAGTCTCCTTGCCGGGCAGAATGCGCCAGCGCGGGATATGTTCGGACGGGGAGGGCGGAAAGCGGCCGGGAGGCGCGCTTCGTTCCGGACCCGGCGCGGCGCTCCGGCGACCGGTGGTCAGGCGCAGACCTCGCGAAGCTGCGCCCTGAGCCACCGATGGGCCGGGTCCGAATCCAACCGGGGATGCCAGAGCATCGAGACGGCGAAGGCCTGCGCCGGCTCCGGCAGGTCGAAACTGTGCATGCCGACCCGGAGGTTCGCGGTGTGGCGCTCGGGGACCGTCGCCACGAGATCGGACAGGCGCGCCAGGGAGAGCGCCGCCGAAAACCCCCCAACGATGGTCGCGGCCCTGCGCTTCAGTCCCGCCGGCAAGAAGGGCTGGTCCACGGCGCCGTCCTCGGCGCCGCTTCTCGACACCACGACATGCTGCGCCGCCCGGTATCGCGCCGCGGAGATGTCGCCGGCGGTCAGCGGATGTCCCTGCCGGACCACGCCGATCAGCCGGTCGCGGAACAGGGCCTGGGTTCGAACCTCAGGCCCCATGGCTTCCTCCACGACCCCGGTCTCCAGATCGACCCGGCCGTCGCGGAGCGGCGCGCTGTCCTTGTCCGGCTTCTGCAGGAAGTGAAACCGGACGCCCGGAGCCTCCCGGGCGACCCGGGCCATCAGCGCGGGTCCGAAATTCTCCACGAAGCCGTCGCTGGTTCGCAGGGTGAAGGTCCTCGCAAGCCGGGTCATGTCGAGGGAGTCGTCCGGCCGCAGGATGGCCTCGACCGACTGCAGCAGCTGATGCGCGGGCTCGCGAAGGGCGATGGCCCGCGGCGTCGGAACGAGACCCCGTCCGGCGCGCACCAGCAAGGGATCGCCCACCGTCTCCCTCAGACGCGCAAGCGCGCGACTCATGGCCGAGGGGCTCAACTGCAGCCGTTTCGCCGCGCGCGCGACGCTGCCCTCCGAGAGCAGGGCGTCGAGCGTGACAAGCTGGTTCAGATCGGGCCGCGACATGCCCAAACTCTACCATCGCACCGCGTTCATACCTAGCGTCTGATGCATCAATAGGATGCAAATGCTGCGCGTTCCGCTGCATCAGGCCGCGACGTACCTTTGGTTCAGCGAAAACCGAAGGAGCAGCATCATGGAAAGCAACGCGCTCACCACCTTCATCCGGTCCGTCCGCACGGCCTGGGGGCCTCTCACCACTGATCTGGTGGCGGAATGCCGCCGTCACGCCGCCGCCCTCGCCGGGGCGTCGGACACGGAGCCCTGGCTGGCGGCGCTGCGCCGCGACCGGGCGGCCAATGTCGAACTGTACCGGGACCCCGCCCACGGTTTCGTGCTTCTGGCCCATGCCGAGTCCGCGGGCCTCTACCGCCCGCCGCATGACCACGGCCGGAACTGGGTCCTGTACGCCATCCAGGAGGGTGAGGTCGAAATGGGCTCCTGGGCCCGGATTACTTCGCCGGACGGCCGGGTCCGGCTGGTCGAACGGAACCGGACCATTCTGCGGGCCGGCGATGTCAGGGCCTACCTTCCCGGCGACATCCACGACACCCGCTGCCTGTCGGACACGGCGCTCCTCTTCCGCTTCACCGAGCGCGATCTGAGAGCTGAGGATCCGAAGCGCCATCCGGTCACCCGTTACGTGCAGGCCGACGGCGTCTGGACCACGGGCGCGCCGCGATGATCGCCGCCGTTTCCGGCCTTGAACCGCGCCGCCGCGCGGTTGCGGTGGCCGCCGTGCTCTCCTCCATGGCGCTGGTGGTTCTTGACGCCGGGGTCGTGAACCTGGCCCTGCCGACCATCGCGGGCGCGTTGCAGACCACCGCGGGCGCGGTCGTTCTGGTCGTCACGGCCTACCAGGCCGCGGTGTTGATGGCCCTTCTGCCCTGCGGAGCGCTCGGCGAGCGATTTGGCTACCGGCGGGTGTTCGCGTCCGGCGTGGCCCTGTTCACCGCGGCGTCCCTTCTGAGCGCCCTGGCGCCCTCCCTGACCTGGCTGGTCGCCGCGAGGTTCCTGCAGGGCCTGGGCGGCGCGGCCATCATGTCGGTCGGCGTGGCCCTGCTGCGCGCCTCCGTTCCCGACGGCCGCCTGGGCTCCGCCATCGGCTGGAACGCCCTGACCATCGCCCTGTGCTCGGCGGCCGGTCCCGCCGTCGGGGCCCTGGTGTTGACCCTGGGCGACTGGCCGTGGCTGTTCGCGCTCAACCTGCCCCTCGGTCTCGGTGTCCTGTTCGCGACGCGGGCCCTGCCGCTCACCCGGGGCGGGGGCCAGGCGATCGACGGGCTCAGCGTTCTGCTCAACGCCGCCCTGTTCGCCCTGTTGATCGCCGGCGCCGAAAGCCTTCCGACCCTGCCGGCGCTGGCCGTCGGTCTCTGGCTGACGGCGATCTTCGCCCTCGTGGCGCTGGTGCGCCGCGAACGGGCCAGGACAGCGCCGCTCATTCCTTTCGATCTGCTGGGGCGCCGGAGCTTCGCGACCGCGGTGATTGCGTCGGTCTGCTGTTTCGCCGGTCAGACGGCCGCCCTGGTCGCCCTGCCGTTCCTGCTCCACGACGCCGGTCTGTCGCCTTTGGAAACCGGCCTCCAGATGACCGTCTGGCCGCTGGCGGTCGCGGCGGCCGCGGCCGCCGTCAGCCGCTTTCCGGAGCGGACGCCTTCGGCCTGGCTCTGCGCCGCAGGCGGGGCCTGTCTGGCCGCGGGCCTCGCCGGAGTCGCGCTCCAGTCCCCGGACGCGGACCCGCGATCCATCACGCCCCTGCTGGCTCTCTGCGGCCTGGGCTTCGGGCTGTTCCAGACGCCCAACAACCGCACCCTGTTCATGGCCGCCGCGCCGGAGCGGAGCGGGGCGGCGGGCGGGATGCAGGGCACGGCCCGGCTGACCGGCCAGACGGCCGGGGCCGTGCTGGTGACCCTGCTGTTCGCCACCACATCCGTCGGGGCCACGCCGCGGATCGCCCTCGGCGCCGGCGCGGCCCTGGCCCTGACGGCGGGCCTCGTCAGCGCCTCAAGAGGCCGGTCCCGCTGACGACGGGGTCGGCCCGGCTCCGGGCCCGACCACTGAAGCGCGGGCTCTCGCCCCTGTCGGCGTCGCCTGCTAATCGGGGACCATGCGTCGCCTCCTCGACTTCATCCTCAACATGGAAGGCCGCCGCTGGCGGGCGGCGCTGGCCACGGCGCTGCTGCTCGGCGCGACGCTCGGCCTGCTGCTCTTCGGCAAGAGCCAGTTCGGGCTGGCGGCCGAGGAGAACCTCGAGGCCTGGCTGCAGGGCTACGCCGGCAGCCCATGGGCCTTCTTCGCGACTGTGGTGTTGTTCATCGCCGCCGCCTTCATCGGCGCGCCGCAGTTCATCCTGATCGCCGCCTGCGTCGTCGCCTTCGGGCCGTCGCTGGGCTTCTTCTACAGCTGGGCCGCGACCGTGGCCTCGGCGGGCGTGACCTACTGGCTGGGGCGGGGACCGACGGCGCGGCTGGTCGACCGGTTCGGCGGGCGCACCATGGACCGGCTCAAGGGCTTCGTCGGCAAGAACGCCTTCTACGCCAGCTTCATTATCCGCAACGTGCCCTCGGCGCCCTTCATCGTCGTCAACATGGCGTTCGGCGCGACCCGGGCGTCCTTTCCCGCCTTCCTCGCCGGCTGCGCCCTCGGCGTCCTGCCCAAGACGGCCCTGGTGGCCTTCTTCGGCGGGGCGGTGGTGGCGGCGGTCAGCGGCGACGGCGTCTGGACCTCGCTGATCCTCGCCGGGGTGGCCGTCGTCTGGCTCGGCCTGATGCTCGGCGTCCGCGAGCTGGTGAGACGGCGCGAGCGCGCTTCCGGCGCCGATTAGACGCGGGGCGAAGCGCCATCTTCAACGCGTCTTAAGGGCTGTTGAGGCTTGTATGATCCGTGGATGGGAATGACCGCGTGGACATGCAGGCGCTGAGAGCGGAACACAGGTCGATCATGGCGATGGCCAGTCGGCTCGGCGGACTGGCCGGAAACGTCAAGACCCGCGCCGACGCCCACGACGCGCGAACCCTGGTCGTGGCCATCGACCATCTGCTCCACGCCCACCTGGCCGAGGAGGACGACAACCTCTATCCCGCGCTGATGGCCGCCGGGGATGAGGCTGCGCGCCGGCTGGGGGCGGAGGCCTTCGAGGAGATGGGCGGAATCGTCGGCGCCTGGATCCACTATCGCGATCACTGGACCCCTGAGGCGATCCTCGACCAGGCCGGTCGTTTCGCCGCCGCCACCGGGGGCGTCATGGGCGCCCTGTCGCTGCGGCTCGAGATGGAGAACGACGTCCTCTACCCCGCCATGGAGCGGCTGATGGGCGCGGACGAGCGTGCGGCGGCCTGACGCGCCGCCGGGTCGCTTCACGTTCCGGTGTGGGCGCGGCCTGACGGACTTTTCAAGGTCGCTTGCAGGGCGACAGGGCTTGTATTCGCCCTCGCACACGGGCAAACGAGCCGTAAGGTCGGTCAGGCGATAACGATCAGGAGGCGGTGCGTGGGGATGCGCGTCGCCGGGGCGTCGCCGAAGCGGATCGAGACTGACGCAAGCCCCCTCTAAGGCCCGAACGAACGGTATCCCGGACCCATGTTCTCCAGCATTTTCGGCGCGATCTCCAACGACATCGCCATCGACCTCGGCACCGCCAACACCCTGATCTACATGAAGGGCAAGGGCATCGTGCTGAACGAACCGTCCGTGGTCGCCCTGCGCAACGTCGGCGGGCGCAAGATCGTCCACGCCGTGGGGATAGAGGCCAAGCAGATGCTGGGCCGCACCCCGGGCCACATGGAAGCCATCCGTCCCATGCGCGACGGGGTCATCGCCGACTTCGAAGTCGCCGAGGAGATGATCAAACACTTCATCCGCAAGGTTCATAACCGCAAGGGCTTCGTGAACCCCAAGGTCATCGTCTGCGTGCCGTCGGGCGCCACCGCCGTCGAGCGCCGCGCCATCAACGATTCCTGCCTCAACGCCTCGGCCCGCCGCGTCGGCCTGATCGACGAGCCCATGGCTGCGGCCATCGGCGCCGGCCTGCCGATCCATGAGCCGACCGGCTCCATGGTCGTCGACATCGGCGGCGGCACCACCGAGGTGGCCGTCCTGTCCCTGTCGGGCATCGTCTATTCGCGCTCGGTCCGCGTCGGCGGCGACAAGATGGACGAGGCGATCATCTCCTACATGCGCCGCAACCATAACCTTCTGATCGGCGAGACCACCGCCGAGCGCATCAAGAAGGACATCGGCACCGCCCGCATCCCGGCCGACGGCGAAGGCCTGTCGATCGACGTCAAGGGCCGCGACCTGATGCAGGGCGTGCCGCGCGAGGTCCGCATCTCCGAGCGCCAGGCCGCCGAGGCCCTGGCCGAGCCGGTCTCGCAGATCGTCGAGGCCGTGAAGGTCGCCCTCGAAGCCACCCCGCCCGAACTGGCCGCCGACATCGCCGACAAGGGCATCATGCTCACCGGCGGCGGCGCCCTGCTGCGCGGTCTGGACGCCGAAATCCGCGACCATACCGGTCTGCCGGTCTCGGTCGCCGACGATCCGCTGTCCTGCGTCGCCATCGGCTGCGGCCGGGTGCTCGAGCATCCGCGCTGGATGAAGGGCGTGCTCGACTCGGCCCTCTAGGGTTCAGGTCGAAACAACGCCGTAAATCCCCGTCATCGTGGCCCTGTCGCTGGTTCCCAAGCGGCATGGATTTTGCGATAGGCTCGACAAATCGGCTGGGGGCGTCCCGCTGATTCCCTTTTCTGAGGAAGGCGCGCCGTGGCGTTTCGCGACGGACCGTTCGAGAACATCAAGGTGCCGCTGGTCTGGACCGCGGCCGTGACCGTCGTTGTCGCGGCCATCGGTTGCGTCCTGCTGCTGATCAGCGACGCCCGGGCCCAGACCTCGCCCTATCAGCCGGTGCGGTCCGGCGTGGAAGCGGTCGCCGGACCGGTCGGCGGAGTCTTCGCGGCCCCGGTGCGGTGGTTCGGTCATGCCAGCGACTATGTCGGCGGCTATTTCTTCGCCGTGTCCGAGAACCGCCGGCTCAAGCGGGAGCTGGCCGACCTGCAGCCCTGGCGCGACCAGGCGATCGCGCTGAAGAACGTCAACGCCCGCTATGAGGCCATGCTGGGCATCCGGCCCGAACCGCCCGTCGCCATGCAGACGGCGCGCTCCATCCTCGACGCGCGCGGCCCCTTCTCCAAGGCCCGGCTGATCGACGCCGGCTCGGCGCAGGGCGTCAAGGTCGGCAATCCCGTCATCAACGAGCATGGCCTCGTCGGCCGCATCGTCGGCACGTCGCCGGGCATCAGCCGCATGCTGCTGGTCACCGACGTGGCCAGCCAGATCCCGGTGCTGGTCGACCGCACGGACGCCCGCGCCATCCTCAAGGGCGACGGCAGCGACAATCCCCGGCTCGAATTCATGCGCGGCGTGGGGTCGGTCCAGGTCGGCGACCGGATCCTGTCATCCGGCGACGGCGGCGGCTTCCCGCGCGGCGTGCCCATCGGCGTCGCCGCCCGGGGCATCGACGGCAGCTGGCGCGTCAAACTGTTCAGCGACCGCGGGGCCATCGACTATGTCCGCGTCATGCTGTTCGAGGACTTCGGCCAGCTGATCGGCGCCGAGGACCTCAACGCCCCGCCGCTGGCCGCGCTCGGCGCCCTGACCGAGGCCACGCCGGCCCAGGCAGCCGCCATCGATGACGCGGCCGCACGCCGCGACGCCGCC
>NZ_BSOY01000035.1 GCF_030160755.1 Brevundimonas denitrificans | reverse complement strand
GGCCGAGCCGGCGGCTCCGGCGCGGGCGACGGCGGCTGCGACATGGTCCGTTGGCTGCAGGACGCCCTGCGCGACGACCCCGAGGTCCGGGCCGCCGTCGCGCGCGCCCAGGGCGAGGTCGGTCCGGGCAAGGCCCTGCTGGTCTGGAACGGCGACTGGATCCGCAATCCGGGCGAGGCGGGCGAGGGTCTGGCCGGGGTGCGTCAGGCCATCGCCATGGAGGTCGCCTTCGCTCCCCAGGCCTGCCGCGCCCAACCGATGCGGGGGCTGGTGCTGATCAGTTTCAGCGATGCGGCGGGCGGGCCGAGGCTGGTTCTGGGCAAGGGAGCGTGGCGCTGGGGGGATATGCTCAGGGGGCGGTAGGCCCCGGGGCGGCTAGTCGATGGCCGGCGCCCGATAGTTTTCCTGCCGCGAGTTCGGCGAGGGCCCGAACCGGTTGGCGCCCGGGGTGCCCGGCAGGAACCCGAGGATGACCAGGAACACCAGCCATATGGCGATCTGCACGAGGTTCAGGGCGTCGAAGATCAGGGCCTCGTTCTCCCCCTCCGGTACGCTGAGCAGTTGCAGGCCCGTGGCGGCGATCACCACGCCGAGGCCGAACAATGCGGAGGCCCCATACCACCAGCCCGACATGTTGCGGTCGTGCGAGCGCCGGACGGCGACGGCGGTGATCGGCCAGAGGAAGAGCAGCTGAACGATCAGTCCGAACGCCGCTGCTGCGATCGGCTTCTGTTCGGCCGGCAGCCAGCTCAGGGCCAGCATGCCGATCATCAGCCCCGCCAGCAGGGTGACCAGCACCTGCAGGAAGGACAGTCCCATGGACACCAGCCAGAAGTCCATGCGGTTCGCCCGCCCGGAAAAGCTGAACATGTCCATGGCGCGCCCCTTTCCCGCGGAAAGGTCGCACAGGTTGTCAGGGGCGGCAACCATGCCGCGCAGGCCCGGTCTCAGCGAATGCTCAGGTTTCGCTCATGCCGCTCACCCGGCCGGCGGTCAGGGTGCAGGCTCCGCTGACCGGGACGCCGCCATGCCGCCTGCCTTGCACGCCTATGCCGGATGCTACGCCGGGGAGTCGGCCGCGTCGGCCGAGGTCATCGCCGCCGACGGGGGCGTGGCCGTGCGGTTCGGGCGAGGGTCGCTAGGGGGGCTGGAGCTGCCGGCGGCGTCGCCGGACGTGTTCCGGCGAGGCTCGATGATCGCGCGGTTCCACCGGAACGCGGACGGCGAGGTCGTGGGCTTCAGCTACAGCGATCCGCTGCTGCGCGGGCTGAGGTTCACGCGGCGGGACTGAGGCCTATTCGAACTCCACCAGCACGTCGTCCGCCGCCACGGGATCGCCCGCCGCGGCGCCGACGGACTTCACCACGCCGTCGCGCTCGGCCTTGAGGATGTTCTGCATCTTCATGGCCTCGATGATGGCGACGGTCTCGCCGGTCTTGACCTCCTGGCCGACGGTCACCGGGATGGAGACGACGAGGCCCGGCATGGGGGACTGGATCAGTTTCGAGGTGTCGGCGGCGACCTTTTCCGGCAGGCGGGCGTAGAGGGCGGCGACGGCGGGGCTCAGCACGCGGACGCGGGCGCGGGCGGCGCGGGTGCGGATGACGAAGCCGTCGGCCACGCGGCTGACCTCGGCCGTGAAGGGGACGCCGTCCAGGGCGGCGCGGAACTGGGCCAGGCCGGGGCGCCAGTCGATGTCGGAGAGCTGCAGGGCGCGGTCCTCGCCGGCGAGGTCCAGCGTCAGGGCCTCGTCGTCGTCATAGCCGAGGGAGACGCCGTGGGCGTCGCCGGGGCCGGCGGGATGGCACGGACCCTGGGCGGCGATCAGGACGATCCAGTCAGTGCGGCCGGACGGATCGCCGGACTGTTCCGAGGCGATCTCGTTCATGGCGGCGGCCGTGGCGATCAGGATGTCGGTCTGGCGGCGGTCGGGCAGGAGGCCGTGGAAGCCGTCGGGGAATTCGTCCTTGATATAGCTGGTCGAGATATGGCCCGAGCGGAAGCGGGGCTGGTCCATGACGGCGGCGAGGAAGGGAATGTTGTGCCCGACGCCGTGGATGTGGGTGTCCTCCAGCGCCCGGGCCATGCCGTCGACGGCGGCGTCGCGGGTCTCGCCCCAGGCGCAGAGCTTGGCGATCATGGGATCGTAGAACATCGAGATCTCGTCGCCCTCGCGGACGCCGGAATCGTTGCGGACCGTGTAGTCGCCCTGATCGCCTTCCTCGGGCTGCTCATAACGAACCAGCCGGCCGATCGAGGGCAGAAAGCCGCGGTAGGGGTCCTCGGCGTAGATGCGGCTCTCGATGGCCCAGCCGTTGATGGCCAGGTCCTTCTGAGCGAAGGCCAGCTTCTCGCCCCAGGCCGAGCGGATCATCTGTTCGACCAGATCGACGCCGGTGATCAGTTCGGTCACTGGGTGCTCGACCTGCAGCCGGGTGTTCATCTCAAGGAAGAAGAACGAGCGGTCCTGACCGGCTACGAACTCGACCGTGCCGGCGCTGTCGTAGTTCACGGCCTTCGCGAGGGCGACGGCCTGGGCGCCCATGGCGTCGCGGGTGGCCTGGTCCAGCAGCGGGGAGGGGGCCTCCTCAATGACCTTCTGGTTGCGGCGCTGGATCGAGCATTCGCGCTCGAACAGGTGGACGACATTGCCGTGCTTGTCGCCCATCACCTGGATTTCGATGTGGCGCGGGTCGATGATGAATTTCTCGAGGAAGACGCGGTCGTCGCCGAAGGCGTTCAGGGCCTCGGCCTTCACGGCGGCGAAGCCCTCGGCCATGTCGGCGTCGGAGTGGGCCACGCGGATGCCCTTGCCGCCGCCGCCGGCCGAGGCCTTGATCATGATCGGATAGCCGATCCCGTTGGCGATGGTGATCGCCTCTTCCGTCGTCTCGATCAGCCCCATGTGGCCGGGGACGGTGGAGACGCCGGCGGCGGCGGCCAGCTTCTTGGAGCTGATCTTGTCGCCCATGGCCTCGATGGCCTCGGGGTTGGGGCCGATGAAGGCGATGCCCTCGTCGCGCAGGCGGCGGGCGAAGCCGGCGTTCTCGGAGAGGAAGCCGAAGCCGGGGTGGACCGCTTCGGCGCCGGTCTGGCGCACCGCTTCGACGATCCGGTCGGCCAGCAGATAGGACTGGGCCGCGGGGGCGGGGCCGATCAGGACGGATTCGTCGGCCATCTCGACGGCCAGGGAGCCGGCGTCGGCCTCGGAATAGACCTGCACCGTCTTGATGCCCATGCGGCGGCAGGTCTTGATGATGCGGACGGCGATTTCGCCGCGGTTGGCGATCAGGATTTTGGAGAACATGCGTCTTTGAATCTGAAGCGAACGTGATCGCGGCGTGAAGGGACCGCCCCGATTAGGCCGCGATCCAGCGGGAGTAAACCGGAGGGGCGTTCACCTGAGCCGGGTATGGGCTTGGCAAGGGCGGTTCCGATGGGGTTTAACCCGTTCCAGTTCCGTTCATCCCCGCCCCTTCAATCTTGATCCGTCCCTGTCCCGCTTACTGGCCTGGAGCCTGACCTGATGTCCCGACCGCTTACCTTCGCCGCCGCCGCCGCCCTGTCCCTCGTCGTCAGCGCCGGCGCCGCCTCCGCCCAGGACTTCCGGGCCCTGGCCCGGCAGGATCTGCAGCGGTCGCATGACGAACTGGCCGCCAACCATCCGGCGCCGGCGGTGCCGGGCGCGGCCAGCCAGGGCTTCCGGGCCTGGCTCGACAGCGGACTGCAGGAATCCCTCGGTCTGGCCTCGCGCGTGAACAGCGGCGACAGCCACGCCTATCTGCTGCGCTATTACGCCGGCGGCTTCCGCGATTCGAACATCCGGGTCAGCCCGACCTTCGAGGGCATGGGCCCCTATTTCGGCACCAGCTGGCCGGGCTTCGCCACCGGCTGGCGCAACGGCCGCTATGTCGTGACCTATGTGAAGCCGGGCACGCGCGGCGCGCCGCGGGTCGGCGACGTGGTGACCGAGTGCAATGTCACCCCGATCGAGGAATTCGCCCGCGCCAAGCTGGACCGCTGGGAGGGCAACCTCGAGACCGAGGCCGGCCGCGTCACCTCGGCGCCCTATCTGATGTGGAACCGCAACAATCCCTTCACGGCGGGCGTGCCGTCGCAGTGCAGCTTCCAGTCCGGGCGCGGCCGTCCGCGTGAACTGCAGATCCGCCCCATCCCGGTCGTCGCCGGCGATCTTGAGGCCGCCTACCGCGCCACCGTCTATATGCCGCCCGCCACCCCGCTGGCGGTGGAGACGGTCAACGGCCGGCCCTGGCTGCATGTCCACTCCTTCGCCGACACCGCCGGCTGGCCTGCTTTCAACGCCGCCGTCGAGGCCCAGGCCGCGACCCTGCGCGGACCTCAGGGCTTTGTCCTCGACCTGCGCGCGGCCTCGGGCTCGGGCGAGAACTCCTCGACCGCGCGCGGCTATGGCCTGGCCAACCGCATCTGGACGCCCGAGTTCACCGTCAGCCGCCAGCCGGCCGCCGGCGACATCACCTACCGCGCCACCCAGGGCAACCGCGACTGGTACGCCGCCGCGCTCGGCCGCATGGAGGCCGATCCCTATTTCGTCCAGGAATCCATGTCGGTGATCGAGCAGACGCGCGAGATCGTGGCCGCCTATGACGCCGCCATCGCCGCCGGCCGTCCGACCTTCACCCTCGCGGGCCGCCCCGCCGTGGCCGACACCGGCGCGCCCAACCCCGTCCAGGGGCCGGTGATCGTCCTGGTCGACGCCGGCTGCTCGGGCGGCTGCCTCGACACCCTGGACCTGCTGTCCAGACTGCCGAACGTGCGCATCGCCGGTTCGACCACGGCCACCGACTCGATCTTCGTCGAGCCGACGCTGCTGCGCCTGCCGTCGAACTATTCGGACCTGAGCTACGGCCACAAGGCCTGGACCTCGCGCCCGCGCGCCAACAACCAGCCCTACACCCCGGCCCAGGGCCTGACCTACACCGGCAACCCCGTCGACGAGACGGCCGTCCGGGCCTGGGTCGGGACGCTGTTCCAGTAAACCTGCATGACCCTTCCCCCCTTGCGGGGGAAGGTGGGCCGGAAGCGGCCCGGATGGGGGGACTGCCGCTGGCAGTCCCCTTTTTTCGTATCCGGAGCGATGACTGAGCCCCCATCCCTTTCGCTATGCGAGCCACCTTCCCCCGCGAGGGGGGAAGGAACTCATCACTGGAACCCTCGGCCGGCGCTTCCTATCTCAACGCCATGACCGATCCAGACACCGCTCAAGCCCTGCGTTCCTCATCCGGCTATGACCTCACGCCCCCCAGCGACAGCCAGCGGGTGGCGCTGGAGGCGGACCTGTCCGCCGAAGAGAAGCGCGTTCTGCTGGCGCACGGCACCGAGGCGCCGTTCTGCGGAACGTTGCTGGGCGAGAAGCGGGCGGGGGTGTTCTGCTGTCGGGAATGCGGCCTGCCGCTGTTCCGGACCGGGACCAAGTTCGAGAGCGGCACCGGCTGGCCCAGTTTCACCGAGCCGGTCGATCCGGCGCACGTCCGTGCGATCACCGACCGGTCCCACGGCATGACCCGCACCGAGACCCGCTGCGCCCGCTGCGACAGCCACCAGGGCCATGTGTTTCCGGACGGACCGGGGCCCGGCGGCCTGCGCTACTGCATCAATTCGGTGGCCCTGACCTTCGTGCCCGAGGGCGGGCGGCTGCCAGACCCGCTGGGACGCGGCGACGGGACGGCCTGACCGCCCGGCGCGCTGCGCCGGGCGGCTTTTTGCGCGAAGCATGATCTATTCTGAAAACCGCGAACACTTTTCGGGATCACGCTCTGGCCTCATTTGAGGCTAGGGTGAGGTTTCGAGTGGAGTCCGTCGCATGGCCGTTTTCGCACTGATCCTGACGGCCGCGCTGCTGGCCTCCGATCCTGACGGCGTCGTCGCCACCGCCCCCGCCACCACCGTCGACCTCGAAGCCTCGGCCCGGCCGGTCGCCGCCTCGACCGCCGGCGCGACCCAGGACGCCGTGCCGCACGGCCTGACCACGGATCAGCAGATCGATCGCTGGATCGCCGGGCGCTCGACGGCTGACAAGCCCTGGGGAGAGACCGCGAACGAGCCGGCCGACGATCGCAAGATGCACGGCGAGGTCAGTTTCGGCATCGGCACCGGCGGCTATCGCGACTATGGCGCGGCGGTTTCGCTGCCGGTCGGGGAGCATGGGCGATTGGACCTCAGCTACCGGCAGGTCGAGAACGGCTATGCGTATTACGGGTCCGGCCTTGAGCAGCCCTATTATGACGACAGCGGTTACGCCTTCCCGGGCTACCAGTCGCCGCAGGCGGCGGGAGAATATGAGAGCCGCCTTATGCGGCCGAACGGCCCGCCGCGGCGCTACCCGCTGATCCAGCCGAATCGCGCCGGCGACTGACGGTCCGGACCCTTGTCATCCCGGCCGAAGCGAAGCGGAGAGCCGGGACGGGATGTCCAATTGGTCCGGACCTCCCGGAAATCGCCACGCGATTGTCCGGGAGACAGGTCGCCGCCACGCTGTCTGTCCTGACGTGTCGCCCGGATAGCCGCTGACGCGCCTTCCGGGCGGTCGGATGATTGTGCTCCCACGTCCCGGATCGCCGCGTTGCGGCGTCCGGGATGACAAGGTCCAGGGCTTGAACAGGATGCCGGTGCAGCGTGTTGCAGGCACCGGAACGGAAAAGGGCGGAGCTGTAAAAGCTCCGCCCTTTCTGTCTTCAGAGGTGGTGCCGCCGGGGGGAATCGAACCCACGACCTCAGCCTTACCAAGGATGCGCTCTACCACTGAGCTACGGCGGCCTGATCTGAGGAAGCGGCCCTATAGCCAACCGGGGACAAAGGGGGAAGCCCCGATTGCAGCCGCTTGCGGAAAAGTTCGACTGCGGGTCTGATCGGCGCATGGATGAGTCCGAGACCGCCGCGCCCCGACCCGACCTGCCGGCGAGCCTGCCGGACCCCCTGGCGCCGGCGAAAACGCCCGCGACAGCACGGGCCCAGCGGCTGGCCACGGCCCTGCGGGACAATCTGAAACGGCGCAAGGCGGCCGCGCGGTCCGCCAAGCCTGCAAAGCCGAGCAACTGAATGTCATCGGCCGGACGGACGTCGGCCTTTCGCAAGGACGCTGGTCCGCGCTAGATAGCCGATCCCCCCTTGCGCCCTGCACGGGGTCGCAAGAGACGACATGGACAGCATCGCCATCACCGGCGGCGCCCGTCTGAACGGAACGATTCCGATCAGCGGCGCCAAGAACTCCGCCCTCAAGCTGATGGCCGCATCGATCCTGACCGATCAGCCGTTGCTTCTGACCAATATGCCGCGTCTGGCGGATACGAAATTCCTCGGTCGTCTGCTGGAGGAACTCGGGGTCCAGGTCTCGGAGCGCGAGGGCGCCGAGGGGCAGGAGACGCTGTTTCATGCCGCCGCCCTGACCTCGACCTTCGCCCCCTACGATCTGGTTCGCCAGATGCGGGCCTCGTTCAATGTGCTGGGGCCGCTGCTGGCCCGCACCGGCGAGGCCAAGGTGTCCCTGCCCGGCGGCTGCACCATCGGCGCGCGGCCGGTCGACCTGCATCTGCAGGCCCTGACGGCCATGGGGGCCGAGATCGAGCTGGACGAGGGTTATGTCATCGCCCGGACGCCGCACGGCCTGAAGGGGGCCGAGATTGAGTTTCCCTTCGTCTCGGTCGGCGCGACCGAACACGCCCTGCTGGCCGCCGTGCTGGCGGACGGGGTGACCGTGCTGCGCAAGGCCGCGCGCGAGCCGGAGATCGGCGACCTGGCCCGCTGCCTGACCGCCATGGGCGCGCGGATCGAGGGAATCGACACGGACGAGCTGGTCATCACCGGCGTGGGTTCGCTGGGCGGGGCCGAGTGGTCGGTGATTCCCGACCGGATCGAGATGGGCTCCTACGCCGTGGCCGCGGCCATGACGGGGGGCGAGGTGCGGCTGACGAAGACGCGGCCGGAGCTGATGACGGCCCTGGGCGAAAAGATGATCGAGGCCGGGGTCGAGGTGACGCCGACCGCGGACGGGGTGATCGTGAAGCGCGACCCGGCCGTGCGGCTGAAGGCCGTCAATGTGGCGACCGAGGTCTATCCGGGCTTCGCCACCGACCTGCAGGCCCAGTTCATGGCCCTGATGACCACGGCCGAAGGCGACAGCGTCATCCACGAGAACATCTTCGAGAACCGCTTCATGCACGCGCCCGAGCTGGCGCGGCTGGGGGCGGACATCCATGTCCAGGCCGGGGAGGCGGTGGTGCATGGCGTGACCGCGCTGCACGGCGCCCAGGTCATGGCCACGGACCTGCGGGCCTCGGTCAGCCTGGTCATCGCCGGCATGGCGGCCCAGGGCGAGACCACGGTCGGGCGCGTGTATCACCTCGATCGCGGGTTCGAGCGGCTGGAAGAGAAGCTGAGCGCCTGCGGCGCCGAGATTCGCCGCGTCCGGGACGACGACCATGAGCACTGAGGCCGGCGAGGTCGAGGCGGACACGGAGGCGGACGTGGGCGCGCGCGCGCCGGTCGAGCCGCTGCGCCTGCTGGCCGAGGACGCCGACGACCTGCACATCATCTCCGCGGCGCTGCAGGACGCCATCCTGCGGCCGGTCGACATCGTCTGGGAGCCGTCGTGGCGGCGCGTGACGCTGAAGCTGAGCCGCTTCTGCTGGGAGTGCGGCGGCACGCGGGTGATGGCCGCCATGCAGTTCGGCGACGTGATCGCGGTCAAGAGCCGACGCCTGCCGCGCCTGCCCGAGAGCGCGCTGGAGCTGCTGGCCATGGAGTTCGCGCCGGACGAGGCGCCCGGGGGTCGGGTCATCCTGATGTTCGCCGGCGGGGGCGACCTGCGCATCGACGTGGAATGCCTGGACGCCGTGCTGACGGACCTGTCGGAACGCTGGCCCGCGAAACTGGCGCCGACCCATCTGTCGGAAGAGGCGGATCCGACGTGAGCGAACACCGGCTGACCTCGATCGACCTCGACCCTGCGACCCTGCAATCCGCGACCGCCGAGATCGAGCATGAACGGCGTGTCGCCATCTTCGATCTGGTCGAGAAGAACAGCTTCCAGCCCGCCGGCGCGGCGGGCGGCCCTTATGCGCTGAAGCTGGCGATGGTGGACGGCCGGCTGGCGTTCGAGATCACCGGGCCGGAGTTTCACCGCGTCCACGGCCTGTCCCTGACGCCCCTGAACAAGGTGGTGAAGGACTATATCGCCATCTGCGACAGCTATTACGAAGCCCTGCGCGGCACCTCGCCCGCCCAGATCGAGGCCGTCGACATGGGCCGGCGCGGCCTGCACAACGAAGGCGCCGAACTGCTCAAGGCCCGGCTGGACGGCAAGATCGCCATCGACCACGAAACGGCGCGGCGGTTGTTCACGCTGGTGACGGCGCTGTACCGGCGGGGGTAGGGGAGTGATTAGTGGCTGCCGGCCTCAGGCAGCGGCGGTGGATCGGCAGACGCCATCGGCTGCATCAGCAAACCACTAATCACTAGCCACTAATCACTCCTCGCCACCCGCCGCCTCGACTAACGGCCGGATTTCAGGCATACGCCCGCTCCTTAACGACGCGCGCTTTCGCCCGGCGCGCGTTCTGACTCGTATTCACAGGGCGCGAGAGGCCGCATGGCTAAGGAAGAACTGCTCGAGTTTCCCGGCGTCGTCAGCGAACTGCTGCCGAATGCGACGTTCCGCGTGCTGCTCGAGGGCAACGACCACGAGATCATCGCCCACACCGCCGGCAAGATGCGCAAGAACCGCATCCGCGTGCTGGCCGGCGACAAGGTCCTGGTCGAGATGACGCCCTATGACCTGACCAAGGGCCGCATCACCTATCGCTTCAAGTAAGGACGGGCTCGAATGAGCCGTCCGGAACTGGTGCTGGCCTCGGCCAGCCCGCGCCGCATCGAACTGCTGGCGCTGGTCGGGATCACGCCCGACCGGGTCGATCCCGCCGACATCGACGAAACGCCGCTGAAGGACGAGACCCCGTCGCGTCTCGCCGCGCGGCTGGCTGTGTCGAAGGCCGAGGCCGTGGCGGCCGGGGCGCCGGACGCCGTGGTGCTGGCGGCCGACACCGTCGTGGCCGTGGGCCGCCGGCTGCTGGAAAAGGCCGCCGACGAGGCCGAGGCGACGCGGTTCCTGAAACTTCTGTCGGGCCGCAACCACCGGGTCTTCACCGGGGTGGCCGTGACGGCCGGCGGGCGGACCACCCGCCGCGTCGTCGACACCCGCGTCAGCTTCAAGGTCCTGTCCGACCCCGAGATCGCCGCCTATGTGGCCTCGGGCGAATGGCGGGGCAAGGCGGGCGGCTACGGCATCCAGGGCCGGGCGGGGGCCTTCGTCACCCGGCTGGTCGGCAGCTATCCGGCGGTCATGGGCCTGCCGCTGTTCGAGACGGTCAATCTGCTGAACGGCGCGGGCTGGCGGCCGTGAGCCTGGAGGTCTTCCTCGACGACACGCCCGGCGAGGTCCGGGGCGTGGTCGTTCGGGACGGCCGGTTCGAACATCTGCTGATCCAGCGCGAGGATGACGTGGCCGAGCATCGTCTCGGCGCGCGCTGCGTCGGCCGAATCGCCGAGGTTCACCCGGGGCTGAAGGGCGCCTTCGTCGATCTGGGGCCGACCGTGCACGGCTTCCTGCCGTTCCGCGGGCAGGACCGGCTGGCGGTCGGCCGGAAGGTCGAGGTCGAGGTCACGGCCGAGCCGCGCGAGGGCAAGGGACCTACCCTGCGCCTGATCGGGGCGGGGGAGGGCGGGCCGCGTCTGCTCGCGCCCGGCCCGACGGTGGCCGAGACCCTGGCCCGGCTGGCGCCCGGCGTCGAACGCGTCACGGGCCTCAAAGCCATTCAGGCCGGTTGGGACGCTGAGGAAGAGGCGGGCTGGCCCGGCGAACTGTTCCCCGACACGGGCCTGGACCTGAGGGTCGAGCGCACCCGGGCCCTGATCGCGGTCGATCTGGACCTGGCCCCCGCGCCGGGGGTGTCGTTCGGCGCGGCCGCGAGGACCCGGGCGAATCGGCAGGGCCTGCACGCCGCGGCCCGCCTGATCCGGCTGAAAGGCTGGGGCGGCCTCGTGGCGATCGACCTGATCGGAACGGGCCAGGACGGCGACGTCGTCATGGCGGCGGCAAAGCAGGCGTTCGGCGGCGATCCCGAGGTCGTCTTCGGGCCCGTCAACCGGTTCGGCGTGCTGCAGCTGGCCCTGCCGTGGCGGCGGACGCCGCTGGAAGAGATTCTGAACGGCCCTGACCGGCGCAGACGGCCCGGGCAGCGGGCCCAAGACATCGTGCGGAGCCTGCGCCACAGCCTGCTGTCCGACACCACGATCGCCCGGATCGGACTGCGCTGCGCTCCGGACGAGGCGGCCCTCGCCGGACCTCTGGTGGCGCGACTGGGGCCGAGAGCCCATCTCATCGCTGATCCGGCGGTCGCGCCGGGCGCTTTCATCCGCGAAGAGGGCTGACCATGGCGACCTGTCCCATCTGCCGCCGCAAGCCGGTGGTCGAGGCCTACAAGCCCTTCTGTTCCAAGCGTTGCGCCGACGTCGATCTGCAGCGCTGGTTCAGCGGCGGCTATGTCATTCCCGAGACCGGCGACGAGGCGCTTTCCGAAGAGCGCGACGAAGACTGATCAGACGGCTGGACACCCCCGGACCGCTCGCCTATAGACGCCGCCTCCGCGCCGCGACGCGTGCGCCTGGGTAGCTCAGTTGGTAGAGCAGCGGATTGAAAATCCGCGTGTCGGTGGTTCGAATCCGCCCCCAGGCACCATCGCCTTTTCCCGATCGGGGAAAGCGGCGCGGTCCCATCATCAAAATGTCGCTTTCCGCCCGAATCTTTGGCTTCGGGTCTGTCGGCTCCCTTGCGAGGGGAAAAGCACCGTCCCGCACTTGACGCTCTGGTATGCGTTCGCCAAAGGAGCTTGACCGCGTTCCTTTGCGGGCAGTTGACGGGGGTGGGGAAAACGGTTCCCCAAGACCGTCGGCGCCGTGCCGGAAGCCACCAGGCAACCGGAAGCGTCAAAAGGCGTTCCAAGGATCGGGGGATTTCCTCCCGCATCGGCGGACCAGAATTTCATCGAGGGCGGTCGTCGTCTGCGGCCGTTTCTTTTGGGTTCCACAAGTCAGACCAAACAGCAGGAACTGGCGAACTATGTTCGATATCAAGAAGACCAACATCCTCCTGGCTATGGCCGCCGCCGGCGTCCTTATGGCCGGCACGCCGGTTCTCGCGCAGGATGCCCCCGCCCCCGCCGCCGATCCGGCCGCTGCAGCAACCGCTCCGGCCGCCGCCCCGGCCGCTGAAGCCGCCGCTCCCGCGGCCGACCCCGCAGAGCCCGCCGTCGTCGGTGGTGAAAACCACGGCAAGATGACGCCGGCCAGCATGTTCATGGACGCCGACCCGGTCGTTAAGACCGTCATGATCGGCCTCGTCCTCGCCTCGATCTTCACCTGGGTTCTGCTGCTCATCAAAATCTTCGAGTTCGGCTCGCTGAACCGCCGCACCGACCAGTTCCTGGAATCCTTCCGCCAGGCCCGCACCATCGCCGACATGCGTCGCGTGGCGACCGCGGACGAGTTCGACGGCAACCCGCTGGCAGACATGGCCGCCGCGGCGACCGACGAAATCGAACTGTCGCGTCAAGCAGGTCTCTCGGTGACCGGCGATCACGCCGACTCGGCCCTGATGCGCGCCCAGCAAGCCGTCGCCGCCGTTCAGGCCGGTCTGGCCAAGCGTCTCTCGGGCGGCCAGCAGTTCATGGCTTCCGTCGGTTCGACCGGTCCGTTCATCGGTCTGTTCGGCACCGTTTACGGGATCATGAACTCCTTCATCGGCATCGCGAACACCAACACGACCAACCTGGCCGTCGTCGCCCCCGGTATCGCCGAGGCGCTGCTGGCCACCGGCATCGGCCTGTTCGCCGCTATCCCGGCGGTTATCTTCTACAACTACTTCAACACCCGCATCTCGGCGTACGGCACCCGTTCGGACGGCTTCTCGGCTGAGCTGACCAACGCCATCTCGCGTAACCTCGACAAGGGAGCGTAAGCTCGATGGCCGCCAAACTTTCCGGCGGCGGCGGCGGCAAATACACCGTTGAGCAGAACAGCGAGATCAATGTCACGCCCTTCGTGGACATCATGCTGGTTCTGCTCATCATCTTCATGGTCGCGGCCCCTCTCGCCGCACCATCCGTTGAGGTGAAACTGCCGCGTGCCGTTGCTCCGCTACAGGCTAATCCGCCGACGCCGATCTATATTTCGATCCAAAGCAACGGTCGGTCCTTCCTCGGCGATTCTCCTGTTGAGCTGGACCAGATCGGTTCGGAGTTGACGGCTCAGATCGGCCGGCGAAATCCCGCCGACGAGCGTATCTTCATCCGGGCCGACAAGACGACCCGGTACGGCGATTTCATGCAGGTCATGAACTCGCTGCAGGACAACGGCTTCTACAGCGTTGCCCTGGTCGGTGAAGATACGGATGCTCAGTAGGAAACGGTGAGATCATGACAGACATCGAATATCACCGTTCCAGATACGACGCGCCGAAAGCCAAGGGTTTGTTCGGGGTTCCCCCGGGTGTGCTCCTGGTCAGCGTTCTGGTGGTCAGCATCCTGTTCTCGATCCTGGCGATCTACTTCATCAACGCCACGTTCAAGTTGAAAGAGATCAACTACTCGGACGACTCGGTGGACGTGGAGCTGATCGAGCCGATCCCGCCGCCGCCGCCGCCGCCTCCGCCGCCTCCGCCGGACACGCCCCCGCCGCCCAAGCTGCAGGTGCGTCCCCCGGTCGTGGTTCCGAACGCGCCGCCGCCGCCGGTGACCCTGCCGATCGAGCCGACGAAGAAGGAAGACCGCGTCGAGTATCGCGGTCCCCCGGTCATCGTCCCCGGTCCGCCGCCGCCTCCGGCGCCTCCGGCTCCGCCGCGGCCGTCGGTCGTGACCAACCCGAGCTGGGGTCGCCAGGTGGTGCCGGAGTATCCGGAACGCGCGGCAGCCCGCGGCATCGAGGGCATCTCGACGGTTCGCGTCAGCTGCGCCCTGCAGCCGAACGGCAGCCTCGCGGATTGCCGGGTGGTTTCGGAAGATCCTCCGGGCATGGGCTTCGGCTCCGCCGCTCTCGCCGCCGCTCGCCGCTCGCGGGTGACGCCGGGTACGGTCGACGGCGCCGCCGTCGGCGCCCGGGTGGAGTGGAACGTCCGCTTCCGTCCGCCGCCGCCGGAGTAATCCGCCGGACAGTCAAAACGTCAGCGCCCCGGAGGTCCGCCTCCGGGGCGTTTTCGTCTGCGACGTGTCGATTATCGCAGCGGCTTGCTTGATCCGTCCCGGCGGGCCCGCTAGAACCCGCCCTCGCGTCGCCCCGTGCGGGCCTGCGCCGCCTTAGCTCAGTTGGTTAGAGCGCCGGTTTGTGGAACCGGAGGTCCTCAGTTCAAGCCTGAGAGGCGGTACCATCTCCTCCCTCCGCAGAGGCGTTTTCCGGCATGACCGACGCGCCCCCCGCCTGGGACCCCCGACAGTACAGCCGCTTCCAGGCCGAGCGCGATCGCGCCGCCCTCGATCTGCTGCTGCGCCTGCCCGGCGACCTCGATCCGCGCGAGATCTGGGACCTGGGCTGCGGCGCGGGCCAGCACGCGGCCATGCTGAAGCGGCGGCATCCCGCGGCGACGGTGCATGGACTGGATTCCAGCGCCGAGATGCTGGCGCAGGCGCGGGCGCTCGGCGCCGATGTCGACTGGCGTCAGGGCGATATCGCGACCTGGAGCCCCGAAGCGCCCGCCGACCTGATTCTGGCCAACGCCTCCCTGCACTGGCTGCCCGACCATCCGGCCCTGGCGCGACGGCTGGCGGAGACGCTGGCGCCCGGCGGCGTCTTGGCGATCCAGATGCCGATGGCGCACGAGACCCGGCATCATATGCTTTTGCGCGCCGTGGCCGCCGAGGGGCCTTGGGCCGCGACGCTCGCGGGGGTCGAAGCCATCGCCCCCCTGCTGTCGCCCGAGGCCTATTATGAGGTGCTGTCCGGGACCTGTGGCGAGATCGACGTCTGGACGACCACCTATCTGCACGCCCTGACCGGGCCCGATCCGGTGCTGGAGTGGATGAAGGGGACGGCGCTTCGCCCCTTCCTGGCGGCCCTGGGCGACCCCGCTATGCGCGAGGCGTTCGTTTCCGCCCTGGGCGCGCGGCTTTCCGAGGCGTTTCCGTCCCGTCCCGACAGGGTGACCCTGTTGCCGTTTCCGCGTCTGTTTCTGGTAGCGCGACGTCGCTGACCGAACGTCGCCGCCGCAGGCCGGTGACCGGACCGTCCAGTTTGGCGAGGCTTTCCGCGGCGGCGAGATAGCCGGCGGCGACGCCGGCGTCGAACCCCTTCCAGTCGCGGATGTCCAGCCCGTCGGGCGTCGGCTGGATAAGCAGGTCGGTGGCGGCGCGCGAGCTCTCGATGTCCGCGTCCGTGGTCAGGGTCGCCGAGCGCATCAGGATCGAGACGATGGGCGGCCCGCGCCGCCAGGCCCCGGTCACGATCAGCCGCCAGATCGACGGCGGATGCTCGATCAGGGCCGGGTCGACGCCGCGGGCCTCGGACATGTCGACGCCGATGATCGGGCCGCTGTGCATCTGGCGCATGACCTCGGTCGGCAGGTTCTTCAGCACGGCGCCGTCGACCAGCACCTGGCCGTCGATGACGATGGGCGGCAGCAGGCCCGGAATGGCGATGGAGGCGCGCATGGCTCTCCGCATCAGGCCGCGCCGGTGCACCTCGATCTTGCCGCTGGTCAGATTCGTGGAGACCGCGAAGAAGGGCCGGGACAGGTCGGCCAGATCGGTCTCGCCATAGGCTTCCAGCAGCAGGCGATCGACCTTGTGCGCCCGCGTCATGGCCAGCATGGGGAAGGCGAGGTCGGACAGCGGATCGCTCTCGACGAAGGATTTGTGGATGCGGGCTTCCAGCTCTTCCTGCGACCAGCCCATGGCCGGGCCGGCCGCGATCACCGCCCCCATCGACGAGCCGCCGACGAAATCGATCGGCACCTTCGCCTCATGCAGGGCCCTGAGCGCGCCGATGTGGGAATAGGCCCGCGCGCCCCCGCCCGACATGACCACCCCGACGGCTGTTCCGGTGATGACCCGGGCCATTCGATCGGCGTCGGCCTTGTCGCCGTCCACAGCCTGAAACCATCGGCCGGGCTGGATCGCGTCCAGCCAGACGGCGGTATTGGCCGGCCGGGCCATGCGCGGGTCGCGCAGCAGGATGAGGTCCGTCCGGCGCTGGGCGTCCAACACCCCCGCATACGGCATGGGCCGGTTCGGCGGAGCCATCACGCCATTGCCGACGACGAAGACCCGGTCGACCTGGCGCGCGCAGAGGGCGGCCCAGGCGGGCTCTTCCATCTCCGCGACATAGAGGACGAAGTCGTGGGAGTCCTCGACCCGGCTGAACCATTCGGCGGCCGAGGCCAGGGCGGAGTGGTCGATGACCTGGCAGGTGAAGCCGTCGGCCTCGATGGCGGCGGCGATGCGCTCGACGAAGGCGCGGATCGGGCGAGGCCGGGCCGAAATGAATCCGAACACGCTGGGCTCCCCGCCGCCCGAGCGCCGGTCGCGGGCGCGCTGGATCATCAGCCGGGACAGTTCGACCATCAGGTCCGGCTCGGTGCGGGCCGCCTCGAAGAAGGCGTCGCGCGGCAGGGCCAGGACCTCGCAGTCGCGCAGGGCGACCACATCGGCGGTGTGTTGGGTGCCGGCCAGCATGGCCATTTCGCCGGCGGGCTCCCCGGGCCGGATGACGCCGACGAACTGCGGCGGGCGATCCTCGCCGTGATCGCGGCGGAACACCCCCAGACGGCCGCTGCGCAGCAGATAGAGGGTGTCGGCGGCGTCGCACTCGGCGAACAGGGTCTCGCCGCCGGTCAGGGCGAACCAGCTGGCGCGCGTCGTCTTACCGCCCTCGAAGATTCGGTGCAGGGCGTCTTCCAGCCGGTCGGAACGGGGAGCGGACATGGGGGGACGTTAGCCGGAGTCGGGGAGAGTGATTAGTGGTTAGTGGCTAGTGGCTGGCCAGCGCCGGCGAGGGAGCGCGAACAGCGCCGTCCTTCCGCAAGCAGGGAAGCTGCAATCACCAACCACTGATCACCCCTACCAGGCCCCCATCTCACGGAGCCGCTTGGCCAGGTCCTCCGGCACCTCGCCCGCGTCCAGCGTCGACAGGTCCGGCGGCGCGTCCTTCGGCTCCAGATAGCGCCAGCCCTGGAAGGGGCGGCGGGCCTGGGGAGCGGTGCGGACGACGTCGGGCGACAGTTTGATGTGGCACATGCTGGCCTTGCCCTCGCCGCGGGTGGCGATGTCGAGGATGGGCATACGGCAGGTCACCGAGCCCTTCATCACCCAGTACAGGGAGCCGCCGTCCTCCAGCTCCGCCGCCCGTTTGGGCGTCATCCGGGTCTGGACGGTCAGCCACTCGCCCTTGGCCGCGCGACGTTCCAGCGTCTCGACCTTTGCGACGCCGACGCACAGTTTGATCATGTGGAGCGGCAACCGATCCTCTTTCCTGCAATCTGACCGCCGCCGCCCTGTTTCGCGGGCGAGCATTGTTCTCGGACAATGCGCGGAGCGGCGGACCCGTCCAACGATGATGAGCGCATTGCGGGAGATACATCATGTTCAAGGCGAATGTCGGCGGTCTGGATCGAATTCTCCGGGTTATCGTCGGGCTCGGCCTGATCGCGCTCGTCTTTGTCGGGCCGCAGACGCCATGGGGCTGGGTCGGGGCCGTGCCGCTGCTGACCGGCCTGTTCGGAACCTGCCCGCTCTACACCCTGCTGGGCATCAGGACCTGCCGTCGGCGATAGCGACGCGGACGGTCCGGCGCGAGAGACAAGGCGGGGCGACGCGGCTATTGAGTCGGTATGCGGCTCGTGTCGCGCAGGTTGATCGCGGGTGTCCCCCGGTGGGCGGTCCGGTGATGCTCTGCCGTGGCGAGCGCGGGAACGGACGGACGCGCCATGTACGGACTGATCGGCAGGATGACGGCCATACCCGGCCAACGCGACGCCCTGACCGCGATCCTGCTGGAGAGCCTTGGAACCATGCCGGGCTGCCTCAGCTATATCGTCGCCCATGATCCGGCGGACGACCATGCCATCTGGGTGACGGAGGTCTGGACCGACCAGGCGGCCCACCGCGCCTCGCTGCAGGTTCCCGAGGTCAAGGCCGCCATCGCCCGCGGCCTGCCGCTGATCGCCACCTTTGAGGATGCCCGGGCGACGGCGCCGATGGGCGGGATCGGGTTTCGCTGAGCGGGCCTCAGGCCTCGCCGGCCGTGACCGTGGCCAGCACCGCATCCGCCGACACCTGATCGCCGATCGACACGCTGATCTCGCCGACCACCCCGTCGAACGGGGCGACGAGGGCGTGTTCCATCTTCATGGCTTCCAGCACGACGACGGGCTGGCCCTTGGTCACCGCGTCTCCGGGTTTGGCGGGCGTGGCGACGATCTTGCCGGGCATGGGCGCGCGGAGGGCGCCGTCTGAGGCGGGGCCGGAACCCGAACCGCCTCCCGCCCGGCCGAAGGCGCTGACGTCGAAGGCCGAGCCATTCTCGAACGCGACCACCCGTGTGGCCGACAGGCCGATCAGGCGGGTCATCGGATGATCGTCATCCTCGAGCAATTCGGCGACGTGGGGCGCGCCGTCGACGCGGACGGACTGGGTCCGGCGATCGGGCGCATTGGCGCGGAAGCCGACAGCCCCGTCGAGATGGTCCCACGGCGATGCGGTCAGGTCCGCCCGTGCTGTTGATGCGAACTGGCGCAGCCTGTTGGCAGCGTCCTCAATCCCCATCTCCGACAGCGGTTCGGCGGCGAGATCGCTCTCTTCGGCGGCGATGAAGCCCGTGTCGACGTCGCCGGCCACGAACCGGGGATGCTCGAGGCATTTCATGACGAAGGCGGCGTTGGTCCTGACCGGCCAGACCTCGACCTCCGCGCAGGCCCCGGCCAGCATATCGGCGGCCTCTTCCCGCGTTTCCGCGTCCACGATCAGCTTGGCGATCATCGGGTCGTAGAACTGGCTGACTTCGCCGCCCTGTTCGACGCCGGTGTCCACCCGAATGCCCTCGGGCATGACGAAATGTTCCAGCCTGCCGATGCTCGGCAGGAAGCCGTTGGCCGGATCCTCGGCGTAGAGGCGGGCCTCCATGGCCCAGCCGTTGAGCGGGATGTCGGCCTGTTTCAGCGGCATCGGCTCGCCGGCGGCGACGCGGAACTGCCATTCGACCAGATCGACGCCGGTGACCGCCTCCGTTACCGGGTGTTCGACCTGCAGCCGGGTGTTCATCTCCATGAACCAGATGCGGTCGGCCTTCAGCCCGTCGGAGGCGTCGGCGATGAATTCGATGGTGCCGGCGCCCTCGTAGTTCACGGCCCTGGCGGCGCGGACGGCGGCGTCAGTGACGGCCTTGCGGGTGGCGGCGTCCATGCCGGGGGCCGGGGCCTCCTCGATCACCTTCTGGTGGCGGCGCTGGAGGGAGCAGTCGCGCTCATACAGGTGCACGACGGTTCCGTGCGCATCCCCGAACACCTGCACCTCGATATGGCGCGGGCGGGTGATGTATTTCTCGATCAGGACGCGCGGGTCGCCGAAAGAGGACTGGCCCTCGCGCTGGGCCGAGGCGAGGCCGTCGGCGAAGTCTTCGGCCCGATCGACCTTCTTCATCCCCTTGCCGCCGCCGCCGGCGACGGCCTTGATCAACACCGGATAGCCGATGGCGTCGGCCTCCTTCTGCAGGCGTTCCAGCGACTGGTCCTCGCCGAGATAGCCGGGGGTGACCGGGACGCCGGCCGCGATCATCAGGGTCTTGGCGGCGTCCTTCAGTCCCATGGCGCGGATCGACGCGGGCTTGGGGCCGATCCAGACGATGCCCGCTGCCGCGACCGCCTCGGCGAAGTCGGCGTTCTCGGACAGGAAGCCGTAGCCGGGGTGGATGGCCTCGGCGCCGGTGGCTTTGGCGGCGGCGAGGACTTTCGCGGCGTCGAGATAGGACTCGCGGGCGGGCGCGGGGCCGATCAGGACGGCTTCGTCAGCCTCGCGGACGTGCAGCGCCCTGGCGTCGGCCTCGGAATAGACGGCGATGGTCCGGATGCCCATGCGGCGGGCGGTGCGGAAGACGCGGCAGGCGATCTCGCCACGATTGGCGACCAGGACGGATTTGAACATTCCCGTTTCCTAGCCTGTCAGACCCAGAAAGACGACGCCCAAGAGGAAGGCCCCAAAGGCTACCGCCGTCAGCAGGCTGAGCACCAGGGTGCGCAGGATGGTCTGGACCCAACCGCTGCCGTAGGCGCCTCTCAGGTGGACGGCCACATGGACGGGGGCGACCAGAAGGATCAGCAGGTTCAGCGCAATCGCCCAGCCGCCCGTGAACAGGCTTGAAAAGGCCAGCAGCAGAGCCACGAACCCGAGGCCGTAAAGGGACACGACCGCGTGGTGATAGAGGCTGAACCGCCGTCGCCACGCATACATCAGCCACAGGATGGAGACCGAGATGGGCACGGTCACGAACGACAATTTGTAGGCCAGGGCCTCCATCTTGTAGCCGTAGTACTGCGGGTTCTTCGAAAGCTTGGCCACCATGTGGACCAGAGTCGCCACGGGCGGCGCCAACTCCTGCCCGCCGGTGATGGCCTCGAGGTCGTCCGGCTCGATCTCCGTCCGGGTCCCGTCGGGATTGTCCATCCACAGGGCGGTATTGTTTGCGGCCTCGGCCGGGGTATCGCCGAAATTGAACAAATGCCTGCCCGTGAAGTTCGGGATCAGGAACAGCAGGAAGACGGCGAACAGGAACAGGTGCAGCGGCGCGACATAGCGCACCCGCCGGCCCGCCATCCATTCACGGCTCAGCCGACCCGGCTTCAGCGCCAGCAGGGGCAGGGTCCGCCACAGCCGGCCGTCGAAATGGGCGATGCCTTCGGCGAACTCCTCGACGAGATGGCTCAGCTTGTCGTGCAGATGCGCCTTCTGCCCGCAGGCATGGCAGAAGGCGCCCGCGAGCGGGGTTTCGCAGTTGGCGCACGGCGGGGCCTTGGGTCTGGCCTTGCGCACCCGTTTCGGTTTGGTCTCCACCGCAGCCCCCGCCGCCATAGTCTATTGGGTCCAGGCCGGCTTGCGCTTGTCGAGGAAGGCGCGCACCCCCTCCTGGCCCTCGGGCGAGACGCGGGCGCGGGCGATGCGTTTGGCGGTCTCTTCCATCAGGGCGTGGTCGATGCGGTGGCCGGCGACGTGGTTGACCAGCCGCTTGGCCTCGCCGACGGCTCCGGGGGCGCAGGCCTTCATGCTGGAGGCGAGGCCGGCGATGAAGCCGTCGATCTCGGCGGCGCTGTCCAGCACCTGGCCGATCAGGCCGAAGCCCCTGGCCGCGTCGGCGTCGAACAGGTCGGCGGTCATGAACAGGGCGCGCGCGGTGCGGGCCCCGACGGCCTCGACGACATAGGGGGCGATGGTCCCGGGGATGAGGCCCAGCTTGACCTCGGAGAAGGCGAATTTGGCGCCCCTGACGGCCACCGCCATGTCGCAGGCGGCCACGAGGCCGGCGCCGCCGCCCATGGCCGCGCCCTCGACGATGGCCACGGTCAGGGCCGGGACGTCGTGCAGGGCCTTGAGCATCTTCGCCAGGCCCATGGCGTCGTCTCGGTTGTCGCTCTCGGACCAGCGGGCGGCGTCGGCCATCCAGCTGAGGTCGGCGCCCGCGCTGAAGGTTCCGCCCGCGCCGCGGATGAACACCACCCGCACATGGTCGGCGCCCTGCAGGGTCTCGAACGCCTCATAGAGGGCGGCGATGGTGGGGGCGTCGAAGGCGTTGCGCTTGTCCGGCCGGTTGATGGTGACGAAGACCACGCCGTCGGCGGTGGAATCGATCTGCACCAGGTCGTCGTTGGCGTCGGGGGCCGGGTCGGCCAGCAGCGGATGGGCGATGGCGTTGATCTCGGCGGCCTCGGCCGGCGTGATGTCCAGGGCGTTGAGCTCGGCTTCGGTCGGATTGGTCATGGTCGGTCCCTGTGCGGCTGCCCGTATGTAACGCATCGCCCGCCAAATGGGAGTGCGCGAGATCAAGGACCGGGGTTATCTTGACTCAACGCCGGGGCGGGCCTTGATGGCGGCAGACACGGACCAGGGGCCCGCCCCGGAGCGGGATCGCCGCATGACCCAGCCATCCGAACCACGATCCCGCAAGCCGGCCCGGCTGACCGCCGCCAAGACGCGGCTGGCGGCCGAGATCCGCGACCAGCTCAGGGCCCAGGGCGGGGCGGCGCACCGCGACGTGATCATCGCCCGCATCCTCGCCCGCAAGGGCGTCAGGGGTCCGGCCGCCGACCGCACCCGCCGGGCCCTGCTGTCGGCCTTCGAACTGCACGCCCATCCGGAGCCGGACAGTCCGGCGCCGCATCTGTTCGACCTGCCGTTCGGACCGGAGTCCTACCGCTGGGCCCTGGATGAGCGGGCGGGGCGCCGGAGCCAGGCCGATGGCGACCACCGCGACTGACCGCATCCGGCGGACGAGCGTGGCGAGCGTGCACGTCCACTACGTCGCCAAGGCCGAACGGAAGGGCCGAACGCGGGCCGAGGTGGATCAGGTGATCCGATGGCTGACGGGCTATTCGCAGGATCAGCTGGAGGCGCTGCTGGCGGCGAAGACCGACTTCGAAACCTTCTTCGCCGGGGCGCCGGCCATGAACCCGAACCGCTTCCTGATCACCGGGATGATCTGCGGCTACCGGGTCGAGGAGATCGAGGACCCGTTCATGCGGGAGATCCGTCACCTTGATAAGCTGGTCGACGAACTGGCGAAGGGGAAGGCGATGGAGAAGGTGCTGCGCGGAAGCTGACCGCTCCTTGTCATCCCGGAAAGCGCGCAGCGCTTATCCGGGACGAGGTTCGCTGGTCTTATGAGCGCTCCCGGAAATCGCCTGCGATTGTCCGGGAGACAGGCGGCCAATGCGCTGAACAGACCTGTGGCCCGGATAACTGCTGGCGCAGCTTCCGGGCCGATCTCCTTTTTCGCCGAAGCCGTCCCGGATCGCCGCTGCGCGATGTCCGGGATGACAAGGCGCTACATCCTGAACACGCCGAAGGTCGTCTCCGGGATCGGGGCGTTCAGCGAGGCGCTGATCGCCAGGCCCAGCACGTCGCGCGTCTGCACCGGGTCGATGATCCCGTCGTCCCAGAGGCGGGCGGTGGCGTGATAGGGATTGCCCTCGTCCTCGTATTTCTGCCGGATCGGGGCCTTGAAGGCCTCGGCCTCCTCCGGGGTCCAGCTGTCGGCGTCGCGGTGGACGGTGGCCAGGACGGCGGCGGCCTGTTCGCCGCCCATGACGCTGATCCGGCTGTTGGGCCAGGTGAACAGGAAGCGGGGCCCGAAGGCGCGGCCGCACATGCCGTAGTTTCCGGCCCCGAAGCTGCCGCCGATCAGGACGGTGAATTTGGGAACCTCGGCCGAGGAGACGGCGGTGACCAGTTTGGCGCCGTTCTTGGCGATGCCCTCGGCCTCGTATTTGCCGCCGACCATGAAGCCCGAGATGTTCTGCAGGAAGACCAGCGGGATCTTCCGCTTGCAGGCCAGTTCGATGAAGTGGGCGCCCTTGACCGCGCTCTCCGAGAACAGCACGCCGTTGTTGGCGAGGATGGCGACGGGATAGCCCCAGATGCGGGCGAAGCCGCAGACCAGGGTCGTGCCGTACAGGGCCTTGAACTCGTCGAAGTCGGAGCCGTCGACGACGCGGGCGATGACCTCGCGCACGTCGTAGGGGGCGCGGACGTCGTCGGGGATCAGGCCGTACAGCTCATCGGCGTCATAGGCCGGGGCGCGGGGTTCGCGCACGTCCAGCTCGACCGACTTCACCGTGTTCAGGCTGTCGACGATGGTGCGGACGATCTCCAGCGCGTGCTCGTCGTTCTCGGCGACATAGTCGACCACGCCGGACTTTCGGCCGTGGGTCTCCGAGCCGCCCAGGTCCTCGGCCGAGATGACCTCGCCCGTGGCGGCCTTCACCAGGGGCGGGCCGGCCAGGAAGATGGTGCCCTGGTTGCGGACGATGACGCTCTCGTCCGACATGGCCGGGACATAGGCGCCGCCGGCGGTGCAGCTGCCCATGACGCAGGCGATCTGGGGAATGGCCTTGGCCGACATCCGGGCCTGGTTGAAGAAGATGCGGCCGAAATGGTCGCGGTCGGGGAAGACCTCGGCCTGGTGCGGCAGGTTGGCGCCGCCGGAATCGACCAGATAGACGCAGGGCAGGCGGTTCTGCTCGGCGATCTCCTGGGCCCGCAGGTGCTTCTTCACCGTCATGGGGAAATAGGCGCCGCCCTTCACCGTCGGATCGTTGGCGACGATCATGACCTCGCGGCCCGAGACCCGGCCGATGCCGCAGATCATGCCGGCGCCGGGGGCGCCGTCGCCGTACATGCCGTCGGCGGCCAGCTGGCCGATCTCAAGAAAGGGCGAACCGGGGTCCAGCAGCCGCTCGACCCGGTCGCGGGGCAGCAGCTTGCCCCGCGAGACGTGCCGGTCGCGGCTGGCGTCGGAGCCGCCGCGGGCGGCTTTCGCGACCTTGGCGTGAAGCTCGTCGCGGAGGGCCCGGTTGTGGGCGTCCAGCGCCTTGAAGGCGGGGCTGTGCGGGTCGATGGCGGACGTCAGCTTGGGCATGGGGCTGGTTTAGGGCGGTTCATGGCGGTGGGGAAGCGGGTACGAGCAGTCTCCGTCCCCCTCCGGGGGAGGGTCATCGATGCTCCGCATCGATGGGGTGGGGACGCTTCAGCGAGGCAGACACCGGCGCTCCCGTCGCCCAGCCCTCCCCACCCGGTCGCTGCGCGACCACCCTCCCCCGGAAGGGGAGGGAAAGCTGTGCTTATGTCACCACGAAGCAAATCCAGTTGACCCCGACCGTTCCCCATGGCCTGTCGCGCCTCCCATGATCGGCCTCAGCCTGAAGACCCGCGCCACCCTGAAAGACCTGCTGCATCTCGCGTGGCCGGTGGTGCTGGCGCGCGTCGGCATCATGACCATGGGCCTGACCGATGTGATCGTGGTCGGCAACTGGTCGGGGCTGGAGCTGGCCTTCAGTTCCCTGGCCCTGGCGCCGACGTCGATCATCATCACCACCGCCGTGGGCCTGATGATGGGGGTGCAGGTCATGACCGCACGCCTGCTGGGCGAGGGCCGGCGCGACGAGGTCGGGGGCGTGCTGCGGCGCGGGGTGACCTATTCGCTCCAGCTGGGTTTCGCCTCGATGTTCGGCCTGATCCTGCTCGGACCTTGGGCGCTTCAGCACATGGGGCTGGCCGACGGCCTGGCCGAGGGCGCCTCGCCGGTGCTGGTGGTCTTCGCCCTGTCCATGCCCGGCTATCTGGTCAGCGTGGCGGCGCAGTTCTTCCTGGAGGCCATGCACCGGCCGCGCGCCGGCATGTGGGCGATGTGGATCGCCAACGGCCTCAATCTGGCGCTCAACCTGCTGCTGGTGCCCGACATCCTGGGGATCGGCATCGACGGAGCGGTCGCCTCGGCCTGGGCCACCTTCGTGGCCCGGACCTCGCTGGCGGTGTTCCTGATCGTCTATATCGTCCGCCTGCCCGAGGCGCGGGCGTTGGGCGTGTTCAACCGGCCGAAGCGCGACCTGACCGCCGAGCGCGAGCAGCGCAAGATCGGCTACGGCGCCGGCTCCAGCTATTTCATCGAGGTCGGGGCCTTCGCCGCCATGACCTTCATCGCCGGCCAGCTGGGGGCGATCGAGACCTCGGCCTGGGCCATCGTGCTCAATGTCTCGGCCATGGTCTTCATGCTGCCGATGGGTCTGTCGGCGGCGACCGCGGTGCTGGTCGGGCGCGCCTATGGGGCGAGGGATGGGCGTGGGGTGATGCGCGCCGGCCTTGTCGGGATCGGGGTGGTGACCGCCCTGACGCTGACGGTGGCCCTGCTGGTCTGGCCGGGCGCGCCGCTGATCGCCAGCGCCTACAACCGCGATCCGGAGCTGCTGGCGGTGGTCATTCCGGCGCTGGTGCTGACGACCCTGTTCTTCGTCGCCGACGGCATCCAGGTGGTCTCGGCCTCGGCCAACCGCGCCGCGGGCGACGTCTGGTGGCCGACCATCATGCATTTCCTGTCCTACAGCGTAGTGATGATGCCGCTGGGCTGGTGGTGGGCGCATGAGATCGGCGTCAACGGCCTGGTCTGGGCCATCATCGTCGCCAGCCTGGTGTCGTCCGTACTGCTGACGGGGCGGTTCGTGCGGGTGGCGCGGCGGCTGCCGCAGAGTGGCTAGTGGTTAGTGATTGCAGCGTGACGAGCGCGCGCCGTCACCGGTGAACAGGTCCTTTTGGCCGGGAAATGACGAGCAACAGTTGCGGCATGCGCAATCACTGGCCACTAACCACTAGCCACCAATCACTCTCTTCAGCCCCCGGCCTCCATGTCCCGCATCCTCATCACCTCGGCCCTGCCGTACATCAACGGCATCAAGCATCTGGGGAATCTGGCGGGTTCGATGCTGCCCGCGGATGTCTACGCCCGGTTCAAGCGCGCCCAGGGCCATGAGGTCCTCTACATCTGCGCCACCGACGAGCACGGCACCCCGGCCGAGCTGGCCGCCGCCGCCGCCGGTCAGGACGTGCGCACCTATTGCGACGAGCAGCACGAGGTCCAGAAGGCGGCGGGGCAGGCCTTCGGCCTCAGCTACGACTGGTTCGGCCGGTCGTCGAACGCGCCGAACCACCGCCTGACCCAGCATTTCGCCGACGTCCTCGAGAAGAACGGCCTGATCGAGGAGCGGGTCGACCGGATGATCTATTCCGTCGACGACGCCCGCTTCCTGCCCGACCGTTATGTCGAGGGCACCTGTCCGCACTGCGGCCATGTCGGCGCGCGCGGCGACCAGTGCGACAACTGCGGGCGGCTGCTGGACCCGACCGACCTGATCGAGCCCTATTCGGCGGTGTCGGGCTCGCGCAATCTCGAGGTCCGGGACACGCGGCACCTGTATCTGCTGCAGACGAAGCTGGCCGACCGGATCCGGGCCTGGATCAATTCGAAGACCGACTGGCAGACGCTGGCCAAGTCGATCGCCCTGAAACACCTCGACGAGGGGCTGATCGACCGCGGCATCACCCGCGACCTGAAATGGGGCGTGCCGGTGGTCGGTCCCGACGGCGGGCCGCGGCCCGGCATGGAGGGCAAGGTCTTCTACGTCTGGTTCGACGCCCCGATCGAATACATCGGCGCGACCGAGGAATGGGCCGACGCGACCGGTCGCACCTGGCGCGACTGGTGGCGGACCGACGAGGGGGCGGACGACGTCCGCTACGTCCAGTTCATGGGCAAGGACAATGTCGCCTTCCACACCGTCAGCTTCCCGGCCACCATCCTCGGCTCGGGCGAGCCGTGGAAGACCGTCGACACGCTGAAGGCCTTCAACTGGCTGAACTGGTACGGCGGCAAATTCTCGACCAGCCAGAAGCGCGGCGTCTTCATGGACCAGGCGCTGGAGCTGCTGCCCGCCGACTACTGGCGCTGGCACCTGACGGCCTATGGGCCCGAGCATTCGGACGCGGCCTTCACCTGGGAGCAGTTCCAGTCGACGACCAACAAGGACCTGGCCGATGTGCTGGGCAATTTCGTCAACCGGATCGTCAAATTCGCCGAGAGTAAATTCGGCGGCGTCGTGCCGGATGCGGGCGAACCCGGCCCGCTGGAGGCGAAGCTGGAGGCCGACCTGCGCGCCGGCATCGCCGAGGCCACAGCCCAGTTCGAGGCCATGGAGTTCCGCAAGGCGGCCGTGGCCCTGCGCGCCGTCTGGGTGCTGGGCAATGAATATCTGCAGGAGGCGGCGCCCTGGACGGCCTTCAAGACCGATGTGGACCGCGCCGCCGTCGGCGTGCGCACCGGCCTGAACCTCGTGGCCCTGTTCGCCCGCCTGGCCGCGCCGGTGATGCCGGACTCGGCGGTGAAGATCGGTGCGGCGGTCGGCGCCACGGACCTGAGCTGGCCGACGGCGGACGAGCCCCTGCTCGACGCCCTGCCGCGCGGTCAGACCGTCGCGGCGGCGGGCGTGCTGTTCACCAAGATCGAGGAGAAGCAGGTGGCCGAATGGTCTGAACGCTTCGGCGGCGCGGACGCCTGACCATGGACCGGTCGGCCGCCTTCGTCAGGCTGCTGGCTGAGGATCAGGCCGAGGATCGTGCGGTGCTGGCGGGCGAGCCCGCCTATGTGGCCCTGCGCGAGCGGGACCGGGCGCGTCGTGAAGCGGTGATGGCCCTGCTGGCGGAAGGTTGGCCGGACGATGCGGACGCCCTTTATGCCGCCGCATGGGTTCTGAACCACGGCGATCTGACCGGGGAGGCGGCGCTGGGCAGCCGGCTTGCGGCGCGGGCCGCCGAGCTCGGACGGCCCGGCGCGCGCTGGCTGGCC
>NZ_BSOY01000034.1 GCF_030160755.1 Brevundimonas denitrificans | reverse complement strand
CGCGGGCGGTGGTCGAGGCCGGGCGCGGCGGCGTCGAGCGCGTCCAGCACGGCCTGCAGCCGCTCGGGGCTCTCGGGATGGCCGGCGCCGGGGCGGTGCGCCAGCATGTCGGGATGGGTGAAGAGGGCGACGCTCATCGGGGAGAGGATAGGGACGGCCACGGGACTTGTCGCGTCCCGATCAAGGTCCTAAGCGCGCAGAATGACCGAGCCCTTGATCCGCCCCGCCGTAGACGCCGACGCCGCCGCCCTGGGCGTGTTGGGGCGGCAGACCTTTATCGACACCTTCGTGGACGGGTTCGCCATCCCCTATCCGGCGGACGATCTGGCGGCCTTCCTCGACGCCAGCTTCAGCCCGGAGACGATCCGGACGAAGCTGAAGGAGCCCGGCGCGGCCTGGTGGGTGGCCGAGCGCGACGGGGCGCTGCTGGCCTTCGCCAACACAGGACCGAACACCCTGCCCCATCCCGACGCGCGGCCGAGCCATGCCGAGCTCCGCCGGCTGTATGTGTCGAAGGCGGCGCAGGGTCTGGGGCTGGGCACGAAACTGCTGGCGGTCGCCCTGGACTGGATGGAGACCCACACCGACGGGCCGCTGTGGATCGGGGTGTGGAGCGGGAACCTCAAGGCGCAGAAGCTGTATGCGGCCTACGGGTTCGAGAAGGCGGGGGAGTACCAGTATCCCGTCGGGGCGTGGATGGATGACGAGTTCATCCTGCGGCGGGGGTAGGTAAAGGCGATCGTCGACGCCTAGGACCAGACCGCGACCGTCGGCGAATAGGCGTCCATCGCCTCGAGGGCCGCGGTGACCAGCACCCGCTCCTCCTCGTTCAGTTCCGGCCGCCAGATATCGAAGATCAGCACGACGCGTGTCCGGTCGCTGGTGTTGATCGCCTCATGTTCGATGGTGTCGTCGAACACCCAGGCCTTGCCCTTTTCCCAGCTGCGGACGTCGTTGCCCACGCGGAATTTGCAGCCCGGAGGCGTGATCAGCGGCAGGTGGCAGACCAGCCGGGTGTTGACGAAGCCGGTGTGGGGCAGGATGTGCGCCCCGGCCTTGAGCTGCGAGAACATGACCTGCGGCGAGCGGGCGGCGATCTGGCACAGAGGGGCGTCGGCAAGGGCCGCCAAGGTCTGCGGACAGCGGCCGGCGTTCGGCGTGGCCTGACCGTCCTTCCACAGGAAGCTGGTGCTCCAGTCCATGCTGTCGACCAACGGATAGTCGGTCCGGCTGGGGAGGTGGGCGACGGTCTGGAGGTAGGGGCTGAAGCCGCGGTCCTGCTCCAGCAGGGCCTCGAGTTCGCCGGTGATGACGTCGGTCGCCGACTCGACCCTGTCCATCCACGGGAACATCTCGCGCGGATAGAACTGCGCGTTCGGCAGCTCCGGAAAATAGAAGGCCTTGGGCTGCTGGAAATAGGCCTGTTTGCGGCCCGTCGCGAGATCGAGGGCGTGGGTGAACCGGGCGCTCGACCGCCCCTCGACATAGCCGGCCCGGTCAAGCTCCTCCCGGACGTGGTCGAAGATGCCGGCGGCTAGCCGGTCACGGAGCGCGCGGGCGCGGGCGACGCCCGGGGCGATATCGGCCGGTACGGCGGCGCCGGACTCCGCGAGACTGACGAGCGCCCGGTAGTAGAGGTTGGCCTCCCGCTTAGCGCCGAGGGCGGAGAGCATGTCGCCCTTCACCAGCAAGGCCCTCGGATCCTGACCGTCGAGCTCCAGGGCGCGGTTGACGACGACTTCCGCGGACCTGTCGTCTCCCAGCTTGTGATGGGTCCATGCCAGCATGGCGAGGTGGGCGGGCCCGGCCCTGTCGGCTGCATCAAGGCGCGCCAGCGCCTCGCGGGCCTCTTGCCAGCGTCCCGAGTGGAAGGCGACGACCGCCGCTGGAGCATCGACGGGAACGGACTGAGACGCACGCACAGAGAACTGGGACATAAGGCTGGATTGCCCCCGCCCGGTGACCGAAACGGGGCCGGTGCGTTACGTGAAATTCATGTCCACGGGCCGGCTGGTATTCTCCCGGTCGGGGCCGGATAATCCCGCCCATGCTCCTCCCCTTCTTCACCGCCCTGAGAGACGCGCGCGTGCCCGTGTCGATGAAGGAATGGCTCCATCTGATGGAGGCCATGGACAAGGATGTGGCCGGGCGGAAGGTCGACGACTTCTACCACCTGTCGCGGGCGGTGCTGGTCAAGGACGAGAAACACTACGACCGGTTCGACCAGGTGTTCGGCAAGGTCTTCGCCGGGATCGAGACCGTCGGCGCGGGCGACGAGCCGTCGCTGGACGTGCCCGAGGAGTGGCTGAAGCTGCTCAACGAGAAATACCTGACGGACGAGGAGAAGGCGCAGATCGAGGCGCTGGGCGGGTTCGACAAGCTGATGGAGACGCTGAAGCAGCGGCTCGAGGAGCAGCAGGGCCGGCACGAGGGCGGCAACAAGTGGATCGGCACCGGGGGGACCAGCCCGTTCGGCCACGGCGGCTACAATCCCGAGGGGGTGCGCGTCGGCGGGCCCGGCAAACAGGGCCGGGCGGTCAAGGTCTGGGAAAAGCGCGAATACCGGAACCTGGACGACCAGGTCGAACTGGGAACGCGCAACATCAAGGTGGCCCTGCGCCGCCTGCGCCGGTTCGCCCGGCAGGGCGCGCTCGACGAGTTGGACATGGACGCCACCATCGACGGCACGGCGCGTCAGGGCTGGCTGGACATCCATATGCGACCAGAGCGGCGCAATACGATCAAGGTGCTGCTGTTCCTCGACATCGGCGGGTCGATGGATGCCCATGTGAAGATGTGCGAGGAGCTGTTCTCGGCCGCGAAGACCGAGTTCAAGCATCTGGAATTCTTCTACTTCCACAACTGCCTCTATGAGGGGGTGTGGAAGGACAACCGGCGCCGGCACACCGAGAAGATCCCGACCTGGGAGGTGCTGAACAAATACCCCGCCGACTGGCGCGCCATCTTCGTCGGCGATGCGACCATGAGCCCGTACGAGGTGACCATGCCCGGCGGCTCGGTCGAGCACTGGAACGAGGAGGCCGGGGCCGTCTGGATGAAGCGGGCGACGCAGCAGTGGGACAAGGTCGCCTGGCTGAACCCGTCCCCGGAACGCTACTGGAGCTATTCCGCCTCGGTCGGCATGGTGCGCGAACTGGTCGATGAGCGGATGTATCCGCTGACCCTGGAAGGGCTGGAGAAGGCGATGCGGGCGCTGGCCAAATAGGTTAGGGTTTCAGGGTCGTCCCGGGAAACTCGCGCCATGCTCGCCGTCGTCCTCGCCCTGATGCTGCAACAGACCCCTCCTCTCCCCGCCGCGACGGGTCAGGTGGTGTGGGAGACGCCGGCGCCCGCTGAACCAGCGGACCCCGTCGCCGCCATCGAGATCCCTGCGATTCCCGACTCCGCCCGCGCCGATCCGTGGGGTTACGAGCGGGCCGAATGCAGTCCGCTGATCCGCTCGAGCCAGGAATCGCTGGAGACCTGTCAGGCGCGGGTCCGGATGATCCTCGCCGCCCACCTCGGCGCCGCCCTGCCCGCCGGACTGGCCCCCGCAGGCGCGCCGAACGAATGCCGGCAGGAGGCCGCCGGCGACCGTTACGCCCTGCAGTGCGGCGCCCCGACCCGGGCCGCCCGGCCGACGACGGTGCTGGAGGAGCGAAGCTGCGAAACCCGTCCACGCGTCCAGCCCCAGGGCGGCGTGGCCTGGACCGAGGAATGCCGCCCCGCCAGCCGCGTGCGTGAAGATGATGAGGGCCTGACCGTCCGGCTGGGCGGCCGGGACTAAACGGCGCTTCGCCGAACAGCGTCAGGTCTGGAAGGGTGACCGCCGCTCCACCCTGTGCGCCCCTGCCCTGACGGGAGGGCGGGCAATGCTGCTGACGATGATGGCGATGACGATCCAGCTGGCGGCGCCGGCCGGAGACCCGCAGATCGAGATTCCGGATTCGGCCCTGCGCGACCCTTACGGCTTCGTGTTGTCGCATTGCAGTCCGCTGGTGCGGCGCTCCAGCGAGTCGCTGGAGGCGTGCGAACACCGGGTCGGGACCGCGCTGCGGGCGCGCCTGCCGCACTTCCGCCCGCGACCGCTCGCGACGACGGTCGCCTCAGCCTCTGACGACCCTCCGACCGCCACCACCGGCACGGCCTTCGGCGGGCGGTGCACCACGCGGCAGGACAGCCAGCAGAGCGAGGACGGCTCGTCCTCGTCCGGCATGATCGTCTGCGGCGACCGGTCCGGCGCCGCCGCGAGCGTCCTCGAAGGCCTGCTGAGGCCGCAATGATCGTCGCCCTGTTGCTTGCCGTCCTGCTGCAGGACGGCCCGATCCGGACCGCGCCGGAGCCGCCGCCGCAGGAAGGCGCGGCGCCGCGCTTCGGGCGATTGGGCTTTCGGACGGCTGAACGGGCCGATGGTGCTGTCCCCGCCTGGGCCCTTGACGACCCGGCAGGCTGGGAGGCCAGCCAGTGCGGCGCCGCAGGCGACGACGCCTGCCGGCGCCAGGCGCGCAACCGCCTGGCGATGGCGCGCGCCGGCCTGGCGGCCGAGACGCCGGCAGCCGGCGAGAGTCCGGCCGCGCCCGAGAACTGCCGGATGGTGATGCGGCGATCGGAGACCGGCTTCGGAGGCTCGTTGTCACGCATCTGTGGCGACGGGGCGGAGATCGGGACAACCCTGGACCGGCTCGGGAGCGCGCGGCCGGCGGTGGAGCCGTGCGACCGGCCTTCGTCGCTGGAGACCCAGGCGGCCTGGATCGCCCGCTGCCGGGCGCTGCCCCTACCCTGACACGACAACGCCGCGCCCGGGGTCCGGACGCGGCGTGCTATCGATTTGCAGAAGGACCTAGTTGCGCTTGTCTTCGCGCAGGGTGTCCTTCAGGCCGCCGACGGCGTTCTGGATCTTGCCCTCGACCTGTTCGGCGCGGCCTTCAGCCTTGAGCTTTTCATCGCCGGTCAATTTGCCGGCGGCTTCCTTGATGTTGCCGCCGAGGTTCTTGGCGGCGCCTTCGACTCGATCGTGATCGGGCATGGGAATCTCCTGACACACATCGCCGGGCCGGCGATGACTGGACCAGAAGAGCGAACGATCGCGCTTCGCGTTCCGTACTGTGCAGCTAGACGTGGCGCCGCAGCCAGACGGTCACCGCCCAGGCGTGGGCGTCGTGGCGGAGTCGCATGAGAGCTTCCCGCGGATCGAGCCAGATCAGGTCATGATCGGCCTCGACCTTGGCGGCGGGGTCGAGCGCCAATTGTTCGACGATCCAGAAGCCGCCGATGTTGTTGATCGGCTCGCCGTCCGACTTGCGGAAATACTGGGACGCTTCGGCGATGCGGGTGATCGGGCGCGCCGTCATGCCGGTTTCCTCGAGGAACTCGCGGACCACGGCCTGTTCCTCGGTCTCGTCGCCGTCGACGGCGCCGCCGGGGAGGTCGAAATAGCTGCCTTCGCCGCGGTCCACGCGGACGCAGGCGAGTTTGCCGTCCTCAAACACCAGACCGAAGGCGGTGGGGCGCGGGCGGTGGTCGAGGCCGGGCGCGGCGGTTCCGAACTGCAGCCGGGTCATGATCAGAGATCGAACGCCAGACGGGCGCGCACGCCCTTGTGCGCCTTGTCGAACTCGACCGCCGACCGGAGGCCCGAGGCCATGGCGGAGATGATCTTGCCCCCGAGGCCGGTGCCCTTGACCGAACCGTCTCCCATGCCCGGGCCGTCATCCTCGACCGTCAGTATGGCGCGTCCGTTCGGACCCTGACCCAGGCTGACGCGAATCTGGCCCGGCTTGCCCGGTTCATAGGCGTATTTTACGGCGTTGGTGACCAGTTCGGTGACCACCACGCCAAGCGACACGGCCTGATCGGTCGAGACCCGCATCGGCGCGGCCTCCAGATGGATCGAGCAACCATCCTTGTCCGGACACAGGGACTGCGACAGTTCGTCGATCAGACCCTCGAGGTATTCGTGCATGGCCACGGAGGACATGTCGCCCGAGGTGTAGAGCCGGCGGTGGACGTGGGCCACGGCCTCGATCCGGGCCTGGGACTCCTTCAGCGCGGCGCGGGCGCCTTCGTCGGCCAGATGGCGCAGCTGCAGCGACATGAAGCTGGAGACCAGCTGCAGGGAGTTGCCGACGCGGTGGTTGACCTCGCGCAGCATGGCCTCGGCCCGGTCGCGGGCGATGCGAACCTCTTCCTGGGCGGCGTCGTTCTCGCGCTGCAACCGACGTCGCGACACCGCCTCCTCCAGGGCGTTGCGCAGGAGGGCGGTGAAGTCCTCCGAAACGTCCTTGATGACATAGTCGGCGGCGCCGGCGCGCAGGGCGGCCACGGCGATGCGGCCTTCCTGGGCCCCGGTGACATAGACCACCGGCGGCGGGTCGGGCAGGGCGATGATGTCGGGCAGGACGTCGAGGCCCTCGCGGCCCGGCATGTAGTGGTCGAGGGCCACGACGTCGAAATCGCCGGGTTGCGCGATGAGCGTGCCGAGGCCGGCGTCGCCGTCCGGCGCGCAGGTCACGGCGTAGCCATGACGCCCCAGCTCCTTCTCGACCAGCCGCGACAGGCCGCGGTCATCGTCGATGTAGAGCAGGCGAATGACGTCGCCTTCGAGCCTTGAGGACACGGTCACTCGATGTCCGGCGCCTGCATGACCGACAGAAACAGCCCCAGCTGGCGAATGGCGCCCGCGAAGCTCTCATAGTCGACCGGCTTGGTGATGTAGACGTTGCAGCCGAGGTCGTAGCAGCGCTGGATTTCCTGCTTGTCGTCGGTGGTCGTCAGGATCACCACCGGCGCGCGCCGGAGGCGCTCATCGGCCTTGACCCGGATGAGGATGTCGGTGCCCGACATGTCCGGCAGGTTCAGGTCCAGAAGGATCAGCATCGGCCCGTTGAGCCGCACCTCCTCGCTGAACAGATAGTCCATGGCCGCGCCGCCATCGGCGAAATGCGCGATCTCGTTGGAGATGTTCGCGCGACGGATGTTCTTCTCGATCAGCTTGGCGTGGCCGAGGTCGTCCTCGACCATCACGATCTTGACGGCATGGCTCATGCGTAGTCTCCGGCGGCCGGGAGGATCAGGCGTGTGGGGAATTTCAGGATAAATGTCGAGCCCTTACCAAGCTCTGACTCGAGGGTGATGTCGCCGCCCAGACGGCGAACGCTGTTGCGGACAAACGCCAGGCCCAGACCCTCGCCGGGCCGGTCCTGCCTGCCCGAGCGGCGGAAGAGCTCGAAAATCCGCTCGTGGTCGCGGTCGGAAATGCCGCGGCCGTTGTCGGCGATGCGGTAGACGATCCAGCCGCCGGCCGTCTCTTCGCCGGTGACCACGATCCGGCCGGGCCGCGAGGCGTCCAGATATTTGACGGCGTTGTCGATCAGATTGCCCAGCACCTGTTCGACCGACAGCCGGTCGCTTTCCAGGCCCGGCAGGGGTTCGACGACGATCTCCGCGCCGGCGGCGTGGGTCTGGTGACGGACGCTGTCGGCGATGTTGCGGACCATGGCGGTCATGTCGAGCGGCTCCGGGACGAGGTTGCGGCGGCCCTCGCGCGACAGTTTGAGGATGGCGTTGATCAGCCGGTCCATCTTCTCGGTCGAGGCCCGGATGAAGCCGATAGCCTCGGGGACGTCCTCACGCACGGCGGTCAGGGCGTCCTGCTCGACCAGTTTGGGAGCCTTGGTCTCGACCGCCGTCATCTGTTTGTCGATGATCCGGCCGGCCTGCTCAAGCTCGGCGGTGTAGCCCATGACGTTGACCAGCGGCGCGCGCAGGTCGTGGCTGACGATATAGGCGAAGCGCTGGATCTCCTCATTGGCGCGGGTGAGTTCGAAGGTGCGGACGCGCACCTGGTTTTCCAGACCGGCGTTGAGACGGTCCAGGGCGTCGCGGGCACCCTGCACCTCGTAGATGTAGCGGCGGATCAGCCAGGCGCTGGCGCCCGCGAGGACCAGTATGACAGCGCCGCCGAAGGCGTTGGCGATGACCGTGACATTGCCGGCCCATTCCGACTGGCGTGTCTGGAACTGCAGCCGGGTGGTCTGAATTTCGTCGATGGCGGCGATTTCGACCCTCATGGCGTCCATCAGGACCTTGCCGCGACCACTGCGGACGAGGGCGACGGCCTCGTCGAACCGGCCGGTGCGCGCCAGGCTGATCGTCCGCTCCATGAGGATCTGTCGTTCGTCGGACAGGGCGCGGAGGTGCTCGACCCGCGGCCCGAGGTCCGGGTCGCCGACGGTGAGGCCCGTCAATTCCTCAAAAAGGTCCGGCAACCGCTGGATCGCTTCGGTGTGGATTGAAAGATATTCGAGGCGACCCGTCAGCATGTACCCGCGCTGCCCGGTTTCGGCGTCGACCAGCCGGGTCAGGACCTCGCGCGCCACGAAACGGGTCTGCTGGGCTTCCTCGACGGTGTCGTTGAAGTCGGCGGTCCGCTGGATCAGCACGAAGACCGCGAGGTTGAGCACCAGCAACAGCGCGATCGCCAATGCCAGAAGACCAGCCACGCGTCGTCCGAGCGTCGGCGTGCGGACGAATTGACTGAAGGCCAGGAGCGTGGGGCGGAGGGCCGAAATCATCGTGGGGGAGCATTAGCGGGGCGTTTGGCCCTGTCCAGTCGCGTAACGGGAGAAACCCTCGCTGTTCTGAGGATTTGGGGTAATGATCACCGCCCGTCAGGATCGGGGGAGTTTGACATGGTGTGGTGGTGGTGGATCGCTCCGGCGGTCGTTGGCCTGATCGGCGGCGTCCTGCTGATCCGCGGCCTGATGGCCCTGTTCCAGGGCCGGGTGTTCAGCGGCCTGCTGGTCGGGGCGGGCGGCGCGGGCTTCATGGCCGCAGCCGCGATCGCCGCCCTGCTGGCGCTGGACGTCCAGACCTATGGCCGACTGACCTATGAGCGGCCGGTGGCGACCATTCAGACCCGGCAGCTGGGCCCGCAGTATTTCGAGGCCACGGTGATGCAGCCCGGCATGGGCGAGGACGCGCCGGGGGTCAGCAACCTGTATCCGCTGCACGGCGACGAATGGCGCATCGAGGCGCAGGTGCTGAAGTGGAAGCCCTGGGCCAATGTGCTGGGCCTCGACGCCCAGTACCGGCTGGACCGGCTGTCGGGCCGCTATCACTCGATCGAGCAGGAAATCAACGCGACGCGCAGCGTGCATCCTCTGTCGGGCGGCGACGCGGGACCGGACTGGCTGCCCTGGCGGATCAGCGCCTGGGACGCGGCGCGGAAATACCGGAAATACGTCGATGCGGTCGACACCCTGTACGGCGGCGGCGCCTATATGCCGATGGCCGACGGGGCCAATTACGAGGTCTGGATCACCCAGTCCGGCCTGGTGGCCCGTCCCGCCAACGACGCGGCCCGCGCAGCCTCGGCCGGGGGCTGGACGGAAGTCCAGTAGTCTCCTCCCTGTCGCGCAGCGATGGGGAGGTGGCGCAGCGCGTCTTCGCGCCGTGACGGAGGGGCTGGCTGCGGCGCGCTCGGATAGGCGCCCCCTCCACCGCTTCGCGGTCCCCCTCCCCATTCGCCAAGCGGCGAACGGGGAGGAGACTTCAAACCGTTCCGATCGTCCTCAACCGCGCGCGGGGATGGACCTCGTTCTGGCTCATCACCACCGTCTGGCCGCGGAAGCGTTCGATGATCGAGCGGACATAGGGGCGGATCTGCGGGCCGGTCAGAAGGACCGCGGTCTCGCCGGCCATGGCGGCGCGTTCGAACACGTCGCGGACGGCGCGGATGAAGTCCTGCAGCCGGGACGGGGCCATGGCCAGCTGGCGGTCCTCGCCCTGACCGATCAGGGCGTCGGCGAAGGCGGCCTCCCACTCCGGCGACAGGGTGACGATCGGCAGGGCGCCGTCGTCGCCCTTGTGCTGCCAGCACAGCTGCCGGGCGAGGCGGCCGCGGACGTGTTCGACCAGGGTGGTGACGCTGGAGGTGTGGGGGGCGGCCTCGGCCAGACCCTCGAGGATGGCGCCCAGATCGCGGATCGAGACCTTCTCGCGCAGCAGGGTCTGGAGAACACGCTGCAGGGTGGTGACGGTGACGACCGAGGGGATCAGTTCGTCGACCAGCTTCTTCTCCTCGGTCCCCAGTTCCTTGAGCAGCTTCTGCACCTCGGCATAGGTCAGCAGGTCCGCCATGTTCTCCTTGAGGATCTCGGTCAGGTGGGTGGTCAGCACCGTCGAGGGATCGACGATGGTGTAGCCGCGGAAGGTCGCCTCCTCGCGCAGGCTTTCGTCGATCCAGGTGGCGGGCAGGCCGAAGGCGGGTTCCCTGGTGTGTTCGCCGGGCAGTTCGACCTGACGGCCGGCGGGGTCCATGGCCATCAGGGAGCCGAGGCGGACCTCGCCCTGCCCGGCCTCCATCTCCTTGATGCGGATGGCGTAGCCCTGGGTGCCCAGACGCATGTTGTCGAGGATGCGCACCGACGGCATGACGAAGCCGTACTCCTGGGCCAGCGAGCGGCGCAGGGCGCGGACCTGGTCGGTCAGGCGGCGGCCTTCCAGATCGTTGATCAGGGACAGCAGCGAATAGCCCAGCTCGATCTTGACCTCGTCGATGGTCAGGGCGGTGCTGATCGGCTCCTCGACGTCTTCCTTGGGACCCGAGGCGGTGGCGGCCATCTCGGCCTCGGTCGGCCTGGGCCTGAGCCGCTGGCGACCCAGCCGCCAGGCCATGAAACCGGTCCCGATGGCCAGGGCCGCGAACGGGATCAGCGGCATGCCGGGGATCAGGCCGATCAGGCCGGCGGCGGCCGAGACCACGCCGAGGCTGACGGGGTTTGTCGCCAGCTGGGCGACCAGGGCCTTGTCGGCCGTGCCCTCGACGCCGGCCTTGGAGACCAGAAAGCCGGCGGCGATGGAGATGATGATGGCGGGAACCTGGGTCACCAGGCCGTCGCCGATGGTCAGGGCGACGTAGGAGTTGGCCGCGTCGCCGATGCTCATGCCGTGCTGGAGCGTGCCGATGAGGATGCCGCCGATGGCGTTGATGAAGACGATGATCAGGCCGGCCACGGCGTCGCCGCGCACGAATTTCGAGGCGCCGTCCATGGCGCCGAAGAAGGTGGATTCCTGTTCCAGCTCCTTGCGGCGGCGCTTGGCGGTCTCCTCGTCGATCAGGCCGGACGACAGGTCGGCGTCGATGGCCATCTGCTTGCCCGGCATGGAGTCCAGGGTGAAGCGGGCCGAGACCTCGGCGATCCGGGTCGAGCCCTTGGTGATGACCACGAAATTCACCACCAGAATGATGGCGAAGATGATGATGCCGATGATGAAGCTGCCGCCCATCATCAGGGCGCCGAAGGCCTCGATGACCTGGCCGGCGCCGCCGGTGCCCTCGTGACCATGGCTGAGCACCAGCCGCGTCGAGGCCAGGTTCAGGCCTAGTCGGAACAGGGTGGTGACCAGCAGGACGGTCGGGAAGATGGCGAAGTCGAGCGGCTTCTTCATCATCACGGCGGTCATCAGGATCAGCACGCTGGAGACGAGCGACAGCGCCAGGAGCACATCCATCAGGAAGGCCGGGATCGGCAGGATCAGCAGCAGGATGACGCCGATGACGCCGATGGCCATCGCCACCTCGCCGCGCACGACCCAGCCCATCATGTCGCGGCCGGTGGGGCGCGCCATGCCGTCGCGCATCATGGTCGAGGCGGGGATATCGGTCATGCGCGGCCGAGGGCGGACAGGGCGAGGCGGGTCGCGTCGGCGATGATGGCTTCATTGGCGGCCGCCGCCGTCCGCGAGGTCGCGTGATAGTAGACCGCGATGACGACGGGCCGGCCCGTGGGCGGATAGAGGACGCCGATATCGTTCGTGGGGCCGTATCCGCCGGTCCCGGTCTTGTGCGCGACCGTCCAGCCCGCCGGGACGCCGGCCTTGATGCGCCCCTGGCCGGTCGGCGTATCGACGAGCCAGCGCATCAGCAGTGTCTTTGAGGGGACGGTCAGGGGCGTCTCGGCAGACACCAGAAGGCGGATCATATTGGCCATCGAACGGGCCGGTTTGATGGTGTCCTTTTCGCCATCCAGCCGGTTCATCTCGGGCTCGAGACGGTCCACGCGCGTGCTGTCGTCGCCGATGCCGCGATAGAAGGCGCGGAGGGCGTCGATGCCTCCCAGTTCGCGGATCAGGATATTGGCGGCAGGGTTGTCGCTCAGCTCGACCGTGCCCTTCATCAGCTGTTCGATGGTCAGGGTCGAACCAATGGCCGGCTCGGTGGCCGGTGCATGGTTGATCATGTCGGCGCGCGTGATCGGTACGGCGCGGTCGAGCCGCTCTTCCCCCGTCTGCACCCGCAGCAGGGTCGCAGCAGCCAGGTACATCTTGAAGGTCGAGCAGTAGACGAAGCGCTCTTGGCCCCGCCAGGCGAGATTGCGCCCGTTCTCCATGTCCATGGCGGCGAAGCCGAGCCGACCGCCGCCGCGCGCCTCGAGCGCGGAGAGGTCGAGGGCTTCTGTCGGGACGATGAACGCGGGCCGCGCCGGTTGCTCTCGCGGCGCGACTTCAGGCCCGGTCTGCTGCGAACAGCCCATCACCCCCAGCGCGCCGAGGCCGGTCAGGACGCTTCTGCGGTCCGTTCCCCTGCGCATGATCAGGCGGCCGCGTAGCCGGAAGCCGCGACGCCGCTCTGGGGAGCGATGATCTGCACGCCCTCGTCGGCGTATTCGTTCAGCTTGTTGCGCAGGGTGCGGATCGAGATGCCGAGGATGTTGGCCGCATGGGTGCGGTTGCCGAGGCAGTGCGACAGGGTGTCGAGGATCAGCGTCTTCTCCATCTGCGCCACCGTCTGACCGACGTGGGCGCGGGTGACGGCGTCGGCGGTCTGGGCGGCGCGGGCGGCGGGGCTGTCATAGCCGGCGGCGCCGTGGGATCCGGCGCTGAGGGGCTGGCCGTCGGGCAGGCGGATGGCCTCAACGTCGATCTCGGGTCCGACGGCCAGAAGCACGGCGCGGTGCATCGCGTTCTCCAGCTCACGGACGTTGCCGTTCCAGCGATGCGAGATCAGGGCGCGGCGGGCGTCGGCCGAGATCGGCCGCACCGGCACGCCGTTGGCGGCGGCGTATTTCTTGACGAAGTGATCGGCCAGAACGGAGATGTCGCCCGGCCGCTCGCGCAGGGCCGGCAGACGCAGGTTCACGACGTTCAGGCGGTAGAGCAGGTCTTCGCGGAAGGTCCCCTCGGCCACCGACTTGGCGAGGTCGCGGTTGGACGTGGCGATGATGCGGATGTTGACCGGAACCGGCTTGGTCCCGCCGACACGGTCGATGACCCGCTCCTGGATGGCGCGCAGCAGCTTGGCCTGCAGGCGGACGTCCATCTCGGAGATTTCGTCCAGCAGCAGGGTGCCGCCGTCGGCCTCCTCGAACTTGCCGATGCGGCGGGCCATGGCCCCTGTGAACGAGCCCTTCTCGTGGCCGAACAGTTCCGATTCCAGCAGATTGTCGGGAATGGCGGCGCAGTTGACGCTGATGAAGGGCCGGTCGGCGCGCTTCGAACCATTGTGGAGGTAGCGGGCCATCACCTCCTTGCCGACGCCGCTTTCGCCGGTGATCAGGATCGAGGCCTCGGAACGGGCGACCTGGTCGGCCAGCATGATGACCGCCTTCATCGACGGATCGGCCGAGATCAGCGGACGGTCGTCGTCGGCGACGGCGGACAGGACCGCGGCGATCAGATCGGCCTCGGGCGGCAGGGGGATGAACTCCTTGGCCCCGGCGCGGATGGCGTCCGCCGCATCCTTGGCGTCGGCGTCGACGCCGCAGGCCACCACCGGAACATGGATCCGCTCGGCCTCATTGGCCGCGATCAGACCGGCGATGTCGATGCGGTAGTCGACCATCAGCAGGTCGGCGCCCTGCCCGCGACGGAGCTGCTCCGTCGCCTGATCGCCGCGCTCGACGTGACTGACCTTGGCGCCGTGCGCCATGGCCATCTTCACCGCCGTCGCCAGCTGTCCGCTGAGCCTGCCAACCACCAGAAGCCGCATCGGTCTTCTCCTCTATTCTGTACGCACTGTCCGGCCGCCGATCAGGCGCCGGAGTCCTCGGTCTTGATGATTTCCGTCATGGTCACGCCCAGGCGGTCCTCGACGACGACGACCTCCCCGCGGGCGACCAGACGGTTGTTGACGAAGATGTCGATGGCCTCGCCGACCTTGCGGTCCAACTCCAGCACGCTGCCGCGGTTGAGCTTGAGCAGCTGGGCCACGGACATATGGGCCTTGCCCAGCACGGCCGAGATGTTGACCGGCACGTCGAAGACCGGGGTGAGGTCGTGCGCGGTCTTGTCGGACGGATCATCGCTGACGGTGATCGCGACGGAGTCCGGGAACTCCTCCAGGGCCATGGTGTCGGACGCCATTACGGCCTCCCTTCCATCGAGGTTTCGGGGGTGAGGTTTTCGGCATGCCCGGCCTCGGCGGCGAGGGCGGAGTTCAGGGCCTCGCTCATGCGGGCGAAGGCTTCGGCGGGATCGAAGGCGGCGCGGCCGTCGGCCCATTCCAGCTGGAAGGCGGCGGGCGCCATGCCCGGTTCAGTGCGGAAGGCGACGATGCCCGAGAAGCCGGCGTCGGCGCACAGCTGCTGGAGCCGCGCATGGGTCGTCTCCGTCAGGTCGCCGGTGCGGATGACCAGTCGCGGCGAGGCGTCGATCTCCTGGCCCAGGGCTTCCAGCGCGGCCTGCAAGGGCGCCTCGGGGTGGCGGTCGAGGGCGGAGGCGGACACTACGCGGGCGGCGGTCAGGGCCAGTTCGGCGGCCTGCCGACGGTGCAGCTGCGCGACCTGGGCCAGGGCGGGGGCGGCGGAGGTCAGGGCCTGGCCGATGGCGGACAGGGCCATGGTCTGGATGCTGTCGACCTCGGCCAGGGCCTCGTTGCGGGCGTCCAGCCGGGCCTGGGCGACCAGGGCGTCGACCTCGGCCGGGCCGTAGGCGCGCTTGATCGGGCGGAAGGCGGCGGCGCTGACGACCACGCCCGCGGCGTCGAACTCGGTGTCGAAGGAAAAGGGGGTGCTGAGGGGCTGATGGGTCATGTCAGTAGATCAACTCGTCGTCGCCGCCCTGGCCGACCAGCATGATCTCGCCCTTGGCGGCGAGATCCTTGGCGACCTGGACCATGGCCATCTGGGCCTGATCGACGTCCTTGAGGCGGACCGGGCCCATGGACTCCATGTCCTCGCGCATGATCTTGGCGGCGCGCTCGGACATGTTGGAGAAGAACAGTTCGCGCAGGGATTCCGACGAGCCCTTCAGGGCCAGGCCGAGGGAGTCCTTCTCGACCGCGCGCAGCAGGGTCTGGATGCCGCCGGGGTCCAGCTTGGCCAGATCCTCGAACACGAACATCAGGGCGCGGATGCGCTCGGCCGCCTCGCGGTTGCGCTCTTCCAGCGCGCCGATGAAGCGGGCCTCGGTCTGACGGTCGAAGCTGTTGAAAATGTCGGCCATCATCTCGTGGCTGTCGCGCTTGGACGTGCGCGCCAGGTTGGACATGAATTCGGTGCGCAGGGTCTGCTCGATCTTGTCGAGGATTTCGCGCTGGACCGGCTCCATGCGCAGCATGCGCTGGACGCATTCGAGGGCGAAGTCCTCGGGCAGGCTGGTCAGGACGCGCGCGGCGTGGTCCGGCTTCACCTTGGACAGGACCACGGCGACGGTCTGGGGGTATTCGTTCTTCAGATAGTTGGCGAGGACGGCCTCGTTCACATTGCCGAGCTTGTCCCACATGGTGCGGCCGGCGGGGCCGCGGATCTCCTCCATCAGGCCTTCGACGCGGTCGCTGGGCATGAAGGAGGCCAGCAGGCGCTGGGTCTGTTCGAAACTGCCCATGACCGCGCCCGAGCCGCTCATGCCCGAAACGAATTCGACCAGCAGTTCCTCGACGACCTGGGCGCTGACGGTGCCCAGAGAGGCCATGGCCTGGGAGATTTCCTTGATCTCGTCCTCGTCCAGCCCCTGCCAGAGCCGGGTGTGGTCCTCGCCCAGCGACAGCAGGATGACGGCGGCCTTTTCAGGCCCCGTCAGCTTCCTGGCGTCCTCGACCGCCGGCTTCTTGTTGGCCAGGCGCGCCATCAGCCCTCGTGCACCCAACTGCGCAGGATGGAGGTGGATTCGTCAGGATGCTTCTCGACGAAGTCCGCGACCTTCTTGACCGAGGAGGCCTTCACCTGACCCTCGATGCGGGCGATGTCGAGCCGCTGGTCCATCTCCGACGGACCGGCCAGCTGGGGCATGACGCCGCCGGCGCCGCCCATGATGGTGGTCTGCAGCGAGGTCACGCCGCCGCCGCCCGCGGCCGCGCCGGCGAGTTGCAGCTGGCCGGCGCCCGCGCCGCCTCCGGCCGATTTCAGCAGCGGACGAAGGACGAAGAAGATCAGGAGCAGGCCGGTAATCAGCAACACCAGCAGCTCCACGCCGCGCATGATGTCGTCCTTGGTGAAGTTGAACAGCGACGACGCCGCCTCCTCCCCGCCGACCACGGCCAGATCGCGGTTGAAGCGGGTGTTCAGCACCTCGATCCGATCGCCGCGCGTCGTGTCGATGCCGACCGCCGCGGCGACCAGCGACTTGATTTGCTCGATCTCCGCCGGCGTGCGCGCGGCGTAGGTCGGGGCGCCGCCGTTGGCTGCGGGCGTCCATCGGCCGTCCACCGCGACCGAAACGGCCAGACGTTTGATCTCGCCGGCCTCCTTGACGGTGGTCGTGGTGGTGTTGGAGATCTCGTAGTTGGTGGTCTCGGTATTGGCGGTGTCGCGCGATCCGGCGGTTCCGGTCGCCGGCGCCTCGCCGCCGGGGATGTTGTTCGTCGCCGTGGCCCCGCCGTCCGACGTCGGCTGGGTATCGGTGGACTCCGTTCCGTTGGTCGAGGTGGAGCGCACCACCTGGCCGTCCGGATCGTAGCGCTGTTCCTGGGTGGTGGAGCGGCTGTGGTCGATGTCGGCGGTGACCTGGACCCGCGCGCCGCCCACGCCGACGACGCCCTCGACGATGTCCATGATCCGCGCCTGCAACCGGGCCTCGGTGGTCTCCTGCGCATCCTGGGCGGAGGCGGCGCTGAAGCCCTCGGAGTCCGAGCCGGCCGCCAGGGTGCGGTTGGAGGTGTCGGTCAGGGTCACCTTCTCGGGCTTCAGATTGGGCACCGAGGAGGCGATGACGTTGCGGATGGCCTGGACCTGGGCGCCCGACAGCTGACCGCCGGTGACCCCCACGACCACGGAGGCGGTGGGTTCGGCGGCGTCGGACTGGAACAGCTCGCGGCGCGGCAGGGCGATCATGACGCGGGCGGAGGTGATGCCGCGCATCGACAGGATGGTGCGGGCCAGTTCGCCCTCGAGGGCGCGCTTTTCGTTGAGGTTTTGCTGGAACTCGGTCTGGCCGAGGACCGACTGGTTGTCGAAGATCTCGTAGCCGACCGAGCCGGAGGTCACGAGCCCCTTGCCGGCCACCAGCATGCGCGCCTCGCCGACCTCGTCGCGGCTGACGAAGATGGTCGAGCCGTCGCCTTTCGAGGAATATTTGATGCCGGCGCTGTCGAGGGCGGTGGTGACCTCGGACGCTTCCTGGAGGTCGAGGTTGGAATACAGCAGGGCGTCCGGGGCCTGGCCGATGCGCAACATGACGGCGACCAGCACGGCCGCGACGCCGGCGGCGACGCCCAGCACCACGGTCAGCCGACCGATCCCGAATCTCTGCAACGCCGCCGTGAAGCCGCCCACGCGTCCCGCCCCGAATACTCACGGGTCCTTACAGACGCCCGCTAGGCAGAAACTGCCGCCTTCGTGGTAAATGCGGGGTTAAGACCTTTGGACGATCAGTGTTTTTTGCGCTTCTGCATGACGAAGCCGATGACCTTGGCGGCCGCCTCGAAATGCTCGCGCGGGATGGTCTCGTCGATGTCGACCGCGGCGTAGAGGGCGCGGGCCAGGGGGACGTTCTCGACGATCGGGACATTGTGCTCGCGCCCGACCTCGCGGATCCGCATGGCGAGGGCGTCGACCCCCTTGGCCACGCAGATCGGCGCGGGGTCACCCTCGCCGGGCTCGTAGCGCAGGGCGACCGAATAGTGGGTCGGGTTGGTGACGATCACCGTGGCCCTGGGCACGTTCTGCATCATCCGCTGGCGGCTGCGCTGGTTCCGGATCTGTCTCAGCTTGGCCTTGATGTGCGGGTCGCCTTCGGACTGTTTGTAGTCTTCCTTGGTCTCTTCCTTGGTCATCTTCATCCGCTCGGCGAAGCGGTATTTCTGCCAGAGGAAGTCCGCCCCCGCGGTGAAGCCCAGGAAGATGATCGTCGACATCATCAGGGCCACGGCCAGGTCGCGCGCCGCCGGCAGGATCATGGCGGGCGGCATGGCGGCCATGTTCTCGAGCTCGCGCAGATGCGGCTTCAGCACCAGCCAGCAGATCACGCCGACCGCCAGCAGCTTGAGGAAGGTCTTGATGAACTGGACCAGGCCGTCGGGACCGAAGATCCGCTTGAACCCCTTCAGCGGATCGACCTTGGACCAGTCGGGTTTCAGCTTTTCCGCGGTGAACAGCAGGCCGGACTGGGCCACATTGCCGCCGACGCCGCCGAGGATGGTGGCCAGCATGACCACGCCGAGGAAGGGCGCCGCGGCCCAGAGCGCCATGCTTCCGATCTCGACCCCGGCCCCGGCGTCGAGACCGCCCAGCATGGTGTGCGGGGCGGCGATGAAGGGCAGAAGCTGTTCGGCCATGGAGTTGGCGAACCAGCCGCCGGACATCAGCACCACCGCGGCCGCGCCGGCCAGGGAGAGCGCCGCGGCGACATCCGGCGACTTGGCGACATCGCCCTTCTTGCGGGCGTCCGCGAGTTTTCGCGGGGAGGCCTCTTCTGTCTTCGAGTCGGGATCCGGCGTATCAGCCACCGGCGCCTCCGACGAAGACATTGGCCAGGGCGCGGTAGCGGTCGATGAAGACCGTTCCGACCACGCCGAGGCTGAGGGCGAAGACCGACAGGCCCAGCAGGATGCTGAGCGGGGCGGCGGCGAAGAAGACCTGGAACGACGGCATCACCCGGCCGACGAGGCCCGAGGCGAGGTTGAAGATCAGGGCGAAGACCAGCAGGGGCGCGGACAGCTGCACGCCCAGCATGAAGGCGTCGCCCACGGTGCGAATGGCCAGCGAGGCGAAGTCGCCGGTGAGCAGCGGCCCGACCGGCCGGATCAGCTCATAGGATCCCACCAGGCCGGCGATGAACAGGTGATGGGTGTTGGTGGCGAAGATCATGGTCGTGCCCAGCAGCATCAGGAAGGCGCCGATGGTCGAGCCGGGCTGGACCTGCATCGGATTGGCCGTCTGGGCGAAGGCCAGGGTGGTCTGCAGGGCGACGATCTCACCGGCGGTGGCGAGGGCGGTCAGGAAGGACCGCAGAAGGGCCCCGATCATCAGACCGACGATGACCTCGCGGATGATCCAGCCCGCCATGCCGCCCACGGTCGCCGGCAGGGCGGGCAGGGCTCCGGCGATCACCGGCCACAGGGCGAGACTGACGACCAGGGCCAGCGACAGGCGGATGCGCGGCGAGACATAGCTCTCGCCGACGCCGGGAAGCATCAGCAGCACGGCGCCGATCCGCGAAAAGATCAGCGCGCCCTGCCAGACCTGGTCCGATGTCGCCCAGGGCTCCACCTATTGGCGTCCCATGGCGATCACATGCCGGCGATGCGCGCCGCGATCGTCCGCATGAAACCGCCCAGAAGCGCTCCCATCAGCGGCAGGAACAACAGCAGGCTGACGAAGATGGCGATGATCTTCGGGGCGTAGATCAGGGTCTGTTCCTGGATCTGGGTCAGGGCCTGAAACAGGCCGATGACCACGCCGACGACCAGACCGACCAGCAGGACGGGCGCGCACAGCTGGATCGTCAGCCACAGGGCGTCGCGCCCCACATCCATCACTTCCGCGCCGTTCATTCCGCACTCCGACTCACTGGTTGGCCCCCCGCCCGGTCGGCGGGGCCCGACCGGGCAGAAAATGCCGGGAGCGTGGTTAACGAGGGGTTAGGATGGCGCGTCGCCCTTGCCCGCCCGACCCGGGCGCCCCAGCTAGGGGACCCGTCGCCTTTCGCCTCCAGGACCTGTGATGACCGATCCCCGCACCCTCCCCGACGACGACTGCGACGGCTCCTGGAAGGAGCGCGAGGCGCTGGCGCGAGCCGCCGGGACCCCACTGCCGAAACCTGGCGGGCGGCGACCCGAGCTGGACCTGCCGGACGAGGACGAGGTCCGGTCGGCGGTGCGGACCCTGATCCGCTGGACCGGGGACGATCCCGACCGCGAGGGGCTGGTCGACACCCCCGACCGGGTGGCGCGCAGCTATCGCGAGATGTTCGCCGGCTATGACGTCGACCCGCGCGAATATCTGGAGCGCACCTTCGAGGAGGTCGGGGGTTATGACGAGCTGATCGTGCTGAAGGACATCCGCTTCGTCAGCGTGTGCGAGCACCACATGCTGCCGGTGATCGGCAAGGCGCATGTCGCCTATCTGCCCACCGACCGGGTGGTCGGCATCTCCAAACTGGCGCGGGTGGTGCGGGGCTACGCCCGCCGGCTGCAGATCCAGGAGAAGATGACGGCCGAGATCGCCCGCGCCATCCAGGAGGTGCTGCAGCCGCAAGGCGTCGGCGTCGTCATCGAGGCTGAGCACAGCTGCATGACCCTGCGCGGGGTCAACGCGCCCGGGACCAGCCTGATCACCAGCCACCTGATGGGGGTGATCCGTGACGACGCCCGGACCCGGGAAGAATTCCTGAGGCTGGTGCGGGGCTAGGACCCGCTCTCCAGCCCCCGGTTGCGACTACCGGCGCGGCAAGGGGCGCATCACCTGGTCCAGCACCATGCGGGCGGCGCGGCGTCCGATTTCCTCGCCTGCCTCGTTGGAGAACCGGTAGTGGACGCCGCCGTAGATGCGTGAGTCCGAGACCTCCTGGACCCATTCGTCCCAGCTGGGCAGCACCTGGACCGCCGAGTTCGGGATGGCCTGCGATGCGACCCGGACGCCGGTCGCCGGTCGCGGACCGACCTCGTTCTCCATCACCTCGCCGAGCGCCCCGGCGACGGTGCAGTGGCCGCAGGGATATTCGGCGAAATTGGGCGTGCCCAGCAGCGGGACCCAGCCGACGTCGGGCGCCGTCGCGTCATTGCCGTCGTCGGCGCCGTTGCGGATGGCGGTGATCGGCCGCCAGAAATCGTAGTGGGCCTTGGCCGCGCTCATGGCCATGACGGCGTCGTCGAAGGCCATCTGATAGACCGCGAACATGCGGGCGTTCTGCACCGGCGTGCGGCCCGGAGCGTCGGCCGCGAGGCGCATCGACGGAGTCAGGTCGAACGCCTGACGATAGCGGGCCGCAAGGGTCTGGGTCGGCGTCCGTTCGGTGCTCGTCCGGCCGCCCAGCCGGCGCACCTCGTCGTAGTCGCGCGCCCAACGTTCGCTGTTCAGGGCGGGCGGCGGCGGCGGACGCAGGGCCTCGGCGCTGGGGATGACCCACGGCTTGAAGGCCGACATGAAGGGCTCGATCTGCGGCAGAGAGGTGGCGATCCATTGGCCCGGGCGCGTGACCGGCCGATAGGGCGTCTGGACGATGGCGGGGTCGATCCCGCCGGCGGCCATGGCGGCGGCCGCCGCCTGTTCGCCGATCAGACGGCCGGCTTCGCGTTTCGCCGCATCCGGAACAGCCTGCATGGCGATGGCGTAGCTGTCGTCCAGCGCGGCTTTCTGGGCCGGATAGTGCTGGACGAGGACGAGGTAGGCGGCGGTGACGGCGGCCGCGTCCTGCGACGCGGTGGGATCGCCCGCCGGCAGGTTGAGATAGCTTTCATACCGCCGGTCGATCGCGTTCAGCGCCTCGAACATGGCGAGCGAGACGCGCGACGTGGACCGCATCTGGTCCGGCGTCCCCGACCCGCCCGGCGGCGCCAGTTTGTTGGCGAACTCCCACCAGTCCGACACCGTGTCCGCCGCCGCCGGCTGTGCGAACACCAGGGCCGCGGCCACAGTTATTCCCATGATGACATTACGCATCTTCGTTTCTCCCACCGATGTTTGTTGTTGTTGGTGTTGGACTACCCGTCCGCCGACGCCCCGAGGGGGACGGCCGGAGCGGTCTTGAAGGCCCGGCTGATCCGGACCCAGACAAGCCAGAAGAGCATGACGCCGAGCGGCGCCAGGCCGAGCACTGTGGTCAACGGACCGCGCAGGGCGGCCGGTATCTCGTCCGCCTGTCCGAAGAAGAAGGAGCCGGTGGCGATGAAGAAGGCGGCGCACATCCGCCACAGATGACGCGCGATCCGCGGCACGCCCTTCAGGCCGCGCCGACGCAGCATGGTGAAGTCCGCCAGCGCCGCCAAGGTCGCGATCACGGCGAAGGCGTAGAGGGTCGGATCGCCCGTGAGCCGGCCGAACACCGCCCCGGCCGCGGCCATGGCCAGGGCGAACAACAGGGCGCCGGTCTCGAACCCGCCGAGGGCGCCTTCGGGACGCTTCACCGTCATCCAGCCGGTGGTTACCAGATACAGGGCCATGAGGCTGGCCACGATATTGGTCGGCACGATCTCGGGCAGGAAGGGCGAGACGCCTCCGGCGACCCCGGCCATGACCAGCATGGAGACGAAGAAGACGTTGCCGGCGGCCCGGTGCACGGGGTCACCCTTGCGCGCGATCACCGCCACGGCGGCCGCGATCATGGCGACGGAGGCGCCGGCGATGTGCAGGAACAGCAGGATCGCGGCGAAGGCGTGCAGGATGGCCGGGGCTTCGGGCCCGAAGCGCAGGATGTTGTCGGCGGCGGCGGCTTCCATGATCGGATGTCCCCCTGATCAGATCGGGCTGCGCGAGCGGCGCAGGCGGATGGCGGCGAACAGGAACAGGGCGGCGACCAAGAGGCCGATCCACACGCCCGGCTGGCCGAACAGGCGCGCGGGATCGAGGTCGGCCAGACTGGTCACTGGCGCCTCCCCCCGGCTGCCCACGGTGAAGGGGCCGGTGAAGCCGCCGGTGAGGCGGCCCGCGAGATGGCTGAAGGTCGGCCCGGCGCCGAAGGCCAGACGCCCGACGATGGCGATCGCCGCCAGCGGGGCCAGGGCCCAGACGAAGGGCACACGGCGCGCCCAGGCCGAGACCAGCAGCATCCAGGCGAAGACCGGCGCATGCCACAGCGTCATGAACGTCAGGCCGTAGGCCAGGACGGTCCACAGGAACGGAAGGTCGAGCTCCGCCCACAGCAGCCTGGGGTCGAAACCGTTCGCCAACCAGACGAGGGACGTCAGGGCGGCGACGGCCAGATGCGCCACGACGACGAGGGTGAAGACGATCACCGGCATCAGGAGAGTCGGAACCGCCGCCTTGGACAGGACCGTCATCAGGTCCGAGACCGGCAGGGATTTCCAGAACAGGATGCTGCGGTCGCGCCGCTCGCCGTGCAGGGCGGCGAGGCAGTAGAGGATGGAGACGACCACCCCGCCGAGGAACACGGTCCCGGCCACGAAGCCGAAGGGCTCCATATAGTCGTAGGTCGAGGCGGGATCGGCGAGCCGGGCGGCGCGCTCGGCGTTCGACAGGTGAAGCGAGCCGATGAACGTGCCGATCACGCCCAGGGCGGCGACCGCGGCGGGGGCGATATAGAGGACGCGATGCTCCCAGAGCTCGCGTCGGATGAGCCAATAGAAGGTCCGCAGAGGGGCGGGCCAGGTCGGGACGGCGACCGCCGGGGCGTCGGACAGGGGTTCGGGATCGCGGGTCATGCCGCCTCCCGCGCCGTCTGCGTCCCGCCCATCAGGGCGACGAAGACATCGGCCAGACCGGGCGAGCGCACCTCGCCGAGGGCGGCGAGCGGTTCGCGGGCGACCCCGTCGAACAGCAGGATGCTGCGGCCCAGCAGCGTGCGTTCATGGAGGGGCCGCAGGGCGCGCGCGGCGGCGAGCCGGTCGGGTCCGACGACCACTTCCAGGTAGCGGTCCTGAACTTCCTCCATGGAGGCGTCGAGCACGATACGGCCGCGGTCGAGGAAGACTACATCGGTCAGGATATGCTCGACCTCGGCGACGTCGTGGGTCGAGACGAGGATGGTGCGGTCGCCGTCGAAATAGTCGTTCAGCAGGGTGTCGTAAAACTGCTTGCGATACAGGATGTCGAGACCCAGCGTCGGCTCGTCCAGCACCAGCAGCTTCACATCCACCGCCATGATCAGGGCGAGGTGCAGTTGGGTGACCATGCCCTTGGAGAGATCGCGGATCCGGCTGGCGTGGCGGATCGTGGTGCGGGCGAGGAAGCTCTCGGCCCGGGCGCGATCGAAGCGCGGATGAACGCCGGCCATGAAGTCCAGCGCCTGCCCGACCCGCATCCAGCGCGGCATGACGGCGACGTCGGCGATGAAGCAGACGTCGTGCATCAACGAGCCGCGTTGGGCCCATGGATCGCGGCCCAGAACCTCCAGCTCTCCCTCGCAGGCGGTGAGGCCGACGATGGCGTGAAGCGTGGTGCTCTTGCCCGCCCCATTGGGGCCGATCAGGCCGACGATGCGGCCCGCCTCCACGGTCAGGTCGACACCGTCGAGGGCGATGGTTGAGCCGAAGGCCTTGCGCAGGCCGCGGGCGCGGATGCAGCTCATCGGCTCAGTCCTCCGCCGGCTTGGGCGGCACGCCGCCCAGCAGGTCCTGCGTCAGGCCCAGCCGCTGGATGGTCGCGTGAATTTCGGGCCACTGTTCGGCCAGGAACCGCTGGCGTTCGGCCCGCAGCAGCAGTTCCCGCGCGCCGGCGTTGATGAACATGCCGAGCCCGCGCCGCTTCTCGACCAGCTGCTCGTCGACCAGCTGCTGGTACGCCTTGAGCACCGTCAGCGGATTGACCCGGCTCTCGGTCGCGACCGTGCGGACGGAGGGCAGCGGATCGCCCTCGCTGAGGAGTCCGTCCAGAATCATGGCGACCACGCGATCGCGTATCTGGCGATAGATCGGCTGACCGTCGTTCCACTCTGAATCCATCGTCCCTTCCGGACGCCCCCTCGCAGTGGTTCGGCCCAATGCGGTACCGAACTGGTGTTATACATGACTATAACACCTCAGGAACGCAAGCGGTTTTTGCTGAGGCGCGATTCCTGTGGGGAATGCGCTACCCTTGAGGCTCGGACGGGATCGCCGGACGGGGAGAGCGCGCCACATGGGCCGGCTGATCGAGGAACTGGACTATCGCGCGACCGCCATGGGGCCGCTGATCCTTCGGCGACGCTGGGTGGCAGCGATCGACGCCGATGTGGTCGAGGTCATCCTCGGCGAAGAACATCTGATGTCCAGCCTGTTCACGGTCGGGGAGACCGAACTGGCCGTCCGGGGTCTGGCGGCGGCGAAAGGCGCGTCGCTGCGGGTCCTCGTGGGCGGTCTGGGGCTGGGCTACACGGCCCGCGCCGCCCTGGCCGATGACCGCGTCACGTCCGTGGATGTGGTCGACGCCCTCGCCCCGGTGATCGAATGGCACGAGGCCGGGCTGGTGCCGCTCGGCGAAAGCCTGGGGCAGGAGCCGCGGTGCCATCTCAAACCGGGCGACTTCTTCGGCTGGTTCGATACGCCGCGGGGCCCGACGGAGCGCTACGACGTCGTCCTGCTCGACATCGATCATTCACCGCGCGCCCTGCTTCACCCCGAACACGCACGCTTCTATGCGGTCGACGGCCTGCAACGCCTGAGGGACGGGATCACCGAGGGCGGAGTCTTCGCCATGTGGTCAGACGAGGGGCCGGACGCAGACTTCATCGCCCTGCTCGAGGCCGTCTTCGCCAATGTCCGCGCCGAGGTCGTCGCCTTCGACAATCCCCTGACCGGCGGCGCATCGACCTGCACCATCTACGTCTGCGACCGGATCTGAAGACGCCGCGCTGACGGCCCGGTCCTTGCGGAATTCGCCTCAGAAGAGGTGTTTCCCATGGCCTGGACCGCGATTTCGACCCGAAATGAGACACCGCCCATCGTGCGCGGCGGGTGGCTGGACGCCCTGCGTTTCATTGTGGCGGCCCTGATCATCCTGCATCACTTCCAGGGCGCGGGACCGCTGGTCCTGGCCGAGGACCTGCATCCGGTGTTCGAGCGGGGCGGCTTCCTGCTCACCAACTTCTTCCTGATCGACAGCGGCTATGTGCTGATGCGGGTCTATGGCGGCTCGCTCGCCGGAGGGCGGATGTCGGCGGGCGACTTCTTCGCCAAACGCTTCCTGCGGGTCTGGCCGGCGCACATCATCATGGGACTGAGCCTCGTCGCCCTCGTCGTCGGAGGGACGGCGATCGGCGTCGGGCCGCGGGCGCCGGAGTGGTTCGCCTGGGACCAACTGCCGGCCCAGCTGGGTCTGGTGCAGGCGTTCGGGATTCCGGGCGGCTACGGCTGGAATGCGCCCAGCTGGTCGATCTCGGCCCTGATCGGCTGCTACCTCGCCTTCCCGTGGATCCTGAAAGGTCTGGCCCGGCTGGGACCGTGGACCGTGCTGGCGCTGGGCGTCGGCCTGTATCTGGTCGCCAACCAGCTGACCTGGAGCCTGTTCGGCTATCCCGTCTATCAGATGCCGATGGGCTACGGCTTCATCCGCGCCCTGCCCCTGTTCTTCCTTGGCATGGCCCTGGCCTGGTTCGCCCAGAAGGTCTGGATCGCGCCGAAGCTGGCCGGCTGGGCCGGGATCGGCGCGGCGCTGATGCTGGCCTTCGTGCAGTATTTCGACAAACACGCCCTGATCTCGCTGGTCTGCATCTCGACCATCATCCTGGCGGCCGGCGCCGTGCCGACGCCGCGGCCCTCGAAATGGGTGGAGAAGGCGGCGCAGGTTTCCTTCTCGATGTTCATCACCAATGAGGTGGTGCGGATCGCCTGGTTCGGCGTGGCCAATGTCATGATCGCGAAGTTCGCCCTGCCCGTCGCCGCCCAGTGGGCGCTGTGGGGGATGGGTGTGATGGCGGCCTTCGTCTTCGCCTTCCTGTTCCATGTACTGATCGACACCCCGATCCAGGACCGCATCCGGGTCTGGTTGAAGGGCCGGTCAAGGCCGCGTCCGATGGGTGCAACCCAGCCCGTGCCGGCGCTGGAAGGCTGAACAGGGCTCAGCCGCCGCAGGCGCGCAGCGAGTCGGCGACCTCGATCCTTCCGCCCTTCATGACCAGACGGGGAGCCCGCAGGGGCGCAAGGCCCTGGGTGGGGTCGCCCTCGACCGCGACCAGATCGGCCCACGACCGGGGCCTCAGCACGCCGAGGGCGTCGTCGCCCAGCAGACGGCCCGCCTCCCAGGTGGCGGCCTGAAGGGCCTGGGTCGGCGTCAGGCCGGCCTCGACATAGCCGTCCAGTGTCGCGCGCGACCCGGCCCCGCGGCCGGCCGCATAGGGGAAGTAGAGGTCCGAGCCGAGCGCGATCCGCACGCCGAGGCGATGCGCCCGCATGAGCCGGTCACGACCGGCCTGCAGGTGGCGGTCGATCTCCTCGCGCGGCGGCTGCTGCGGCCAGGACGCCGTGAACTCCAGCGCCATCTCCAGCGAGGGGTCGGTGGGCGTCAGCCAGACGCCCCTGGCCGCCATCAGCCGCAGGCTCTCGTCGGAGATTTCATAACCGTGCTCGATCGAGGCGACGCCGGCCTCGACCGCCTCGCGGATGGCCGCGTCGGAGGTGGCGTGGGCGGCGACGGGAACGCCGTGGCGCTTCGCCTCGGACACGATGGCCTCGAGCTCGGCGACCGACAGCCGGGTGCGCTGGGGCGTCGCCTCGGGGTAGACCTTGATGACGTCGGCCCCGCGGGCGACGGCCTCGCGGACGGCCGCGCGGGCGTCGTCGACGCCGTTGACGATCCGGTACTCGCCGGCGACCAGCTGATGCGGATCGCCGGTCAAGGGCTCAAGCTGGCCGCCTTCCGGCGCCAGGCCCGGGCCGGAGCCGTAGATGCGCGGGCCGGAAACGCGACCCTCGTTCACGCCGCGCTCCAGCATCAGATCGAGGAAACGGCCCGAATTGCCGAGGTCCCGGACCGCGGTGAAACCGGCCTCCAGATACTGCCGGGCGCGCTGGGCCCCGACCAGGGTGCGGTAGACGTCGCCATCGACGCCCCGGTCGCGGGCGGCCACCTCCGACAGACCCTCGCCCTGGCCCTGTTCCAGCATGAGGTGGGTGTGGGCGTCGATCAGGCCCGGGATGACGGCGCAGCGCCCCAGGTCGACCACCGTCGCGCCATCGGGCGCCGCCAGTCCCTGCCCCACCTCGACGACCCGCTGGCCGCGGATCAGGATGTCGCGCGGTCCGACCATGCGGCCGGCCTCGGAATCGAACAGGTTCCCGGCCCGGACGAGGACGGTCGGCGGCGGCGCGCCCTGGGCCTGGACGGCGGCGGGGAGACAGGCGGTCATGAGGGCTGCGGCGCAGGCGGCGAGGGTCGAGCGGGACATGGAAACTCCGGTGTGTCGTTCCCGTCAGAGGCGCCGGCGCCGCGCGCCGGATGCGGGGAGGTGGATGAAATTCCCGTAAGCCTGGCCTAGAGGGAAATGGTGAACCCTGATCCCCTCCCTGTCGATCCCGCCGCCCTGGCCCGAGCCGCCGACGCCGGGGACGGCGCGGCCGCGCACCGACTGGCGGTGCTGACGGCGATCGGACTGGGCGCGCCGCAGGACTGGGGCCGCGCCCTGGCGCTTCTCGATCGGGCGGCGCAGCTGG
>NZ_BSOY01000033.1 GCF_030160755.1 Brevundimonas denitrificans | reverse complement strand
GACTGGAGTTCAGACGTGGCCGCCGGCGGCGCGGACACGGCCGCGGCGGCCAGGGCCTGAAGGCCCGAGGCGTCCATGACGCCGGCTCCCGACAGGGCGGCGTCGAACGAGTGGCGGCGGACGGCTTCGGTCATGGGGCTCGCGGCAGGGGAGTTCCCGCCCACCATGCACGCCCGCCCTCACTGTCCCGTTAACGCTGGGCCATTCGCGAACGCGCTGCGTGTTGACCGTTGCGCCGGTCCGTTTGCTCGGCTAATCACGCCGCCTGCCGGAGACGTGGCCGAGTGGCTGAAGGCAACGGTTTGCTAAATCGTCGTACCCTGTAAGGGGTACCCAGGGTTCGAATCCCTGCGTCTCCGCCAGTCACCCTGCCAAGATATTGGTTTTCCAAACTATTTATACGCGGCGTGGAGTCTGCCCTAACTTGCGCCCCAACGGGTGGGTTTAGTTGGGACCCGCAGGCCGACTAGCTAGGAAATCGTGAGGACCGGGCGCGATTCAGACCTGAGCTTCTTGAAATAGGCCATCAGCAGCCGCTCAATCCAGACATAGGTCAGCCACGCCGCTGCTATCGTCGCTATGAGCAGCAGCAGCGCGGGCGGTCGTTGTCCGGTCGCCATCTCGCTCGTTTTGGCAAGCACCGCCATGACGGGAACGTGCGTTAAATAAAGCGAATAGGAGGCATCGCCCAAATGCTCCAGAGGCCTGATCCGACCCGCGACGCCCACCGCCCCGTACACAAGCAGCATGGCCGGGGGCGCGAACCATACGCCCCGCCAGAAGTCGTGCGCCTCTAGAGGGAGGCCGAGGGCGGCATAGGCCGCGAACCAGACGATGCCTAACGCCAGCGCGATCCTAGCGTGTGGATGGGCCTTGCAGCGAGCAATCAGGATGCCGCCGATGAAGGACAGAGCCACCGTCGCGGTTAGCATCGCCGCAACGGGCTCGACCGGGCGGAACACAATCCCGGTGAGCGTCATGGCCACAAGAACGATCCCTGTAGTCAGGAAGGGCCGGTGATGACGAAAGACCGTCAACAGGCCGTAGAAGATCATCTCCCAAACCAGCGTCCAAGCTACGATCAGCGCCCACCCCGAGGTCTCGCCGGGAAGGAGTAGAAACGATTGAAGCAGGTTCGGCGGGGTCTCCGGTTGAAGGGCTGGGAACGCCGCAAAGCCGACGAAGGCAGCCGCCGTGATAATCCAGTACAGCGGCAGGACGCGGATTGCCCTGTCCAGCAGGAACCGGTCGGAACGGCCCCAAATGTGGGCCATGATGAAGCCTGACACGACAAAGAACACGTCCACACCGGCCCGACCAATCGGGAACTGAAACTCGCCGCTGAGCGGGCCAATATGGTAGAAAATAACCGCGAGAGCCGCCGCGCCTCGCAATGCCTGAATGTTGTGCAGGACCATCCGCGCACCTTGTGGTTGGGGGGCGTGACTGTCCAGAAAAAGCTACCTGTAGTGCCGCTGTGTCCTTGTCAGATACTGGAAGCGGTCAGCGCTTGGCCGTCATTGCAATGGCGCTGTAGGAGCCGGGCGCGAAGGCCGACGTTAGAAATAGCGACCAAACCGGCGCAGTCCCTCCGTCGCGAACAGCCCCTCAAACGCTTGCTCCGCACTGTGCCAGGCTGCCAAAAGCCGTCGCCGGTTCGCCCCCCGCCGGGGCCGCTGGCGAAACTGCTTTTCGCAGCGCTCTACGTTTTCCCTGAGCCGCCCCAGCCGGTCCATTGACTGCGAGGCATAGGCCAGCCGGTGAAACTGACGGCAGGCGATGACGCCGCCGATGATCGGCAGGACCTCGCACCGCCGCCCCCAGCGCGGGCAGAAGGCATAGTAGCGAAAGCCCCCGAACCGCATCGGTACCGCCTCCAGCCGGATGACGTGGCGGTGATTCTCTCCCTTGTGGCTGAAGGTGACGGCCAAGTGCCGGTCATCGGGCTTCAGGGTGACGACATAGCCGACGCTGCCCGTCTCCCGCCCGTGAAGGCTCCAGCGCAGCGTGCCGGTGGTCGAGCCGCCTTCGCGCAGCGCACCTACCCTTCGCAGATACCGAATATCGATCCGGCAGGCCGCTTCCACGCTGCCCCGATTGCGGGTCCTGTATCGGCCGGAGCTATAGCCGCCCATGAACCCCTCCAGATTTTCCGAACTCCTCTGTATTGGCCTGTATTATCAGACCCGCTCCGCACGCTGCCGGGCCTAGGTTCTGGGAGACGCCGCAGCGCTTACCCACTACCGACCCTCCATCCTCGCCGCGCCTTATCCCGAACCGCTCGCGCGTCCCGTGGTCCGCTCCCTTCAGGACATAATCGACCGTCTCAGCAAGGTTAGCGAGGTAGTCCGGACCACCCCCTAGAGCCTGCCGATAGGTCCGGCCAATGGATCTGGTTTTCAGGACGCCCTTGCGCCATCGCGCGCCGCACGCCTTCAGCCATCCGCGCTGACAGCCGTTGAATGCCTCGACTAGGTCCGGGGGCAGGTGAAGCAGAACATGGAGGTGGGCCCCCTTGCCCTGGCCATCTTCCCGAACCCAAACGAACGCCGCCAGCCGCCCTCGCGACCGCATCCAATCGCCAATGAGTTTCAGCAGTCGCCGCGTCGCTTTCAGACCATCCGCCACGCTCGCCGCATCCCAATGGACGGTCGTGAAGCGGTTGAAGGGCAGACCGATCTCTAGGGCCTTCGCGGTGGCGGCCAAGACCTTGCCGGTGTCTCGCTCATTCAACCCGGTGGTCACCCGGTCAGCCCGGTTCCTCGCTCCGCCACGGCCGGGCAGGGGTGAGAAGCCCCGATCATGCGCGACAACCTTATAAGGAAGGCGCGACCGCTCCAGCCTCACCACCGCTCCCGATCTATTTGCATCTATTTCAGATGCTTGGGACGCTGGCGATGCTGCTTGCCAATGGGCATTTCTCGCCAGTTTCAACGGCAGACGATCCGGGACACCGTGACACGAGCGGCCCCCGACAAGCGGCGGCAGGGCGCGGACTGCGGGAAACCTCGCCGCAGCAACTGCCGTCCGCCGGGCCTCTGGGGCGGCGCTGGAGGCGCAAGGGCGTAGAAGGCGGGCCCGCATCCCTCCCGCTGTCCAATCAGCCCTCAGCGGCGTCCTATTCTGTTTTCGCCTCATGCCGCTTGAGCGAGCCGGGCAAAGAACGAATCCAAGTCATCCCGCAGGATCATCCGGCGGCCGCCGACCTGGAGCGACGGAAGCTCGTTTGACTGAATGAGAGTGTAGAGGCGCGAGCGAGATAGGCCGGAATAGGCCACCGCGTCATGAATGGTGAAGGCGAGGGGCTTGATCGGTTCAACGGTCATCGGTCGGGTCCGGCACCACCGGACGGAAATCGTCCTGTTCAGGTGCTGGGACACAACTGGACGATGCAGGGACCGGTCGGGAGCCGACGCGAGGCTTGCGACCCCGACGGAAGGCTTCAGTCACCCCCCGTCCTTGGCGTCAGAGGGGGCGCTCTTTGCGGGTGGCCGCCTCATCTGAGCAGCCGGACTGTTGCGATTCAAATAGGTGAACAGGAACACGAGCAGCGCGAATGCCGCGATTACCGCTCCCGCGATTGCAGCGTTGACCAACGTGCCAAGCAGCATGAGCAGCCCCACGGGTAGGAGACCGATGACCATGAGCCACAGGAGGCCATGCTCGACTATGCGCTTCATCTCGACCGGCCCTCGCAGCATTGAGTCGAGCATATGCGCCGGTGCGCGAGAGGACAAAGCCCGCCCTATAGAGTCTGACCTGTCGGTCAGCGCTTCCGTGAGCGGACTCTCTCAGGGTCCGCTATGGGGGGAAAGCGGACGTCCGCCCAAGGGCGATTGCCTTGGGCCGGACTGTGAGTGCTTTTGCCAGGAACCCGCTCTCTCGCCTGTCGACGAGCACGCCCGCGGCGTGCTGGTTCGGGTCGGTAAACGCCCAAGCGTTACCTTAAGCCTGACCATTCCAAGTTGCGGGAATTGCTAACCCGCAGATGAGTAAAAGATTAATCTCGGTGTGCGACTGATCGGTCTATCCGATCTGTTTTCTCAGACTGGAGAAACCGTGCTGCCGAGCGTCTGACCTATACGGGTGTTGAAAACTAGCGACCCTGAATTCTTGGAGTCGTCTTCGCGTTAGCAGTTTAGGGGCGACCGAAATGATCACGCTTCCGCCGACTGACCGCGAAGCGCACAGGGTCGACATGGTCCGTTCGTTCGGCCTATTGGACCAGATACGCTCCCCGCTGCATGACGAAATCTGTGCGCACGCGCGCAGTCTTGCCCAGACCCAATCGGCCTTGATCGCACTCGTCGATAGTGAACGCGCTTGGTTTTCGGGCGGGGCGAACTTCGAGGGAGAGGACACCTGCAGATGGTCATCGTTCTGCACACACGTAATTGCCGAACCCGTTGAATTTCTGTGGGTCGAGGATGCCAGTAAGGACTTTCGGTTCGCCCGCATCCCGAGGGTCCGTAGCTCGCCCCACCTGCGGTTTTATGCGGGCGCACCGATACTTGTGAATGGCTATGCTGTAGGGGCCCTGTGCGTCTTTGACGCTGAACCGAGGCCCTTCGACTCTGTTCTGTCAGGCCAGTTATCCAGTCTGGCAAAGATCGTTGCGGAAGACCTCGCCGCCCGCCATCGCACTCAGTCAATTGAGTCCGCCCTGATAGCGTCTGCTGACGCCCTGATCGACATCGATCAAGCCGGTTTCATCACCTATTGGTCAGACGGTGCCGAACGATTGTTCGGCTTCTCCTCCGCTGACGCGGTCGGCGCGAATATCAACATTATCGTTCCCGACGATTTCAAGGCGGCTCACAACGAAGGCTTCGCTCGGTGGCGCCAAAGCGGCGTTGCCCGAACAGGGCGCCGGATGGACCTGACCGCCTGTCGAAAAGACGGAACTCCTGTTGAAATAGAGTTGTGGATGGCAGTCGTTCACGAACGCGGAGTACCGCACATTCACGCCAACATCCGCGACATATCTGAACGCAAGGCACACGCTAACGCGTTGGAGGTCGCTACGACCGAAGCACAGGCGGCAAACGAAGCCAAAACTTCATTCCTCGCCAATATGAGCCACGAGTTTCGAACGCCACTGAATGGGGTCATCGGTGTGGTCGATTTGCTGCGGCAAACATCGCTGTCAGATCATCAGAGGGAACTGACATCCATCATCAGGAAATCGTCGGATCAACTAGCGCAACTCGTTGGGGATGTCCTCGACCTCGCGCGGATCGAGTCGGGCAACTTGGTGCTGACCGAAGTGAACATGTCCCTTCCCGACGTCGTCGAGAGTGTCAGGAACATCTGCGAGTTGGCCGCACACGAGAAGGGCCTCACCCTCTCCGTTGATTTAGATTCTGACGCCACTTCTCCGGTGATCGGCGATCCGCTGCGGATTACGCAGGTGCTCAACAACCTCGTTTCGAACGCGATCAAGTTCACTGAGCGAGGCTCAATCTCAATCTCTGTCCGCCGCAGTGAGGACGACTACCGGTTTGAAGTCAGCGATACCGGGATTGGCTTCAATGACGAACAACGCGGGGTGATCTTCGGTCGGTTCCAACAGGCCGACGTGTCAATAACACGCCGATTTGGCGGGACGGGTCTGGGGCTGGCGATATCGCGTGACCTGGTGACCAGGATGGGTGGCGCGATAGATTGTTATTCCGAGCCCGGGCACGGGGCGACATTCTGGGTGACGCTGCGGCTTCCGCAAGCGGCCCAGACGCCCGCAGATGACGCTCCGCCGCCCGTGACCCCTGAGGGTATGGGCCGCGTGCTGGTAGTTGATGACAACGCCACGAACCGTCGCGTTGCCCAACTCCTCCTGCAAGCGATTGGGATTGAGGTCGCTACCGTTGATGACGGAAAACAAGCCGTCGAGGCGTTCGTCAACGAGAAGTTTGATGTCATCTTGATGGACATGATGATGCCGGTCATGGACGGCGTGGCCGCGACAATCGCGATCCGAGATATCGAGCGTCAACACGGCATGCTCCGTACGTCGATCATCATGCTCACCGCAAATAATCTGCCACAACACATTGAGGCGAGCCTCAACGCGGGTGCGGATCTGCACCTGCCCAAGCCCCTGAGCGTCTCAGGACTCCTCCAAGCGCTGTCGAAAATGCCCGAGCCTACGAGTCACCAGCAGGATGCTGCGGCGTATCGCTGAAGGGCATTCTCGCCACTCTTACAGCGCCGCCGAGTCGTATGCTTGAAGTGGCAGCGTCACGCTGGCGATGCCATGAGGCCGGCAAAAACAACACGCCGGGAGCCGACACAGCAATGTCTGCTTTGGGTCGGTAGGTGACGTTGGCTACGGAGCGCTAACGGACGTTAGTTCATGTCCACAGGATCCGGCGACACGTCTGGGCACGCTTAGCCAAATGTGGCGCGGCCTATGTCAATGCCAATCCAAATCCCTACAGCCCCTGCTGCCAACCAGACGGCGCCGACAGCAGCTATCGCCGCCACCCATTGAAGTCGTGTTGCTCTGCCCATTTGTCGACCGTAATCCATTCATCAATGTCTGCAATGGGTCGGGAGCAGACGGTCGCCTAAGGGTGGAAAGCGGACTGGTATAACGCCCAGAGCGTCACGCTCAGGGCACGATGCGGTTTACGGTCAACCCAAAGATGAAGGTGCCCGCCACCCATGCCAAAACCATCGATGATGGCTCGGAAGTTGCCAAGCTGACGCCCAACACCAGAAGCATGGGTCCGACCATCAGGTGATAACGGTCCTTCAAAAGCTGGCGCTTCTGACGCATCGTCAGCGGGCGGCCAAACATCGCGGGTGATCTCTCCATAACTGAAGATTGCATGGAAAATTCTCCGCACGCAACCGCGATGCAATGTCGGCAATGGGTCGGGAGCGGACTCTAGCTCCACGACCCTAAGCGGACCCGCCCCCGTCAACCTTCGAGCGTCCCGGTATGGTCAGCACCGCCCGGCGTTCCATTCGCTTGATACCCCGCTCAATGCCGTCGTCGGTTCCAGGCAAGCCGGGGTTCCTTCCTGCCGCCCGCTCCGCACCGGCCCATTCCTTCGCCAACCGCACCAATGAAGCGAGGGTGACGTGCGTCCTGCCCTCACAGTCGGCGACCGCGTGCGGGAGAAAGGATTGTTCCCAAGACGCGACACGCCCGCGCTGAGCCTCGCCCTGCCGATATAGTTTCCAAGCGTTCGCGGCAGCGGCGTCGATCTGCCCCGTCTCCCATTGCGCGAGGATGCTGCTGAACATGCCCATCTGACTACCGAGGAGGATGAGCTTCGCCGTTCTGACCCCCTCATCTTCCGACTCGCTGTCCCAACCCTCCAGAATGGCTTGGACCGCCTCCAGTGCCATGAAGCTCTCGGCTGCGACTTCGACAAGGGCGGGAGTATCGTCGCCCATCTTCGAGACGGCCTGCCTGCAAACCTTGGCGATCAATTCGAGCGTTTCGTAGTTGAGGGCAGGCGAGAGGGTCTCGTCGGTGCGAGCATTGCTGGCGCGGATATCGTAGCCCGCTGCCCCAAGCGCAGCGACGGCTCTGAAATAGAGTCCCGCCATTCGCTCTCTGGTCGCGTCCTGCCACCGCCGCTCTGAAAACGCTGCGTCAAAGGCAGCCTTCTCAGCGTTCAGCAGGGCGTCGCGAGGCTCCGGTGTCGGCGGCTCGGGAGTCGGGCTCATTGTCGCGCCAACTGAACCACACGGGCGCTCCGGCTGGGTTCACAGAACCTGGCCCATGCATCCATGAGCTTTCGACGCTTCTCCAGCGCATCGCCTCGCCGGTAAGCCTGTTCCGTCATGTCGCCGACCGCGTGCGCCAAGGCCAACTCCGCCACGTCGCGGGGGAAGGTGGAAACCTCGCCCGCCCAATCCCGGAAGCTGGACCGGAAGCCATGTGGCGTCAAAGTACCGGGCTTCTTGCCCATCCGCTTCAGCAAGGCGCTGAAGGCCGCATCCGACAATCCAACGTCCGGCTTGGGCGTCGGAAACACGAGTGAACCGCCGCTGCCGTCGGAGAGGGTTTTCAGCTCCTCCAGAATGACCACCGCCCGCTCACATAGGGGCACACGGTGAACGCGCCCGGCTTTCATCCTCTCTGCCGGGACCGTCCAGAGCTTCGCCTTCAGGTCAATCTCGCTCCACGTCGCGCCCCGGACCTCGCCGGAGCGTGCGGCCGTCAGGATGACGAACTCCAGCGCCAGCGCGGCCATTCCGGTCCGGCCGCGAAGCTCCCCAACGAACGCGGGAACGTCGGCGAAGGGAAGCGCCGCATGATGGCCACGCGTCATCTTCCGGCGCTTCGGCAAGACGTGGTCCAGATGACCTTTCCAGCGCGCCGGGTTCTCTCCCGTGCGGAAGCCCTTGGCCTTCGCCGCCTCCAGCACGCGCTCGATCCGGCCGCGAAGCCGGGAGGCGGTCTCCGGCTTCTGGCTCCAGATTGGCTTCAGCGTTTCGAGAATGTCGGCCGTCTCGATCCTATCCACCCGAAGCGGCCGCAGCTTCGCCGCATCGGTGGTCAGGGTCGCCGCCCACTGCGCCTTATGCTTTTCATTCTTCCACTGCGGGCCCAGGTCCTTCACTACCGCGTCGGCCAACTCGCCAAACGTCGGCACCGCCGCGTTGGCGTGCTTGACCTCCAGCGGATTGACGCCATCGGCCACGAGCGCCCGCGCTGCTGTCGCCTTCTCCCGCGCCTTGGCCAGCGTGACGCTGGAGAAGCCGCCAAGGCCCATTTCCTTCAGCTTGCCGCGCCAGCGGAACAGGAACACCCAACGTCGCGCCTCGCCCGGTCCAACGGACAGATAGAGCCCGCCGCCGTCCGCGTGCCTGCCCGGTTTGGTGATCGTCGCGACCGCCCTCGGGCTCAGTCTGTTTAGCTGTCTCGCCATCGCGGTGCCCCAACCCGTGCCCCAACATTGAGCGTGGATTCTGGGGGACGTCGCGGGACAAAGCCAGACAAATCGTTCTGATATGCGTTGATTTAATAGGGGGTTTTCAACCACCGTCGGATGGTCCCGGACAGGAGTTTAACGGACTGCGTCTCCGCCAGAACCCTTCCAGTCGATGGTGTGAAGCCGCCGGGCGTTCCGGGCTGTCGAGCCGCCACTCGTCGGCTTGAGCTTCAGCGAGCAATCCGCACGATGGCGCCCTCCATCGGATCGGACACACCGTCCGCCAGATCACGGATCACGCCCCGGGCCGCCTCGAGGCCGCCGTGCTCCACGATGTGAATCCAGGGCGATACGGGATCGACGACCCGTCCGAAGAAGGCGCGCTGGTCCGCAAGGAACCGGTCATAAAATGCGTGCAGCGTCCCCTGGGTCCGGTGCTGGTCAAGGCAGGTGGCGGCGAAGAAGAAGACCGGTTTCGGACCGGTCAGCGCCGGATCGTCGGCTGTGAAGCTGTCGCTCTGCGTTGAACCGACCAGACAGTCGTAGGTCAGGTCGGTCCCGAACCGGGCGTGCAGGCGGCGACGCAGCGCCGCATCGCCGGCCAGGTCGAGATACAGGGTGGGCATACCCGTCTCCAACCCTTCTACCGCCTCATAGCCATGGACGGCGTCATAGACGCCCAATCCCTCGACGAAGGCGCGATTGCGCGCGCCGGTCAGGGCCATGACCGTGACGTCGTCGTCCGCCAGACACCATGCGGCGCCATAGGCGGTCTTGCTGGATGCGCTCGATACGACAATGCGGCGCGCCCCGAAGAATTGGTTCTCTCTCAGGAAATCCACCGCCGTATAGGCGGTGATGAAGAGGGGGCGGAACAGGGCCTCGCTGTTCTCCAACGCCGCTGAATAGTGGCGATCCGCCGCGCACAGCACATAGCGATTGTAGATATCCGGCACGGCCTTTCGCCACGGCGAGGCGTCCGCGAAGCCGCCCCGGCGGATCTTTTCCGCCTGGACGACCAGGGTGTCCGCCATCGGGAAATAGCCGAACACGCGCGCGCCGACGTCGACGCCGGGAGCGCGGGACGCGGCCACATCGGCGAAACCCCAGACCGGCATCATGCCCAAGTCGTTCTCGCCGGTCGGAAAGACGCGCCAGTAGCCGATCGCATCCCCATAGGCGGCATAGGTGATGTTGTTGGTGGTCAGGGAGAACCGGTCGAGCGCAAGGACGACTTCGCCGTCCCGGAGCTCGCCGTGCGCCGGACTGTCCGCGAGGCGCGTCTCGCCGATGTTGGATTTTCGCGTCATCAGCCGGCGGCGGACATCGGACATGGTCGGTCTCCTGAGGGCGTGGGACGGAGAGCCTAGCGGGTGTCTCGCTTGACGTAAGAGAAGGATCGCAAGCGACTGGCCCGCCTAGAGCCCCAGCGGCCCCAGCATCCAGGTCAGCCAGACGCCCGCCGCCAGACAGGGGCCGAAGGGCAGGCGGTCTTCGCCCGAGACCTTGCCGCCGACCAACAGGCGCGCGGCCACGAAACTGAGGCCGGCGGCGGAGGCCCAGAGCAGCACGCCCGGCAGGCCGATCCAGCCGACCCAGGCGCCGCCGGCCCCGCGCCGCATCGAGGCGGTCCAGCCGCGCGTCGCGACCGCCCCCTCGGTTCCGGCCCCGATGCCCGACCTGCCCGGCACCGCCACGGTGATGACCCTGGGCGCCCATATGTGCAAATGGCCGATCGGCGACCCGTCCTCGACCGAGTTCAGCTTCTGCGGCCGCCGCGCCTCGGAAGGCGTCTATTGCATCGAACACGCCCGCGTCGCCTACCAGCCCCAGGTCAAGCGCGGCGGCGCCACCGATCTGGCCCGCAGCCTGCGGCGCTACATCTAAAGGGCGCTGGCGCTCGGCGCCTCGGGTCCGGTCGCCGCTCCGGCGGCGATCGGATCACCGCTGATTAACCAATTCAGCCATACGGCTGTCATGAACGGCTTCTAGAGAGCCGCCCTCCGCCTCGAGGCGCCACCCGCACGGGGCCTCGAGTACTGGGGCGGGGCTGCGCTTTTCCGGGTTGACGCAGCCCCTCACCTGCTTCGCGGGTTCGCAGTGATTAGTGGCTGGTGGTTAGTGACTGCTGCTTCACGGCCTGCGGAAGGGCGGCGCGGTCAACGCCGTCGCACAGGCGCTGGCCAGCCACTGGCCACTAACCACTCAGTTCAGCACCCGCCGGTCCCCCGGCACATCGAGGCTGAACGCCGGAATGGCGGCCTCGAACGTCCGCCCCGTGGCGTCGATCATGGAATAGCCGCCGACCATCGAGCCCGAGGCCGTGCCCAGCGGACAGCCCGAGGCATAGGCATAGCTTTCGCCCGGCTTGATGGTCGGCTGTTCGCCGATCACCCCCGGCCCGCGCACCTCCTCGACATGGCCGCGCGCGTCCGTGATGACCCAGCGCCGGGCCATCAGCTGCACCGGCACCCCGGTCAGATTGACGATCTCGACCTGATAGGCCCAGACCCAGCGGCCCGCGTCCGGATCGGACTGGCCGGCCAGATAGCTGGGCCGCACGCGGACCACGATCCCGTCGGTTTCAGCTTCATAGGCGCGCGTATCGTGCATCCGCCCATGGTCGCGGAACCCGGACCCACGTCAAGCGCGGCCTTGCCCTCGTCGGAGAGGAGACGCGGCGAAAAATCGTGTAAGCCGGACGGATGCAGTCCTACGAACACACGATTCCGGGCATCCTGCCCTGCCAGTCCATCGAGGCCCTGATCGCCGGCGGCGCGATCGCCTCGGACACCCCCTTCGACGCCGACCAGGTGCAGCCGGCCAGTCTGGACCTGCGGCTGTCCGACCAGGCCTGGCGCGTGCGCGCCTCCTTCCTGCCCGGCAAACGCACCGTCGAGGACCGGATCGCCGACGTCGCCATGCACCGGATCGACCTGTCGGGCGGCGTCGTGCTGGAGCGCGGCTGCGTCTATATCGCCCGCCTGCAGGAGCGGCTGAGCCTGCCCAAGGGCCTGATCGCCCGCGCCAATCCCAAGAGCTCGACCGGCCGGGTCGACGTCTTCGTGCGCCTGCTGACCGATCGCGGCGCGTCGTTCGACGACGTGGCCGAGGGCTATGAGGGGGCGCTGTATCTGGAGATCTCGCCCCAGACCTTCCCCATCCTCGTCCGCCCGGGCACGCGTCTTAACCAACTGCGGCTCAAGGCCGGCGAGCCGCCCAAGCTGGAGACCCGCAGCGTCGGCGTCGAACTGCAGGGCGGCGAAGGGTCGATCGTCGGCTTCCGCGGCCGCCGTCACGCCGGCGTCGTCGACCTCGACAACATCGACGGCCACGACCCGCGCGACTTCTGGGAGCCGCTGACCCTGCGGCGCGGCGAACTGCTGCTCGATCCGGGCGAGTTCTACATCCTGGCCTCCAGCGACGACGTGGAGATCCCGGTCGACCAGGCCGCCGAGATGACGCCGATCGATCCGTCCGTCGGCGAGTTCCGCGTCCATTACGCCGGCTTCTTCGATCCGGGCTTCGGCACGGACGAGGCGCACGGCGCGGGCTCCAAGGGCGTGCTCGAGGTGCGGACCCACGACACCCCCTTCCTGCTGGAGCACGGCCAGATCGTCGCCCGGCTGGTCTATGAGCCCCTGACCGAACGCCCGACCCGCCTCTACGGCGAGGGCGGCAGCCACTACCAGCGGCAGGGGCTGAAGCTGTCGAAGCATTTCAAGCCATGGTGAAGGAGTGGCTGGTGGCTAGTGGCTAGGGATTGCCGCGTCTCTGGCGGCGGAAGGGCGGCGCGGTCCGCGCCGTCGCACCGCGGGTGGCCAGCCACTAGCCACTAGCCACTAGCCACTCCTCCTCACTCCAGCCGATCCGCCTTCCGCAGGTCCGGGAACCACCGCGCCCAGAGCCCCGTCGCCGCCAGCGCGCCCAGGCCGCCGTACACCGCCGCGTAAATGGGGCCGAGGAAGCGCACGGCCACGCCGGAATAGGCCTCGCCCAGTTCGTTCGACGCGCCGATGAACAGCATCGACACTGAACTGACCCGGCCGCGCATATGATCGGGCGTGGCCAGCTGGATCAGGGTCTGGCGGATGTTGACGCTGATCATGTCCGCCGCCCCGCCGAGGAACAGCACCGCGCCCGACAGCCAGACGCTGGTCGACAGGCCGAAGACCAGAGTGCAGACGCCGAACACCGCCACCGAGGCGAACATCCAGCGGCCCCCGTGGGCGACGATCGGGAAGCGCGTCAGATACAGGGCGACCAGCAGGGCGCCGGCGCCGAAGGAGGCGCGCAGCAGGCCGAAGCCGACCGCCCCGACATGCAGGATGTCGCGGGCGAAGATGGGGGTCAGCAGGGCGACCCCGGCCAGCAGCACCACGATCAGGTCCAGCGAAATGGCGCCCAGCACGATCTTGGTGTTCCAGACATAGGCCAGCCCCTCCTTCACCTGCTCCACCGGAGAGACCCGGGTCGGCGACGGGGCCGGCTTGCCGCTGGTGCGGATCAGCAAGAGGCTGGCGAAGCCGATCGCGAACATGGCCAGCGCCACGCCATAGGCGCCCGGCACAGAGAAGCCGACGATCACGCCGCCCAGCGCCGGCCCGGCGATGGCCCCGGTCTGGAAGGCGATGGACTGGGCCGCGATGGCCGGCGGCAGGGCGCGGCGTCCGACCACCATCGGCAGGAAGGCCTGGCTGGCGGGGGCGAGGAAGGCGCGGGCGGCGCCGAACACGGCGGCGACGGCCAGCAGGCCCCAGAGCGGCGGCGCGCCGTGCAGCGCCATCAGCAGGAAGGCGAGCGCACAGCCGCCCTCGACCATGACCGACAGGGTGACGGTGTTCTTGCGGTCGCGCCGGTCGGCGAGGGCGCCGGCCGGCAGGGTCAGGGCCAGCAGCGGCAGGAACTGGCACAGGCCAACGAGCCCCAGATACAGGCTGGCCTCCTCGATCGGATGGTCGCGGCGCGCGATCTCATAGACCTGCCACAGCAGGGCCGAGGACTGGATCTGGATGCCCAGCACCGCGGCCACCCGCCCGACCCAGAGCAGGCGGAAGTCGCGGATGGCCCAGGGGCTGGCCGGCCCCTCGGGCGGCGGCGGGGGCTGGACCGGTTCGGTCGTCTCGAGGGTTTCAGTCACGTGCGGCGGTCGACCTTCGGATACGGGGTCCCGTCGCGGTGGAAATAGCCGCCCTGCCGGAACTGCATGTCGATGTCGGGATAGTCGCCGGAATCCCCGCCCGGCGTGCGCGTGCCGACCTCCAGCAGGACGGCCTCCGCCCCGGAGCGGTTCTGCAGGACGTGCCCGTTGGGCACGCCCGCCTTCCAGCCCGCGCAGTCCCCGGCGCGCAGAATGGTCTCGCCCTCATCCTCGACCAGGACCACCTCGCCCTCCAGCACCCAGACGAACTCGTCCTCGCCCTCGTGCCAGTGTCGCTGGCTCGACCAGGCGCCGGCGGGCAGGCGCAGCAGATTGACCCCGAACTGGTCCAGGCCGACGGCGTCGCCCAGCCGCCAGCGGCGCCGCGGCTTGCACGGTCCGGCGAATTCCTCGGGATAGCCCGTGCCGTGTCCGGTGGGCGCGTTGTCGATGTCGATCTTCGGCATGGGAGGGAGCCCTTCTCGCAGTCGTCCGAACCCCGTAAAGCACAGCCATATGAGCGTCGCATCAACTCCCGTTATCGATCCTGTCGCCCTGACCCGCGACCTGATCCGCCGGCCCTCCGTCACCCCCGCCGACGAGGGGGCGATGGATGTGCTGGAACGCGCCCTGACGGGGCTCGGCTTCCACTGCCGGCGGATGCGCTTCGAGAACATCGAAAACCTGTACGCCCGTCGGGGGACGGCGAGCCCCAACCTCTGTTTCGCCGGCCACACCGACGTGGTGCCGACCGGCTCGACCGAGGCCTGGTCCTCCGGCCCGTTCGAGGCCGAGGTCAGGGACGGCGTCCTCTACGGCCGAGGCGCGGTCGACATGAAGGGCGGCATCGCGGCCTGGGTGGCGGCGGTCTCGCATATTCTGGCCGAGGGCGAGGTCCCCGGCAGCCTGTCGTTCCTGATCACCGGCGACGAGGAGGGCCCGGCCCTGCACGGCACCAAACGGGTGGTCGAGACCCTGATGGCCGAGGGCGAGGTCATCGACGCCTGCGTGGTGGGCGAGCCGTCGTCGTCCCGCGTCCTGGGCGACATGATCAAGGTCGGCCGCCGCGGCTCGCTGAACACCTGGATCACCGTCCAGGGCAAACAGGGTCATGTCGCCTATCCCGACCGCGCCGCCAATCCGGCGCCGGTGATGGCGAAGCTGCTGGCCCGGCTGGCCGCCCATGTCCTCGACGAGGGCTATCCGGAATTCCCGCCGTCGAATCTCGAGATCACCACCATCGACATCGGCAATCCGGCGACCAACATCATCCCGGCCGAGGCTAGGGCGCGGCTCAACATCCGCTTCAATCCGACCCACACGGGCGACGAGCTGATCGCCTGGCTGAACGCGATGGCGGGCGAGGCCCAGGCCGCTTCGGGCCTGCAGATTTCACTGGAGCATCTGTGCTCCGGCAACGCCTTCCTGACCGAGCCGGGACCGTTCGTCACCGCCGTGCAGGATGCGGTCGAGGCCGCCACGGGTCGCCGCCCCGAGGCCTCGACCACCGGCGGCACCTCGGACGCCCGCTTCATCCGCGTCCTGTGTCCGGTGCTGGAACTGGGTCTCGTCGGCCAGACCATGCACCAGATCGACGAACGCGCGCCGGTGGCCGAGATCGAGGCCCTGGCCGAGGTGTACCGGGCGGTGATCCGGACCTTCTTCGACCGCGCCTACGACAGCAGGTCGAGCGCCAGCAGGGCGCCGCCGAACATCGCCGCGAAGGCGACCAGAAAATAGAAGACCTCGCGCCGAAGACTGCCGCGGCGTTGCAGCCTCATGGGCGGCAGTTGAACGGGCAGATTGCTCATGACCCTCTCCGGTTCGACCCCCGAAGGATGCGCCGGGTTCCTTGCCGGGGCATTGAGAAACGTGGTTGCCGGCCTTCCGCGCGAAGCCGGGGTCCGCCGTCAGTGCAGCGTCGCCTCCAGCCGGGCGATCCGCCGGTCGAGGTCGGCGACCATCTCCTGCAGCCGCGCCTGTTCGGACTTCATGTCCACCGGCGTGCCGTCGTCATAGGTGAGCTGCGCGCCCTTGCCGATGAGGTCGAGGCGATAGAGGGCGGTCACCCGGCGCGCCTTCAGCTGCTCCAGTTCGCTGTCGGCCACGGGTCAGTCGCGCTCCAGAAACCGGATCGCGCTCAGCACATGGGCGCGGACGCCGACCGGCAGGACCGCCTCATTGACGTCGAAACCCGGCGAATGGTTCGGCGGCGAGGTCGACGGATCGACGCCGTCCTTGGAGCCGCCGAGGTGGTAGAAGACGCCCGGCACCTCCTGCGACAGATAGCTGAAGTCCTCGGCCACGGTCGTCGGCGGCGTGGCCGGATTGACGTTCCCCTCGCCCGCCGCCTCGGTCAGGACCGGGGCCAGCCAGGCCGACAGCGCCTCATTGTTGAACACCAGCGCCGCGTTCTGGCGCACCGAAAACTCGGCCGTCGCGCCATAGGTCTCGGCGACATTGTCGATGGCGACGCGGGTGCGGGCCACCAGGTCGTCGCGCTGGGCGATGTCGAAGGTGCGCAGCGTGCCTGACAGCGTCGCCTCCTCGGGAATGATGTTGTAGCGGACCCCGGCGTCGAGGGTGGCGATGGTGAAGACCGTCGGCGTCGTGGTCGGGTCGATGGTCCGCGCGGTCAGGGTGTTGATGGTCTGGACGATCTGGGCCGCCACGGCGATGACGTCGACGCCCTTCCACGGCCAGGCGCCGTGGGTCTGGCGGCCATGCAGGGTGACGTCGACGCGGTCCGAGGCCGCCATGAATCCGCGCGGGCGATAGAACAGCGTCCCCGGCCGTCCCGGCACGACGTGCAGGCCGAAGATGGCCTCGGGCCGCGGGTCAGCCAGCGCCCCTTCCTGGATCATCAGCCGCGCGCCGCCCAGCGGTTCGCCCGGAGGCGCCCCTTCCTCGGCGGGCTGGAAGATGAAGACGACCGTCCCGGGGATGTCGGCCTTCATCCCGGCCAGCACCTCGGCGGCGCCCATCAGCATGGCGACATGGGCGTCGTGGCCACAGGCGTGGGCGACCGGCACCGTATTGCCCATATAGGTCCCGGTCGCGGTCGAGGCGAAGGGCAGGCCCGTCGCCTCCAGAACCGGCAGGGCGTCCATGTCGGCCCTCAGGGCGACGACCCCGCCCGGCCGTCCGCCGCGCAGCACGCCGACGACGCCGGTCTTGCCCACCTCCGTGCGAACCTCCATCCCGAGCGCCCGCAGATGCGCGGCCACCAGGGCGGCGGTGCGCGTCTCGGCGAAGCCCAGCTCGGGGTTGGCGTGCAGGTCGCGGCGCCAGGCGACGACCTTCGGCATCTCCGCCGTCACCGCCGCTTCAATGCGATCCAGGGCGACCGGCGCGGTCTGGGCGTGGACCAGGCCCGCGGACAGGGCCAACGACAGGGTGGAGACGGCGAGCAGGCGGCGGAAGGTCATGGCGGTCCCCAATGTCCGAGAACCGCTACCGTGCGCGGACCGTGGGATCGGCGCAAGAACTGAAACAAAGAGGTTATATGCGTCAGATGACGCAGGGCGGCGGCGGGCCTAGACTGCGTCGGTGAACCTTCGCTCCCCCGCCTTCGCCATCCTGTTCGCCGTCAGCCTGATCGCGGCGGCGGGAAACATGGCGCTGCAGTCGGTGCTGCCCGCCATCGGGCGCGAGTTCCGGCTTTCGGACACCCTCGTCGCCGGGGCCTTCGCCATCTCGGCCCTGATGTGGACCGTCGCCTCGCCCTTCTGGGCGCGGCTGTCCGACACCCTTGGCCGCAAGCGGGTCATGATGATCGGCCTGGCCGGCTTCATCGTCTCGATGAGCGGCTTCGGCCTGGCCGCCACTTCGGGACTGGAGCAGTGGCTCAGCGCCGGGGTGGCCTTCGTGCTGATGGCGGTGGCGCGCACCATCTACGGCGTCTTTGGTTCGGCCGCGCCGATCGCCTCCCAAGCCTATGTCGCCGACCGCACGACTCCGGAACAGCGCACCCAGGCCATGTCGCTGCTGGCCTCGGCCCAGGGGCTGGGCACGGTGATCGGCCCGGCGCTGGCGCCCTTTTTCGTCCTGCCGCTGATCGGTCTCGCCGGTCCCATGTACGCCTTCGCCCTGTTCGGGGCCGTGGTGCTGATCGTGGTCTGGCGCAAACTGCCGAGCGGCGAGGTGGTGCGCGTCCCTTCGCCCAGCGGCCATCGCGGCGACGCCGGCAAGGGGCTGTGGAAGGACCGGCGCGTGCGCGGTTATCTGCTCTACGGCCTGTTCGTGACCGGAGCCCAGGCGGCCAATATCTCGGTGCTGGGCTTTCATATCATCGATGAGTTGTCGGCGACGGGAATCGCCGTCCGCGACGCCCAGCCCTTCATCGGCATCGCCATGCTGGCGGGCGCCGCCGCCACCTTGATGGCCCAGTGGGGTCTGATCCCGCTGCTCAAGCTGCAGCCCGCCGACCTGATGCGCTGGGGCGCGGCCCTGGCCCTGGTCGGAAACCTGATGAGCATCGCAGCGCCGGGCTACTACGGGGTCGTCGTCGGCTATGCCGTGGTTTCCATGGGCGTCGGCTTCGCCCGGCCCGGGTTCACGGCCGGATCATCCCTGTCGGTGGGCCCGCACGAACAGGGGGCCATCGCCGGCCTGATGATGTCGCTGGCCGGACTCAGCTTCCTCGCCCCGCCGGTGATCGGCGTGGCCCTGTACGAGCTGGCCGAACCGGCGCCCTTCATCGCCAACGCCGTGCTGCTGGCCGCCGCGACGGCCCTGTGCTTCATCAATCCGAGGCTGCGCGCCGGTCCGCCGGACCTGCCCGACCGCGACGAGACGCCCTCGCCCGAGACGCCGCCCGCGTCGCAGCCGGGTCCGGAAGGCAATCGCTGACCGCCTCGAGCATCTCCGGGGCCTTTTCCCGGTCCCAAAGCCGTGGCAGATCGGGGCCATGGACATCGCCCGTATCGAGCGCCGCATCGGCGTGCGCGCCACCCCTGACCAGATCTGGGAGCTGATCGCGGACCTGCCGGGCTGGGACCGGTGGAATCCGGTCGAGACCGGGCTTGAAGGCACGATCGCCTTCGGCGCCGACATCGCCCTGACCGAAAAGATCGGCGATCTGCCCGAGCGCCGCGCCGCGACCCGCGTCGGCGACTGGCAGCCCTGGTCGCAACTGGTGTGGGCCGAGAACCGCGGCCTGTGGTTCCGCTCGATGCGCTATTTCGAGATCGAGCCGCTGGACGAGCCGAACAGCTGCATCGTCGCCAACGGCTTCATCTTCTCGGGCCTGCGCGGCGAGATGTTCTTCGACAAGAACCGCCGCCATCTGCGGCACGCGGTCGACGCGGTCGCCGAGGCCTGGAAGGCCGCGGCCGAGGCCTGAGATCAGCCGCCCCCGGCGCCGGCGGCCATCGTGTCCTGGATGCTGATGATGGCCGGGGTCAGGATGACGATGAACAGCACCGGCAGGAAGAACAGGATCATCGGCACGGTCAGTTTCGCCGGCAGGGCGGCGGCCTTCTTCTCGGCCGCCGAAAGCCGCATCTCGCGGTTTTCCTTGGCCATCGTCCGCAGCGCGGTGCCCAGCGGCGTGCCATAGGTCTCGGCCTGGGTCATGGCCGTGGCCACCGATTTCACGCCCGGATGGTTGGTCCGCTTGGCCAGACCCTCATAGGCCATGCGGCGGTCGGGCAGGTAGCTGAGCTCGGCCGACAGCAGGGTCAGTTCCTCGGCCAGGTCGATCGACGAGCCGCCGATTTCCTGGCTGACCTTCTGGATCGCCGCCTCGATCGACATGCCCGCCTCGACGCAGATCAGCAGCAGGTCCAGCGCATCCGGAAACGCCTGCATGATCGACGTCTTCCGCTTTGAGATGCGGTTGGAGAGGAAGATGTTGGGCGCATAGAAGCCGATCACCGCGGCGAACATACAGGCCGTGAGGCGGGTCATCACCGGCAGGCCGAAATCGTTGAAGACGAACAGGTAGAAGGCGATGATCGCCAGGAAGACGAACGGCATGGAGAAGCGGAAGAAGTAGAAGGTCGTCAGCGGCTTGGGCCCGCGATAGCCGGCCTGGGCCATCTTCTCGGCGACCTTGGGGTCTTCCAGCAGCTTGGTCAGGTTCAGCCGCTCGACGACGCGCTTCTTGAAGCCATCGTCCGAGTGGCGAAGGTTCTGGGGCCCCGAATTCTGGGCGGCGATCGCCTGACGCGAGCGCCGCTTCAGCTCCTCGCGCCGCACCGCCACGGCCTTCAACCGGCTTTCCAGCTTGGCCCCGCCGCTGAACGAGCTGAGCAGGGTCATCAGGGTGGCGAACACCAGCACGCCCACGCCGAGGCTCAGCAGATTCTGGACGTTGGTGAAAAACTCGACCATTGGACCCAGCCGTTCCCTAGAACTTGAACGCGATCATTTTCTTCATCACGAAGACGCCGAAGGCCATCATCGTCACGGCGATCAGCAGCATGAATTGACCGCGCGGGTCGGTGAACAGCCGGGCCATGTAGGCGGGCGTCGTCAGGCTGACGAGGATCATCACCGCGGGCGGCAGGGAGCCGATGATGCCGGCCGAGGCCGTGGCCTCGGACGACAGGGCCTTGATCTTCTCGCCCATCATCTTGCGGGCGCGCAGCACCACCGACAGGTTGTTCAGCGCCTCGGCCAGGTTGCCGCCGGTCTTCTGCTGGATGGCGATGACGATGGAGAAGAATTTCAGCTCCGGCGTCGGCATCCGCTCGTACATCTTGTCCAGCGCCTGGGCGAGCGTCAGCCCCACGCCGAGGCCTTCGACCAGCTTCTGGAATTCCGGCCCCAGGGGCGCCGGGCTTTCGCGGGCGATGATCTTGAAACAGTCGTGGACCGGCAGGCCGGACTTGATGCCGCGCACGATGACGTCGACGGCGTCGGCGAAATGGCCGGAGAATTTCTTCATCCGCCGCTTGCCCAGGAAGCCGACGACCCAGCGCGGAAAGCCCAGGCCGAAGACGACGCCGGCCCCCACGCCGATCAGGATGTTCAGCCCGAACAGCAGCGGAGCCAGGAAGGCGACGACGCCCAGCACGCCGCTGATGATCCAGAAGGTCGAGACCTTGGTGGCCAGACCGGCCTGTTTCAGCTTGGCGGCGAGACTGATCCGCGCCTTGCGCTCGGCCCGCTCGGACTCCTGCAGCTGCTGCATGATCTGTTTGCGGCGCGCCTCGGGCGTATTGGCCGCGGCCGCCTTCTTGGCGGCGGCGTTGTTCTGTTTCGGGCCGCCGAAGGTCTGGGCGCGCTTGACCGCCGCGTCGGTGGAGTCGCCGCCGCCGACGAAGGCCCAGCCCAGTCCGCCGATGGTGATGAAGGCCAGAACCGCCGCGAGGATGGGGAGCATCCGCCCTACTCCGCCGCGTCGAGGGCTTCGGCCAGCTCGCGCTCCAGCCCGTAGTAGCGGGCGCGGTCCCAGAAGCGGGGACGGGCGATGCCGGTCGAACGGTGACGGCCGATGATCTTGCCGTTCTCGTCTTCGCCGGTGATTTCGTAGACGAACAAATCCTGGGTGACGATCACATCGCCCTCCAGCCCGACCACCTCGGTGATGTGGGTGATGCGCCGCGAGCCGTCGCGCAGGCGAGCGGCCTGGATGATGACGTCGACCGAGCCGACGATCATCTCGCGGATCGTCTTCGAGGGCAGGCCGTAGCCGCCCATGGTGATCATCGACTCCATCCGGCTGATGGCTTCGCGCGGGCTGTTGGCGTGCAGCGTGCCCATGGAGCCGTCGTGACCGGTGTTCATGGCCTGCAGCAGATCGAAGGCTTCCGGACCGCGGACCTCGCCGACGATGATCCGCTCGGGGCGCATCCGCAGGCAGTTCTTGACCAGATCCCGCATGGTGATCATGCCCTGGCCCTCAAGGTTGGGCGGGCGGGTTTCGAGGCGCACCACATGCGGCTGCTGCAGCTGCAGTTCCGCGGCGTCCTCACAGGTGATGACGCGTTCGGTCGGGTCGATGAAGGCCGTCAGGGTGTTCAGCAGCGTCGTCTTGCCGGAGCCGGTGCCGCCGGAGATGACGAGGTTGCAGCGCGAGGCCCCGATGACGCCGAGCACGCGCGCGCCCTCGGGACTGATGGAGGAATACTCCACCAGATTCTTCATCGTCAGCTTGTCTTTCTTGAACTTCCGGATCGTCAGCGTCGGGCCGTCGATGGCCAGCGGCGGGGCGATGACGTTGACCCGCGAACCGTCCGGCAGGCGGGCGTCGCAGATCGGGCTGCTCTCGTCCACGCGGCGGCCGACCTGCGACACGATCCGCTGGCAGATGTTCATCAGCTGGTTGTTGTCGCGGAAGCGGACATTGGTCAGCTGGACCTTGCCGTTCACCTCGATGAACACCCGGCCGGCCCCGTTGACCATGATGTCGGCGATGTCGTCGCGGGCCAGCAGCGGCTCCAGCGGGCCATAGCCGAGGACGTCGTTGACGATGTCCTGGACCAGATGCTCCTGCTCGGCCACGGACATGGAGACGTTCTTGATCGCCACCAGTTCGGCGACGATGTCGCGGATCTCTTCCGACGCCGCCTTGGTATCGAGCTGGGCCAGCTGGGCCAGGTCGATGGTGTTCATCAGGGCGTTGAAGATCGTCGTCTTGGTGGCGTGGTAATAGTCCGACTGCTCGCGGACGATCTCGGCGACGGCCTGGGCCTTCTTCAGCTGTTCGAAACCGGGCGTGGCCTTCGGGCCGGGCGCATTCCTGTCCCGCGCGGGCTCGGCGTCGGGCCGGGGGCGCGACGCCAGCGCGTCCAGTCGATCGGCGGCCGGGGAGGCGGGCTTGGCGGCGTAGGATTCCGCCTTGCGCGCGGCCGCCTGCTGCTGGGCGGCGTCCGGTTCGCCGCCGAAGGCGAAGGCTTCAACCTGGACGCCGGGCGACGGTTGCGCGACGGGCGGGGCCGCGGGCGCCGGCCGCGGCGCGGTGGCGATCGTTCCGGGCTGACCTGTGCGCTTGCCGAACACGCGTCAGGACTTCTTCTTGAACAGGCCGGAGAACATGGACTTGCCCTCGCCCTTGCCGGCCTTGCCCTTGGGCCCGGCGATCAGCGGCAGTTCGCGGCGCGAGACGATCTGGGCCAGGGTCTGGAAAGCCTCGCCGGCCTTGGACTTGCCGCCGGCGTCGAGGATCATCTGGCCGTTGTTGGCGGCCGCGCCGAAGACCTTGGGTTCGAACGGGATGACCAGGCTGGGGTGAACCCCCAGGGCGGCGCCGAAATCCTTGGCCGGAATTTCCGGACGTCCGGGGACGCCGACCTGGTTGAGAACCAGCCGCGGCGGCGCGTCATTGGGCCGGCCCTGTTTGATCAGGTCGATCATGTTCTTGGCATTGCGCAGGCTGGCCAGATCCGGCGTCGCCACGATCACCACCTCATCGGCGGCGATCAGGGTGCGGCGCATCCAGCCGGACCAGAGATGCGGCAGGTCCAGCACCACGAAGGGCGCCGTCGAGCGGATCTGGGTCGTCACCTCCTCGAAGGCTTCCGGGGAGATGTCCCAGTCGACGTCGAGGGTCGCCGGCGCGGCGAACAGGCTGAGCTTGTCGGTGCAGCGGACCATCATCCGGTCCAGCAGCACGGGGTCGAGCCGGTCCGGTTGGCTGAGCGCGTCGGCGACGCCGCTCAGCGGATCCTGATTGAAGTCCAGTCCCGCGGTGCCGAACGGCAGATCATAGTCGACGATGACGGTGTTGGCCCCGATCCGCTCGCTCATCGCATAGGCGGTGTTGTGGGCGACCGAGCTGGAGCCGGTGCCGCCGCGCGCCCCGACGAAGGCGATCGAGCGACCGACGAACGGCTGGGCCGGATCGGCGAACAGGCCGCCGATGGCCGAGATCAGCTGCAGCGGCTGCAGCGGCGCGACCAGATATTCGCTGACCCCGCGCCGCATAAGTTCGCGGAACAGCAGGATGTCGTTGGTGGCGCCGACCACGACCACCTTGGTGCCGGCGTCACAGACCTCGGCCAGTTGATCGACTTCCCACAGCAGCGTCTGCGGGTCCTTCATGCATTCGACCACGATCAGCGGCGGGGTCGGTTCGTGCCGATAGGCCTCGACCGCCGCGGCGACGCCGCCGATGCGGATCTGGGTCGTCGCCCGCGACAGCCGGCGATCCTGGCCGGCGCGTTCGGCGGCGGCCAGGGTGTCCTGGCGCTCGGCGAAGACATGGATGGCGATGCGCGGAACCGACACCTCGACGCTGTGGCCGCCGCTCACGCTGATCGGCGAGAAGGCCGCCGTGGCGCCCGCGACCAGGTCGCCGACGGGGTTGAACCCGGCGCCCTGGATGGACGCGTCGTCGGACAGGTGTTCAAGGACGGGCTGGACCGACGGAACCGGAGGGGCCGGCGCGGTGAACTGCAGCGCCTGCCTCTGATCGGCGATGGCCTCCCCGGACGTCTCGGGACCAGCCTGGGCCGGCGTCGCGGGCCCGGGCGTGGAATAGCCGGCGTCGAGGTCGAATTCGTCGTCGAACTCGTCAAAGGGCCGGGGTGCGAAGGCGTTGCTCATGTCACGCTATTCCACAGCCCCGGAGATGCGGCCGTTCACCAGGGGTTCCTGCGGCGTCGAACTGACCTGACCCCTGCGATAGTTGTCGAAGACCACAGCCGCGCGGCCGGAGTCGGCCGGCGTCATCGGCCGGGCGCCGAGAATGTCGCGGGGGTCGGCGATCTGCGCCGCCATATTGGCGTTGATCGCGCAGCCGAAGCCGCCGGAGCTCTGGTTGGACAGCCGCGTCCCCATATTGCGGGCCTCGGCCGCGCAGTCAGGAATGGAGGCCCGGAGGGTCTCGAATCCGGCCAGCACCGGCGCGCGCGGGTCGGGCGCGGCGTAGGCGGCCATCTGGATGCGGTCTTCCGGGATGCCGGCCGCCTGCAGGACGCTGCGGACGGCATAGGCTTGCTGGACCGCAACCGGATCGTCGCCCGAGGGCGATTCAATACGGACGTGCCCGGAGCCCGACGCGCCGTAACGCGCCGCCAGACCGCGCAGGGCGGCGTGCTGGTTCGACGACAGGCCCTGGTCGTGAACGGCGAGAGCGATGCGGTCCAGGCCCGGCTCGACCTGCAGGGAATAGCGCGACAGCGGCGTCATCGGCGCGTCGGTCGCACCGGTCACCGAGGTGCAGCCGGAGGCGGCGAGCCCCGCGGCGAGGACGAAGACGGCGGATGCGAGGGCGCGTTTCACGGGGATCCTCATTCGATCACATAGCCCACGGGGCCGCTCCAGCCGCTGTCGGCGGCGGCCGGGTCGCCGGGGCGGCGGTACTGCTGGTTCAGCTGGCCGAACAGCAGGGTCTGGGCGTCGCTGGCGATGATCAGACCGTCAGCCGGCGTCTGCATCCGGCCGGGCGAGGTCGGCGAGACGATGTAGGCCTCGATGATGATGACCAGTTCGGTCTCGCCCGACAGATAGTCGCGCGAGCGGAACAGGGCCCCAAGAACGGGCAGGCTGCCGATGCCCGGCAGCTGGTCGATGTTCTGGCGGGTGTCCTCGCGCAGCAGGCCGGCGATCATCATGGATCCGCCCGAAGGCAGCTCCACGGTGGTGGAGGAGCGGCGCACGTTCAGGGCCGGAATGACCAGGGGGTCGTCGGAGGTGCCGCCGAGGGTGAAGGCGCCCGCCGTGGTCAGTTCGGAGACCTCGGTGGACAGTTGCAGCGAAATACGGCCCTCGGACAGGACGATCGGCCGGAAGGCCAGACGCACGCCGAACGGCTTGAACTCAACGCCGATCGTCACCTGACCGGTGGTGGAGTCGACGCTGCGTCCGACGGGAACCGGGAATTCGCCGCCGGCCAGAAACTCGGCGTTCTCGCCGTTGACCGAGGTCAGGTTCGGCTCGGCCAGGATGCGAACCAGGCCGGCGCGCTCGAAGGCGCGCAACCGTGTTTCCAGGCCGCCGCCGCTGCTGTTTCGTTCGAGAAAGGTGAGCAGACCGCCGCCCAGCTGGCTGCCGTTGACCCCGAAGGTCGCATTCTGAAGGAAGCCGAGGCCGTCCCCGATATCGGACACGAACGCATTGACGTCCAGACCCAGTTGCTTGATCGCCGTCCGCTGGACCTCGATGACCCGGGCCTTGACCATCACCTGGTCGGAGCCGGCGATGGTCATCATGTTGATGACCTTCTCGGGGGCCGAGACGAAGGCGCGCGCCACCTGGGCCGCGCGGTCGGCTTCGCCGGGGCTGCTGACCGGGCCGGTCAGGATGATGCTGTCGTTGACGGCCTCGGCGCGAACCTGGGAGCCCGGCATGACCCGGCTCAGCGTGTCCTGCAGGGCCGAGACGCCGGCGTCGACGCGCACGCGCAGCGACAGGATGGTGCGGCCCGCCGCGTCGAGCACCACGGCGTCGGTCTCGCCGGGCTGTAGGCCGATGATGGTGATGCGCCGCGGCGAGTGCAGCATGGCCTCGGCCACCATCGGGTTCGGCACGATGACGTCGCGGGCGTCAGACGGCAGATCGATCGCCATCGACGAGCCGCGCGGCAGATTGATCAGCTGGGCGCCGGCGCCCATCGGCACGGCGGCGCGGGACTGGGCCTGAGCCTCGGTCGGCCCGGCGGGCGCGACGGCGGCGACGGTCAGGCCGACGAGGGCGATCGCGATCAGATGTTTCATTGGACCACCACCACTTCGGGCGCGCCGCCGCGATAGACCCGGACGGCGGAGGATTGGCGGGCGACCGGCGCGACCCGCCCGGACGGGCCGCCGGTGTCGGCGTAGGAGCGCAGCACCAGGCTCAGCTCACCCTCGGACTTGGCGAGGGCGAGGGCCTCCGCGTCGCGGGGGCCGACCTCGAGGGTGGCGGTGGCGCCGACCACGGCCTGTTCATCGTCGCCGGCCCGGGTCGACTGGTCGATGGCCAGAACCTTGATGTTCTGCATCACGGTCGATGAGGCGAATTTGGACCGATCGCCCTCCTGGGCGCCGGCATTGCTCAGGGTGGTCTCCCGGGTCAGCAGGACATCGACCCGGTCGCCCGGAAGGATGAAGCCGCCGGCGGCGGTCTCGACCGTGACCCGGATGGCCATGGCGCGCATGCCGGGCTCCAGATAGGCGGCCATATAGCCGCTGTCGCCGGCGCGGACGATCTTGCGGCCGACGATCGGCTCGCCGGCGAGAATGGGTTCGCGCACCACCGAGCCGACATAGTCGGCCTTGGCTCCGCCGCTGGCGAGATTGCTGGCGGCGCGGGTGACGGAGGCCACGGCGCCTTCAGGGGGAGCGGCGGCGGGAGCCGCGCCTTCGACCGCATCGGCTGAGGGCAGGGGCGTCGTGCCGTCGGTGATGAAGGCCGGATTGACCTCGTCGACGGGCCAGTCCTTCCAGGCCAGATCGGACTCGGTCAGCCGCTGGCCGGGCTGCAAATCCTTGGCCGCGACCAGCACCTTGGCCATGGGCCGCGTCGGCACGACGGCGGCGGTGGCGACGGCGGTCGGCGAACTCGAGGGCGATCCCATCGCGCGCACAACCAGGGCCAGACCAATGGCGGCGACGGCGGCGACGCAGATCACGATGATACGGGCGGGCTTCATCGACGGTCTCCGGCAGGCTGGACCGGACCCCTGAATCGGTCCTTCGGCCCCCTGCCGTTAACGACCATGCCCGGAGCGGGTTAACGACGGCCTAAGTGTCGGACGAACCCCGCTATCCTGCGATGAAGGCGGCGAGCAGCGGCGAGGCCGGATAGGCCATCAGGGCGCCGGCGGCGATGGCGACGCCGTAGGGGATGTCGCCGCGAGGCTCCATCAACTGCACCACCCAGCCGGGCGCGCCCAGCAGATAGGGGCGTGAGTGAAAGCGCGCGAACAGCAGGACCAGGCAGAACAGCCCGCCCATCACGCCGGTCCACAACAGGAACATTCCCGAGCCGGCGGCGCCCAGCCACAGGCAGGTCGCGGCCATCAGCTTGGCGTCCCCGCCGCCGATCCAGCGCAGCGCGAACATCCCGGCTCCGATCACCAGCGCCAGGGCCGCGACGCCGACATTGGCGGCCACCGTCACGGGATCGAGGCCGACGGCCAGGGCGGCGGGGAAGAAGGCGAGGACGAGAAGTCCGGAGATCCAGTTCGGGATCTTCATCGACGTCAGGTCCTTGAGGCCCGCGACGATGGCGAGCGCCGGCATGACGCCGAGAAGGATCAGGGTGATGGTGTCCATCCCTCTTTCTGGCCCGCCGACGGTTAAAACCCGGTTGCCATACGGGGCCTGTCGCAAGCGAAAGAGGCCGGAGCGTTTCCGCTCCGGCCTCCCGGTCGATTTCAGGACGTTCCGCGTCGCCTAGGCGCCGGCGGTGCCGCCCATGCCGGTGACGACATCGTTGAACTTGGTCTTGATGGTCGAACCCAGGGCCGTCACGGCCGAGATGATGACGACGGCGATGAGCGCAGCGATCAGGCCGTACTCGATGGCGGTGGCGCCCGACTCGTCGGACATGAATTTGGAGACAAACCTGGTCATTGAACTATCCCTCCGATGGGGTTGCTGGCGACTGGCGGGGGGAGCCGGTCACCCGTCTGACCCCCTGAACATCCCCACCATGCCGCAGGTAGGTTAAGCTCCCGCGCACGATCATCCTTACCCAAAGCTTGACCGTACGAGTCCGACCCGACGAGCGGATAGCAGAAGGGCCGGAGCGTTTCCGCTCCGGCCCCTCGCCGGTTTCAGGACTGTCGTCGGCGCTTAGGCGCCGGCGGTGCCGCCCATGCCGGTGACGAGGCGTTGAACTTGGTCTTGATGGTCGAACCCAGGGCCGTCACGGCCGAGATGATGACGACGGCGATGAGCGCGGCGATCAGGCCGTACTCGATGGCGGTGGCGCCCGACTCGTCGGACATGAACTTGGAAACGAACTTGGTCATTGGATTTCCCTTTGGCAGGAGTGAAGCGAGCTATGGAAGCGGGGGGAGCCGGTAGCCCGCTTGACCCCCAAATGCAGGACTGTTTTCGCCGATAACGGTTAAAGTCGCGTGGGCGGTCGTGGTTACTTGGGAATTTACTCTAAAAAGTTTTCATGTTGCGGATCCGGAGCGGTCCGGGGAATCCCGGGAGGCGCGGCCGTCCGGCCAAAGGAAAGGGGCCGGAGCGTTTCCGCTCCGGCCCCTCGCCGGTTTCAGGACTGTCGTCGGCGCTTAGGCGCCGGCGGTGCCGCCCATGCCGGTGACGAGGCGTTGAACTTGGTCTTGATGGTCGAACCCAGGGCCGTCACGGCCGAGATGATGACGACGGCGATGAGCGCGGCGATCAGGCCGTACTCGATGGCCGTGGCGCCCGACTCGTCGGACATGAACTTCGAAACGAACTTGGTCATGACTGAAATCCTTCTGTGTTTAAGCGAGCGATCGTTGACACCACAGGGCCATCGGCTTGTGCCCGCTTGCCCCCTCTTGCACGATCATCCTGCGCCTCTCGGATTAAGGGCGAGTAAAACAACGATACGTCAGCACGATTTCTTTATTGACGACGCGTTTACTATGATCCCGGCTGCGATTGCCTGATTTCAGACTTTCTTGAGGTTTGGGGGGCAGTGTCGGGAGACGCTCACGCGCGCGCCCCGTTCACTGGAAGTCGACGCCATGACCCGATCCGTCTCCCCCGCCCGCCTCCTGGCCATGCTGGCCTCGGCCGCCGTGCTGTTCTCGCCGGCCATCGGGACGGCCCAGTCGGGCAGCATGAATGTCGAGATCGACCAGGCCCAACGGGTCCAGCTGCGCGGTCCCGCCGGATCGGTCATCGTCGGCAATCCCGAGATCGCCGATGTGACCGTGGTGGACGCGAACACCCTCTACATCACCGGCAAGGGCTATGGGGTCACCGAGATCGTGGCCGTCGATACGATCGGCCGCACGGTGTTCCAGAGCCAGGTCGTCGTCACCGCCGGCTCCGGTTCGGGCCGGGTCCGGGTCTGGCGCGGCGGACAGGCCACCGAGATGGCCTGCGCCGCATCCTGCTCGCCCTCCCTGCGCGGGACCAGCGGCGCGGCCCCGACGCCCTGAGGGATCGGGCCGTGTCTCCCCGCTCCCCTCATCAGCCACGACGGCGGTTCCGCGCGCGCTTCGCCCGCGGCCTGATCCGCTCCACCGACGGCTCGGCCGCGGTGGAGTTCGGCATGGTCGCCCTGCCCTTCATCCTGATGATGTTCGCCATCCTGGAGCTCGGCATCGTCTTCGTGACCGATTCCATTCTGGAGAACGCCACCATCGAGACCGGGCGGCTGGTCCGCACCGGCCGGGCCAGCGCCCAGTCCATGACGGCGGCCACGTTCAAGACGTCGCTGTGCGGCCGGATGAGCATCTTCGCCTCCGACTGCAACAGCCGGGCCACGGTCGATGTGCGCGTGATCCCGCAGTTCGCCACCACGCCGCCTGATCCGATGGCCGGCGGCACGTTCAACGAGGGCGTCCTGACCTACAGCAACGGCGTTCCGGGCGACCTGATCCTGGTGCGGGTCTGGTACCGGCAGCCCCTGCTGACGACCTTCCTGGCCCAGGGGCTTTCGCGCATGAACGACGGCGCCGCCATGCTGACCGCGACCACCGCCTTCAGGAATGAACCGGCATGATGCGGCGCGGACTCTTCACCCGGCTGGCCGGAGACGACCGCGGCGTGTCGGCGGTCGAGTTCGCCATGCTCGCCCCCGTGCTGATCGCCTTCTATTTCGGCATGGCCGAGTTCTGCCAGGGCTTCATGGCCCAGAAGCGGATGGGCCATGTCTCGGCCATGGTCGCTGACCTCGTGGCGCAGGAGGAGTCGGTCGCGACGGCGAATCTGGACGACATCTTCGAAATCGGCGGCCTGATCATGAAGCCGTTTCCGACCGCCGCGCTGGAACAGCGGGTCAGCAGCGTGACCCGCACGGCCGGCGTCGCCCGGGTCGACTGGAGCCGTGGCGACGGCATGGACGCCCGGGCGGTCAACTCGACCATCACCCTGCCGACCGATCTGATCGCCGACGGCGAGAGCGTCATCGTGTCGGAGGCGACCTATGACTACGATTCTCCCGTCGACTATTTCATGCCCGGCATCACGCAGTTCTCGCACATCTATTATCTGCGGCCGCGCACCGTCGACCGGACCGTCTGCTCGAACTGCTAGGGCCCGGTCAGCGCTTCTCTCAGCGCCCTGATCTTGGCGTCCGTCTCCGCCAGCTCGGCGGCCGGATCGCTGTCCGCCACGATGCCGGCGCCGGCCAGGGTGCGGAAGCGCCACCGGCCCTCCAATCGCTCGAATGAGGCCGTCCGGATCAGCACGGAGGCCGTCATCCGGCCGTCGTCCTCGATGTGGAACAGACTGCCGCACCAGGGCCCGCGCGGCGGCTCATGGCCGGCGATGACCTTCATCGCCTGATGCTTGGGCGCGCCGGTGATGGAGCCCGGCGGGAAGGTCGCCTCCAGCAGGTCCGCCGGTCCGATCCCGGCGAGCGCCAGTCCCGCGACGGTCGAAACCAGATGATGGACGGTCGGATGGCTCTCGACCTCGAACAGCGTCGCGACGGACACCGAGCCGGGCTCCGCCACGCGCGACAGGTCGTTGCGCATCAGATCGACGATCATCAGGTTCTCGGCCCGGTCCTTGGCGCTGGCGCTGAGTTCCGCGGCCAGGGCGGAGTCCCGGACAGGATCAGGATCGCGCGGGCGGGTGCCCTTGATCGGCCGGCTCTCGATGCGACGACTGTCGGGATCGAAGGTCAGGAACAGTTCCGGCGAGTTGGAGACGACGGCGCGGTCGCCCAGCCGCCAGAAGGCGCCATAGGCCGCAGCCCGGTCCGCCAGCCGCAGCATGACGTCGAACGGATCGGCGCCGGGCATCAACCCGCCGGACCAGGCCCTCGCGATATTGGCCTGGTACAGCTGGCCCGCCGCGATCCGGTCCACGACATCGGCGACCGCGGCGAGATAGGCCTCCGGCGCCGCTTCCCCGGCGAAATCATCGCCCGGGGCCGTCGGACAGGTCGGATCGACCGCGGCGGCCAGCCAGCGCCCGGCGCGGCAGCCGGCGGCGGCGGCGGCGTCCAGATCATCCCCCCGGCCAAAGACCCGCACCACGCCGACCTGATGGTCGAAGGCCAGCATGGCGGGATAGCGGGCCAGCATCAGGTCGGGCCAGACCGGCTCGCGCGGACCGGTCGCGGCGCGGGCTCCGGCGTCATAGGCCAGCAGGCCGACCACGCCGGCGGCGAAATCGTCGCTCCGCAACAGGTCCAGCATCCCGCCCGGCCCTGCCGTTCCGACATGGACCCGGTCCGGCTCGGCGGCGACGAACGACCAGCGGCCCAGCACGCCGCCGTCGGACAGCAGGGCCAAGGGTCCGTCCCGATGGCGCAGGCCCGCGGCGACCGCCAGCGGATCCCGCCATGGCCGTTCGCGGACCTCGACGGAACGGCCCGTCATGGTCACGCCGCCAGCCGCGCGCCGATCCGGTCGCGCAGGTCCGCATCGACCCCGAGCGCCTGCGCCAGATAGGCGTCGGTCGACCCGTGCAGCGCCGCGATCTCGGCCAGGGCCGTGTCCAGATAGACGGGCTCGACCCCGAGGAAGGCGACCACGGCGTCATGGGAGGCGGCCCGGCCGGTCATGGCCTCAAGCTGGCGGGCGATGCCGGGCGCCCGGCCTTCCAGATCGACGGCGGTGTTGGTCAGCAGATAGTCGGCGACCATGTCGTCGTGATGGACGCCCAGCAGATGGTGGGTCAGGGCGGCCAGCAGACCCGTGCGGTCCTTGCCCGCGGCGCAGTGGATCAACACCGGACCGTCCGTCTCGCCGAGGGCGTGGAAATAGCGGGCGAACAGGTCGAGGTGCGACGGTTCGAAGGCCAGTCGCCGGTAGGTGTCGGTCATGAAGCGCCGGCCTGACTCGGGCGTCAGGTCGGCGGTGCGCAGGAAGGTCATGTGCGGCGCCTCGCCGCCGTCGTCATGGGCGCTCTCGATCACCGCGCCGGCGAACCCGACAGGCCGTTTCGAGGGCTGGTCACGGCGCTCGGACGGACGGCGCAGATCGACCACCGTGGCGATGCCCAGTGCCCCGAGACGTTCCAGATCGGCCTCGCTGGCGCGGGCCTGATGGCCGGACCGGAACAGCCGGCCCGGGGCGATATGCCGTCCGGCGACGGTGGCGTAGTCGCCATAGTCGCGGAAATTGTCGAGGGCGTCGAAACGGTGGATGCGGCCGGTCATTCGCCCTGTCTAGACGACCATCCCGGTGCGAACCACCGCCCTGCTGTCACGCCTTTCCGACGAGACCCTGCATGGCGTCGAGATAGGCGACGAAGGCCTTGCGCCCGACCGGCGTCATCGCGGCCTCGGTCAGGGGTTTGCGACCCTCGAACCGTTTGGTCACGGCGACGAAGCCGGCGTCCTCGAGCTTGCGCAGATGGACCGACAGATTGCCGTCCGTGGTCTGCAGCCGCGCCTTCAGGGTGTTGAAGTCCGCGCTCTCGACGCCTGACAGGACGGCCATGATCCCCAGACGCACCCGTCCATGGATGACATCGTCGATGCGATTGATATCGAACTCTTCCGCCATGGGATCAGGCCCGCGCCTGCCGCATCAGCAGCCAGCCGGGCAGGGCCATGAGCAGGAACAGGGCGGCGGCGTAGGCCAGATACTGTTCGGCCTGGCCCGCGAACAGGGCCAGCAGCGGGGCGGCGACGAAGCTGCCGAGCGACAGGGCCCACAGCTTCCTCGAGCGCTGCATCTCGGCATGCACCGCCCAGCCGACGCCGTAGAAGACCATGATGATCGACGGGATCAGGGCGAACATCGCCTCCAGCGCCGCCTCGTCGGCGAGACGCCAGCCCAGCACGGCCATGGCCGTGAACATGGCGAAGATGCCCCAGCCCATGCCGCTCCAGGCGATGCCGGCCGCACGGTTGGCGGTGGTGGACACGCCGGCGCCGCGACGCAAGCGGGGAACGGTGACGGCGATGATGATCCAGTAGGCGACGGTGGCCACGACCCAGCCGATCCAGAGCTGGCTATCTTCCAGCGGCACGAGGCCGACGATGATGGTCCAGTGGAAAAGGCTGGCCAGTCCGTAGAGCAGGCCGCCGAACATCAGCAGGGAATTGCCCTGCATCGGCGTCCGGGCGCCTTCCTCGGCGAGGCGACGCATCCAGGCGATGTCGGCGGCGGGGTCCTGGTTGTTCTCGGTCATGAGGTCAACGTCCTTTCAGAGTCGGCGGCCAAGGGCCAGCCACAGGCCCGGCAGCAGGGCGGCGAGCGCAAGCGTACAGGACTGGATCAGATACTGGTCCGGCGTTCCCAACACCATGGCGGCCCCGGCGGCGCCGCCGAGGGCGACGAGGAAGAGCACGCCCATGTTGGGCGTTTCGGTGCGGATGGCGGCCACCGCCCAGCCGACGGCGTACAGGGTCAGGCCGGCGACGGCGTTCCAGCGCATCAGGCCCCAGTCGCCCGCGGCGTTCGAGACCGCCGCCAGCACCAGGGCGACGCCCACATGGGCGAGAATGAAGACCCGCGACCAGCCGGCGACGCCGCGCGCGGCCTCGCCGCCGATGCGGCGGAGCCGGAACAGCCCGGTCAGAAAGATGCCGGCGGCGAGAGCCCAGTTGAGGCCCAGATAGGCCGGGTGAAGGTCGAGTGCGCCGCTGAGGACGCCCCACTGGAACAGGTTGGCGGCGCCGAAGACGGTTCCCGCCAGCAGCAGGAGGCGACCGGCGCAGACGGCCACGCTGGCGTCGGAGCGCGGCGTTTCGAATGTGAAGGCGGCTGCGGTCATGGCTGAAATCTCCGTATGCTGCCCCTTCATGTCACGTCGACTTTGCATTGTAAAGTACTTGGCGCAACTTGTCTGAGCCGCATGGAACCCTTGCCCGGCTCGTCGTGGCGGGAGACAAGCCGACATGTCCGCTCGTCTCCCCATGAGCTTCCAGCGCATCGCCTATGAGGTCCGCGAGGTCTGCAACGGCGTGGAGCTGGCCGCGATTGAGGCCGCCGTCGCGCGCACGGGTCTCGGCGCCGGCGCTGTGGCGATCGACATCGGCACGGGCAATGCGACCGTGGCCATCCGGATCGCGCAACGCTTCGGCCTGACGGTCAGGGCGGTCGAGCTGGACCCGGTGATGGCCGATCTGGCCCGAAGCCGGATCGAGGCGGCGGACATGGGGGACCGGGTCTCCCTGACCGTCGCCCGCGCGGCTGAAATGCTCGCTCGGACGGAGCCGGTCGATCTGATCACAGCCCTGGGAACCACAGACGTCAGCGGCGAGGGCCGACCGACGCCGGAGGCCGGCTTCATCACCCTGCGCCGCAGCCTGAAGCCGGGCGGCTGGCTGCTGTGGGGCGACGTCGTCTGGCTGGCGGATCCGCCCGCCCCGCTGCGCCAGATCACCGAGGTCACCAACCTCTATACCGACGACGACGGCTGGCGCGCCGCGGCGGCCGCCGCCGGGCTTGAAGTCGTCGCCGGCCGGATTTCGCCGCAGGAGGTCTATGACGCCTATGCGCGCGACTCGGTCGCCGCCCCGCGCGCCTGGGTGGAGGCCCACCCCGAGGCGCCCGAAGCGGGCTCGATCCGGTTCAACGCCGACCGGGTGCAGGCCATCATGGAGTTCGGCCGCGACTATATCGGCTTCGGCCTCTATCTGCTGCGCAACCCGGACTGACCGCCGTCAGGCGGTGCGGATGATGCCGCCCGAAACCGCAACCGGCCAGGACGTCAGGCGGGCGCCGGCGCAGGGGCCCCCGACACAGGCCCCGGACAGGGGCTCGAACACCGCCCCGTGCCAGCCGCACAGGATCAGCGACCCGTCCGCAACGAGATAGCGGTCCAGCTCGATCGCCAGCGGAAAACCCTGGTGCGGACACCGGTCGACATAGCCGGCGACCTGACCGGCGGAGCGCACCACGAAGCCGTGGAAGAAGGCTTCGCCGATCTGCAGCACGAAGCCGCGCGAGCCGGGATCGGCGATATCGGCCTCGACGCACAGGGCCACGCCCGGCGGCGTGGTCCAGACGCGTTTGCGTTCGCTGATCGGCGGGGTCTCGTCCATCCCGCGCGCTAGTGCCGCTCGACCTTCAGCGGGCGGGACAGCAGATTGTCGATCACCGCCGCGACCGTGGTCTCGCCGTTCAGCAGGGCGGCGACCGCCAGGGAGATCGGCATGTCGACACCCATCTTCGCCGCCAGCTCCCGCACCGCCGGCGCGCTCTCATAGCCCTCGGCCACCGACCGCTTGCCCGCCAGCGCCTGCTCTACCGTCTGGCCCTGACCGAGCGCCAGACCCAGGCTCATATTGCGCGACTGGGGGCTTGAGCAGGTCAGCACCAGATCGCCGAGGCCGCACAGGCCCGCCACGGTCTCGGCCTGACCGCCGAGGGCGACGCCCATCCGCGTCATCTCGGCGAAGCCGCGGGTGATGAGGGCGGCGTGGGCGCTGCGGCCGAGGCCGCGGCCCTCGCTCATGCCGCAGGCGATGGCCAGCACGTTCTTGATGGCTCCGCCGACCTCGGCCCCGATCAGGTCGGTGGCCAGATAGGGCCGGAAACCCGGGGCCGACAGGGTCCACATCAGCTCCTCGCCCAGCGCCTCGTCGGCGCAGGCCAGGGTGACGGCGCTGGGCAGGCCGCGCGCGACCTCGGCCGCGAAACTGGGGCCCGACAGGACCGCGGCGGGCGCGTCGGGCAGGGTCTCGGCCAGGACCTCGGTCATCAGTTTCAGCGAGCCGCGCTCGATGCCCTTGGAACACAGCACCACCGGCACGCCCGGGCGATGGTGGGCGGCGAAGGCCGCGAGGGTCGACCGCATATGCTGGGCCGGCGGCACGGCGAGGATCAGGTCGCAGGCGCCGAGGTCGGCGAGATCGGCGGTGACCGACACATGGTCGTCGAGGACGATCCCCGGCAGGAAGGCCTCATTGACGCGACGGGCGTGGATGCTCTCGACCACCTCGGGCTCGCGCGCCTGCAACAGCACGTCGAGGCCGGCCCAGCCCGCCACCTGGGCCAGGGCCGTGCCCCAGGCGCCGGCGCCGATCACTCCCGCGGTCTTGAACTGCATGCGTCGTCCCTAAGCCTTGGCGCCCTTGCGGCCCGGCGCATGCGTCGGGTCGTTGAGCGCGCTGTATTCGTCGAGCGGCCAGCGCGGCCGGGCGGCGGTGTCGATGTCCGAAACAAGCCCCTTCCGCAACCGTTCCGCCCCCGCCAGTGCGATCATCGCCGCATTGTCGGTGCAATAGGCCATGGGCGGGGCCAGAAAGGCGAATCCGTTCTTCTCCGCCGTCGCCTGCAATGTCGCGCGGACCGTCCGGTTCGCGGCCACGCCGCCCGCCACGACGAAAAGCCTGTGGGGATGCTCCGCCGCATAGGCCTTGAGCGCCCGGTCCGAGCGTTCGCTCAGCTGTCGGGCGATGGCGGTCTGGACCGCATCGGCGAGGTCGGCGCGCTGCTGCTCGGTCTCGCAGGCCTGGGCCAGCCGGGCGGCGGCGGTCTTGAGCCCCGAGAAGGAGAAGTCGCAGTCCTTGCGGCCCAGAAGCGCCCGCGGCAGGTCGAAGCGCGAGCCGTCGCCGCCCTCGGCCAGTGTCTCCAGCGCCGGCCCGCCCGGATAGCCGAGGCCCAGGGCCTTGGCGATCTTGTCGAAGGCCTCGCCGGCCGCATCATCGATGGTCGTGCCCAGCCGCGTCATGTCGCCGACCCCGCGCACCTCCAGCAGCTGGCAGTGGCCGCCCGAGACCAGAAGCAGCAGGAAGGGATAGGCCACCGGCTGGCCGAGCCGGGCCGAGACCGCATGGCCTTCCAGATGATTGACCGCGATCAGGGGCAGGCCGCGGGCCAGGGCCACCGCCTTGCCGAAACTCAGGCCGACCATGACGCCGCCGACCAGACCGGGTCCGGCGGTGGCGGCGACGCCGTCAAGACCGTCATAGCCGAGACCCGCCTCGGCCATGGCCCGGCGCACGACGCCGTCGATCATCTCGACGTGGCTGCGGGCAGCGATCTCGGGCACGACGCCGCCATAGGCCGCGTGATCGTCGATCTGGCTGTGCACCACCGAGGACAGGACGGTCGCCGCGCCGTCCGGCGACAGCCGCACCACCGAGGCCGCGGTCTCATCGCAACTGGTCTCGAGGCCGAGCACGGTCAGGGCGCCGGTTGCCCGCCCCCCTTCGCTGCTATAGTCGGCGGCCATCTTCATCGGGTCGAGGTAGCGACCCTGTACTCCCGGCGCAACGACTCATGGCCCCTCTCGTCCGCATCGGCACGCGCCGCTCGAAACTGGCCCTGACCCAGTCGGGCATGATGCAGCGCGCCATCGGCCGGGCCCTCGGCGTCGCCGACGCCGATCTGCTCGAAGCGGTGCCCCTGGTCGAGATCATCACCACCGGCGACCGGGTGCAGGACCGCCGCCTGATGGAGATCGGCGGCAAGGCGCTTTTCACCAAGGAGATCGAGGAGGCGCTGCTGGAGGGCCGCGTCGACGTCGCCGTGCATTCGATGAAGGACGTGCCGGCCGACCAGCCCGAGGGCCTGTGCCTCGCCGCCGTCCCGCCGCGCGAGGACGCCCGCGACGCCTTCGTCAGCGAAGTCTTCGCCGCGTTCGCCGACCTGCCGACGGGCGCCCGGCTGGGCACGGCTTCGCTGCGGCGGCAGGCCCAGGCGCTGGCGCTGCGGCCGGACCTGCAGATCGAGATGTTGCGCGGCAACGTCGACACCCGGTTGCGCAAACTGGCCGAGGGCGAGTTCGACGCCATCCTTCTGGCCGTTTCGGGCCTGAACCGGCTCGGCTTCGAGGACGTGATCCGCGAACGCCTGTCGCTCGACGCCTTCCTTCCGGCCCCCGGACAGGGCGCCCTGGCGCTCCAGACCCGGACCGAAGACCTCGGCGCCGCCTGGGTCGCGGCGCTCAACGATCCGATGACGGCCCTTGCGGTCGCGGCCGAGCGCGGAGCGATGACCGCCCTGGAGGGCTCGTGCCGCACGGCTGTGGGGGCCCATGCCGAAATCGCCGAAGGCCGGCTGCGTCTGACCACGGAAATGCTGGCGCCGGACGGTTCGGCCCGCTGGCGCCGCTCGGGCGAGATCGGCGACGCCGCCGCCGCCGACGCCATGGATCAGGCCCGCGCCCTCGGACTGCGGCTGGGGTCCGAGGTCCATGCCATGGCCGGCGACCAGCGGGTCGAGCCCTGACGGCGATCCGCCGCGTCTGGGTCACGCGCGCCGAGCCGGGCGCCTCGCGCACCGCCGACCGACTGACCGCGCGGGGCTTCGACCCCGTGATCGCGCCCCTTCTCGCCATCCGGCCGATCCCGCAAGCTCCGCCCGACCTGACCGGCATCGCCGCCCTCGCCTTCACCAGCGCCAACGGCGTCGCCGCCTTCGGGGCCCTGACGCCTGACCGGACCCGCCCCGTCTTCACCGTCGGCGACGCCACCGCCCAGGCGGCG
>NZ_BSOY01000032.1 GCF_030160755.1 Brevundimonas denitrificans | reverse complement strand
CGCCGGCCTGCGTCCCGCCATCGCATCCTCCCGCCCCACCGCGCCGCGCGCCAGCCGGGGTCTGGTCCAGCTCGGCGCCTATTCCAGCGAGGCTGCCGCCCGATCCGCCTGGGCCCGGCTCAAGTCCGGCGAGGCCGCCTGGGCGCTGAACGGCCTGTCGCCCGTCTATGAGGCCGTCGAGGTCGGCGGTCGCCGCCTGACCCGGCTCAAGGTCAGCGCCCCCGCCGCCGGCGCCGCTGCGGTTTGCGCAGCCGCCGGCATCGACGATCCCTGGTGCAATCGGGTCGCCTGACCCGCGCATCCACAGCCGCCGTCCATCCTGTCGTTGACGTAACCGCGCGCGGACGCGATTCTGCGAGCCTGCGGCCGCGTGTCTGAGTCGGCGGCCGTCAAAGGGGCGTGAACATCCATGGCTGACCCTGCGGTCATTGTCGTCGGCAACGAAAAAGGCGGGGCGGGCAAGTCCACCCTCGCCATCCACATCGTCTGCGGTCTGCTGCATGCGGGCCGTCGCGTCGCCATCATCGACCTGGACCTGCGCCAGCGGTCGATGGCCAAATTCTTCGCCAACCGCGCCGCCTGGATGGCCGGCAATGATCAGGTCCTGCCGATGCCCGTCGAGCCCGACATGGGCGACGGCAAGGCCCTGGCCAAGGCGGATGAGCAGGTGCAACTGGCCCGCTTCCAGACCGCGTTCGCCCAGGCCCGCGCCGAGGCCGACGTCATCCTGATCGACACGCCCGGCGGCGACACCCTGCTGTCGCGCACCGCCCACGGCCTCGCCGACCAGATCGTCACCCCGATGAACGACAGCTTCGTCGATTTCGACCTTCTGGGTCAGATCGATCCGGTCACCCTCGAACTGCTCAAGCCCTCGATCTATTCGGAAAGCGTCTGGGAGGCGCGCAAGCACAGGGCGATCACCGAAGGGCGTCAGGCGACGATCGACTGGATCGTGGTGGTCAACCGCATGGCGGTCGCCGCCGCCCGCAACCGGCAGCGGCTGGAAGAGCGGATGGAGAAGCTGGCGCGCCGCGTCGGCTTCCGCATCGGCCCCGGCCTGCGGGACCGGGTCATCTATCGCGAGCTCTTCCCGTTCGGGCTGACCGTGGCCGATCTGTCCAATGAGGTTCGCCCGGTCGCCGTGTCTCTGGCCCATGTCGCGGCGCGGCAGGAGATGCGCAACCTGATGCTGGCCCTGGGACTGGACGGCAGCGCCCTCGACGCCTCGCTGGACGCGGCGGCGTGACCCCTTGAACCTCGCCTGGCTGGTCCTGGCGGCCGTCGCGGTCTGGGCCCTGATCCGGCTGGGCCGTCACAGCGAGCGTCGCGGCCGGGCCCAGTGGCGCGTCGCCGCCACCCTGTTCAGCGCCGTTATGCTCGGCGCCGGAGTCCTGCTGGCGTTTCGCGGCTCGTGGCTGCCCGCCGTCGGCCTGATCGGCGCCGGCCTGTGGCTGACCGTCGCCTCACGCCAGCGCGTCGTGGCCCCGCGCTCCGAAGCCATGAGCGAGGCCGAGGCCCGGTCGTTGCTCGGCGTCGCCGCCGCCGCCACGCCGCAGGAAATCAACGCCGCCTGGAAGCGGCTGATGGGCCGGGCCCACCCCGATCAGGGCGGCACGGAAGGCCTGGCTTCGCGGCTCAACGCGGCGCGAGACCGGCTGCTGAAGCGTTAGGCTTTCGCCTTCTTCGCAGCCGGTTTCTTCTTCGCCGCGGGCTTCTTCGCCGCCGCTTTCGGAGCGGCCTTCTTCGCCGCCGGCGCCTTCTTGCCCTTGGTCGGCGCCGCCGCCGCGCGGGCGGCCAGCAGCGGGATCGCCTGCTCCAGGGTCAGGTCCTCGGGCGCCGTGCCCTTGGGCAGGGTGGCGTTGATCTTGCCCGACTTCACATAGGGGCCGAAGCGGCCCGCCATGACATGCACCGGCTCGCCCGTCTCCGGGTGGGCGCCGAGATCCTTCAGCGGCGCGGTCGCCGCCCCGCGCCCGGCGAACTTGCCCGCCCGTTTCTCGGCCAGCAGCACCACCGCGCGGTTCAGGCCGATGTCGAACACCTCGTCGATGTCGGCGACATTGGCGTAGGTGCCGGCGTGCAGCACGAACGGCCCGTAGCGGCCGAGGCCGGCGGTGATCGGCTTGCCGTCCTCCGGATGGATTCCGACCTCGCGCGGCAGGGCCAGCAGGCGCAGCGCCTGTTCCAGCGCGAGCGTCGCGGGCGACCAGCCCTTGGGCAGGGATGACCGTTTCGGCTTCTCCTCGCCGGGAACCGTGGTCTCCACATAGGGACCGAACCGCCCGATCTTCAGCGCCACCGGCGCGCCGGTCGCCGGATCAACGCCCAGATCACGATCCCCGCCGTCCTCGACGCCCGTCGCGGCGCCGAAGCCGCGCGTATAGCGGCATTCGGGATAGTTGGAGCAGCCGATGAAGGAGGACTTCATCTTGAAGCTGGCCTTCAGATGCAGCCGCCCGCTCTTGCACAGGGGGCACAGGCGCGCATCCGTCCCGTCGCCCTTGTCGGGGAACAGGAAGGGCCCGATCGCCGTGTCCAGTTCGTCGATCACGCCCTGCCGCGCCGTCACCGCGTCCGTCGCCGGCTTCAGCTGACTCCAGAAGTCGCGCAGCACGACTTTCCAGTTCAGGTCCCCGGCGGAGACCTCGTCCAGGCGGGTCTCCAGCGCGGCGGTGAAGTCGTACTCGACCCACTGGGTGAAGAACTGCTCAAGGAAGGCCGTGACCAGCCGTCCGTTGTCCTCCGGAATGAACCGGTTCTTGTCCATGCGGACGTATTCGCGGTCGCGCAGGGTCGTCAGGATCGAGGCGTAGGTCGACGGCCGGCCGATGCCCAGCTCTTCCAGCTTCTTGACCAGGGTCGCTTCCGAGAAGCGCGGCGGCGGCTCGGTGAAATGCTGGTCGGTGCGGATCGCCTCGACCTTCGCCACAGCGCCTTCCTTCAGCGCGGGCAGGCGGGTGGTGTCGTCCTCGTCGTCGACGCCGTCCTTGGGCTTGTCGTCGCGTCCCTCTTCATAGACGGCGATGAAGCCGTCGAAGGCGACCACCTGGCCGGTGGCGCGCAGGCCGGTCTGGCCGTCCGGCGTCTCGACATCGACCGTCGTCCGGTCCAGCCGGGCGGACTCCATCTGGCTGGCGATCATCCGCTTCCAGATCAGTTCATACAGCCGCGACAGGTCGCCCTCGAGCCGCAGGCTGTCGGGGTGGCGGGTCAGGTTGGTCGGCCGGATGGCTTCGTGCGCCTCCTGAGCATTCTTGACCTTGGTCTTGTAATATCGAGGTTGTTCCGGAACGTAGGCCGGGCCGAACCGATCGGCGATGACCTCGCGCGCCTGGGCGATGCCCTCCGGGCTGACCGACAGGCCGTCGGTCCGCATATAGGTGATCAGGCCGCCCGTATCGTCGACGCCCTCATACAGTTTCTGCGCCGCCTGCATGGTCCGCTGGGCGGTGAAGCCCAGCTTGCGCGCGGCCTCCTGCTGCAGGGTCGAGGTGGTGAAGGGCGGCGACGGGCTGCGCTTGACCGGCTTCTTCTCGATCGACTTGATGGTGAAACTGCCGGCCTTGATCGCGTCGCGCGCGGCGTTCGCCATCGCCTCCGAAGTGATGTCCAGCCGCTGCACCCGCTTGCCGGCGTGTTTGACCAGCCGCGTCGTGAAGGGTGGACTGTCGGCGGCGAGGTCGGCCTCGACGGACCAGTATTCCTGGGGCCGGAAGGCCTCGATCTCCATCTCGCGGTCGACGACGATGCGCAGGGCGACCGACTGCACCCGTCCGGCCGAACGGGCGCCCGGCAGCTTGCGCCACAGCACCGGGGAAAGGGTGAAGCCGACCAGATAGTCCAGCGCGCGGCGGGCCAGATAGGCCTCGACCAGCTCCATATCCAGCTGGCGCGGATTGGCCATGGCCTCCAGCACCGCCGACTTTGTGATGGCGTTGAAGGTGACGCGCTCGACTGCGGTGTCCTTCAGCGCCTTCTTCTTCGTCAGTATCTCCAGCACGTGCCAGCTGATCGCCTCGCCCTCACGGTCGGGGTCGGTGGCGAGGATGACGCGGTCGGCCTTCTTGGCGGCCTCGGCGATCTCCGACATCCGCTTGGAGGCGCGGGCGTCCACTTCCCAGCTCATGGCGAAATCGTCGTCGGGCAGGACCGAGCCGTCCTTCGACGGCAGGTCGCGGACGTGACCGTAGGATGCCAGGACGGTGAAGTCCGGGCCCAGGTATTTGTTGATGGTCTTGGCCTTTGCGGGGCTCTCGACAACGACGAGGTTCATGCGGGGAGGGGGCCTTGCGCGGGCTCTGAAAGGGGGCGGAACGTGGTTGGCGCGAGCGCCGCTGTCAATCGGCGCTGGAATTCAGGGTGATCGCGCTGCGGCGAGACCGCCCGGCAGAAGCTCGGCGCGGTCCATCAGGTTGAGCTCCAGCAAGGCCGCCGCCACCGTTCCGATCGGCAGGCCCAGCGCCCGGGCCAGTTCGTCGCGCGGCGTCGGCGTGGGCGACAGCAGGGCGGCGACCCGCTCGATCACAGCCGCCTCGATCTCGTCGGGCGCGCCGTCGAAGGGATTGTCCGGCGCGGGCTCCCGCAGCGTCCGCAGGGTCGAGAAGGCCCGCTCCACATCCTCCAGCCCTTCGCACAATATGGCGCCCTGCCGCAGCAGTTCGTTCGGCCCCCGCGACCGTGGGTCCAGCGGCGATCCCGGCACGGCGAAGACATCCCGGCCCTGTTCGCCCGCCAGGCGCGCGGTGATCAGCGAACCCGACCGCAGCTCGGCCTCGACCACGATAACGCCGCGCGACAGGCCGGAGATGATCCGGTTGCGGCGCGGAAAGTCCTTGGCCTGAGCCCGCGCGCCGACCGGGCTTTCCGAGACAATGCAGCCCTGTTCGGCGATCTGCGCATAGAGGTCGGCGTTGTCCGGCGGATAGACGTCGTCCACCCCGCCGCCCAGCACGGCCACGGTCCCGGTCGGCAGGGCGCCCGTATGGGCCGCGGCGTCGATGCCCCGCGCCAGTCCTGACACCACCACATGGCCCGCCTCGCCCAGCTGTTGCGACAGGCCGCGCGCGATCCGCTGCCCGCCCGCCGAGGCGATCCGCGCGCCGACCACGGCGATACAGGGACGCGCCAGCAGGGCCGCGACGCCCCGTGTCCACAGCAGCGGCGGAGGCGGATCGACCGCAGCCAGCATATCGGGATAGTCGGGGTCGCCCAGTACGATCAGCCGGCCCCCGACCCGCTCGCCCGCCTCCAACTCGGCCTCGATCCTCTCGGCTGGCGGTATCGCGCGCCCGTGGGCGCCGCCGCGCCGGATCAGGTCGGGCAGGGCCTCGAGCGCCCGCTCCGCCGAGCCGAACCGCTCCAGCAATTGTCGAAAGGTCACCGGGCCGACCTGGTCGGTCCGCGCCAGACGCAGGCGCGCGAAACGCTCCGCGTCCGGAAGGGTCACCCCTTCTTCGCGCCGATCCGGGGTTCGGTCCCCTTCAGGATGCGGGCGATGTTCTCATGGTGCCGGATCCAGATCAGCAGCGCGGTCGCCGCCGCCAGGGCGAGGATCGGTCCCGATGCCGGCAGGCCCATCACCGGCAGCGGCAGCAGGGCGAACAGGGGCGCCATCGCCGCCGCCACGAGAGCGGCGAACGAGGACATGCGGAACAGGGCCGCCACGATCAGCCAGGTCGCTCCCGCCATCAGGCCCAGCGGCCAGGCCGCGGCCAGCAGCAGGCCGAAGAAGGTCGCCACCCCCTTGCCGCCCTTGAAGCCGAGCCAGACGGGGAACAGGTGGCCGAGGAAGGCCGCGCCGCCGGCGACGGCGGCGATGGCCGGCACGCCGGGGAACAGGGCCTGGGCGATCAGGAAGGCCGCCGCGCCCTTGCCGGCGTCGAGAATCAGGGTGGCGAAGGCCAGATCCTTGCGTCCCGTCCGCAGGACATTGGTCGCGCCGATATTGCCCGAGCCGATGCTGCGCACATCCTCGCCCGTCACAAGCCGGGTCAGGATCACGCCGAACGGGATGGAGCCCAGCAGGTATCCGCCCGCCGCTGCGAGCGCGAGCGTCCCCAAGGCCGGGCCGACCAGATCCTGCAAGTGATTCGTCCCTCTTAACGTGTGTCGTGGACGATGCGTCCGCCGACGACGGTGAGCAAGACCTTGCCCTGCAATCGGCGACCGTCGAACGGCGAGTTCTTGGACTTGGACTTCAGGGCGTCGGCGTCGATCACCACCGGCGCGCCCGGATCGAACAGAATCAGGTCCGCCGGCGCTCCGGTCACCAGCACGCCGGCATCCAGCCCCAGCAGGGTCGCCGGGCCCTGGGTCAGCGGACGCAGGATGTCGAGCAATTCCAGCCCGTCCTCATGGTGCAGGGTCAGGGCCGCGGGCAGCAAGGTCTCCAGCCCGACGGCGCCCGGCGTGGCCTCGCCGAACGGACGTCGCTTGTCCTCGGCGGGCGCCGGAGCGTGGGCCGAGGTGATGGCGTCGATCAGCCCGTCGCGCACCGCCTCGATCAGCGCCTGCCGGTCGCTCTCGGGTCGTAGTGGCGGATCCAGCCGGTAGAAGGTGCGGTAGTCGCCGATGTCGATCTCGTTGAAGCACAGGTGGTTGATCGACACCGAGGCGGCGACCTCCAGCCCTTTCGCCCGGGCCCGCGCCAGCGTCTCCAGCGCCCCCTCGGTCGAGATCTGGTCGACCAGGAACCTCGCGCCGGTCTGTTCGACCAGCGCCAGATCGCGCTCCAGCTGGATGCGTTCGGCGATAGCCGGCGCCGAGGCCAGCCCCAGCCGCGTGGCCAGTTCCCCGCTGGTGGCCACCGCCCCCTCGCTCAGCCACGGATCGGCCGGTCGGCAGGAAATCAGGGCGTTGAAGGCGGCCGCGTAGCTCATCACCCGCTGCAGGGTGCGGGTGTTGGCGATGACCCGGTCCACGTCGGTGAAATAGAGCGCGCCCGCCTCGTCCATCAGGCCGATCTCGGCCATGCGGACGCCGTCGCGGGCTTTCGTCGCCGCGCCCGCCGCGCGGACGTTGACCAGTCCCAGCGCGGCGCCGCGCCGAAGGATGAAGTCGATCATCGCCGGATCGTCGATGGCCGGGTCGGTGTCCGGCTGGATGACGATGGTGGTCACCCCGCCCGCCGCCGCCGACAGGCTGGCCGACTTCAGCGTCTCCTTGGGCTCGGCCCCCGGCTCGCCGGTCTTGACCCGGATATCGATCAGCCCCGGCGAAAGGCACAGGCCGCCGGCGTCGATGACCGTCACCCCCGCCGGCGCGACCGCCCCGCCGCCGTGCACCACCTCGGTGATCCGGCCGTCCTCGACCAGCACCGCGCCGGGACCGTCATAGTCGGAGGACGGGTCCAGAAGCCGGGCGTTCAGGATGGCGATGGTGCCCATCACGAGTCCCCGTCCAGTCGCGCCGACAAAGCTGCCAGCACCGCCATCCGCGCCGCCACGCCCATCTCCACCTGGTCCTGGATCAGCGACACCGTCAGATCGTCGGCCACATCGGAATCAATCTCGACCCCGCGGTTCATCGGCCCCGGATGCATCACCTTGGCTCCGGCGTTGGCCCAGGACAGCTTCTCGCGGTCCAGGCCCCAGAAGCGGAAATATTCGCGGGTCGAGGGCACCAGCGCCCCCTCCATCCGCTCCAGCTGCAGCCGCAGCATCATCACGACGTCGCAGCCTCTCAGGCCCTCGCGCATGTCGTGGAACACCTCGCAGCCCCAGCGGTCGGCGTCGCCGGGCACCAGGGTCGGCGGCCCGATCAGCCGCACCCGCGCGCCCATCATCGACAGCATCGAGACATTGGACCGCGCCACGCGGCTGTGGGCGATGTCGCCGCAGATGGCGACGGTCAGCCCGCCGACGTCCCCGAAGGCCCGGCGCAGGCTCAACAGGTCCAGCAGGGCCTGGGTCGGATGCTCATGCCGTCCGTCCCCGGCGTTGACCACGGCGCAGCCGACCTTCTGCGACAGCAGGGCCGCCGCGCCCGAGGCCCCATGGCGCACCACCAGCACGTCCGGCTTCATGGCGTTCAGCGTCGCCGCCGTATCGATCAGGGTCTCGCCCTTGGCCGTCGATGAGGTCCGGGGCGACAGCGCCGTCACGTCGGCGCCCAGCCGCTTGGCCGCGATCTCGAACGAGGCGCTGGTGCGGGTCGAATTCTCGAAGAACAGGTTCATGACCGTGCGCCCGCGCATCAGGTCCAGCGACTTCGAGGATTGGCGGTTGAAGTCGACGAAGGCGTCGGCCAGATCCAGCAACGGCGGGGTGGTCGCGGCGTTCAGATCGCCGGCGGACAGGAAATGGCTGTGCGGGAACGGCGCCAGCCGCTCGAGAATCAGATCGGTGAGTGCGGCGGGCTGGCTCATCGAGGCCCGCCTATAGGGCCGCGCGCGCCGGAACGGAAGCCGCCCATGTTCAGATCCTGTGTTCAGATGTAGCCGAACAGCGCCAGCAGGATCGGGATGGTGAAGGCGCTGACCACCGTGGTCAGGGCCACGACCCCCGCCATCAGGGGCGCGTCGCCCCCCATCTGCCGCGCCATGACATAGGAGGCCGCCGCCCCCGGCGAGGCGCCCGCCAGCAGGGCCAGCCCCTGGGCCATCCGGTCCCCGCCCAGCGCCCCTGTCAGCCAGTACATGCCCAGCGGCAGGGCGATCAGCTTGATCGCCGTCACCGTCAGCATCAGCACCGGCCGCGACGCCGCATAGCGGAAGCTCAGCCCCGCTCCGGCCGTGATCAGCCCCAGGGCGATCGCCCCCGGACCCATCAGGTCGAAGACGCCCATCACCAGCTCGGGCTTCGGCACGCCCGTCAGATTGAGCGCCGCCCCGATCCCGCAGGCCCAGATTATGGGATTGCGCAGCAGCGACGACAGCGCCAGCCGCCAGCCGCCGCCCTGACCCGCGCCCCATCGCGCCAGCACCAGCACGCAGACCACGTTCAGCGCCGGCGCCAGCACCCCGAAGGCCACCGCCGCGACGCCCAGCCCGCGCTCGCCGAAGATCGCCCCGGCCACCGGCAGGAAGACGAAGCCGTTCCAGCGGATCACGCCCTGGAAGACGCTGGTGAAGGCCGGGTCGCTGATTCTCAGCATCGGCTTGGCGAGGACCGTCAGCAGGGCCACCGTCAGGGCGACCGCCACCGTGGCCGCCGCCACCGGCCCGGCCGCGCCGCCCGCGAAGTCCGCGCGCCACACCGCCGGGATCAGGAAAGCCGGATAGAAGGCGAAATAGGTCAGCCGCTCGACCGCCCGCCAGCCGTCGTCATCGAGGAACGACCGCCACTTCAGCCCCCAGCCGAGCGCGATCATGGCGAAGACCGGCACGACGCCGGTGAGCAGGGCGCTCACGCCCGCAACCGGTCCAGCGCGCCCTGCAGGATCCAGGCGGCGGCGGTGCGGTCCACCACATTGGCGCGCCGCTTGCGGTTCAGGTCCAGCTCCTCGATCAGGAACCGTTCGACCGCGCTGGTCGACAGCCGCTCGTCCTGGAAGGCGCAGGGCACGGCGCGGATGCGCTGCAGGTTTCGCGCGAAGGCCCGGCACGACTGCGCCCGCGGCCCCTCGGACCCGTCCATGTTCAGCGGCAGGCCGATCACCAGCCCCGACGCCTTGCGCCCGTCCATCAGCTTCAGCACCGCGTGGGCGTCGTCGGTGAATTTGGTCTTGCGGATCAGCGACAGCGGACTGGCGATCATCCGCGTGACATCGGACGCGGCCACGCCGATGGTCTTCTCGCCCAGATCCAGCCCCAGCCAGGGCGTGCCCGGCGGGGTGGAGGCGGCGAGGTCTTCGAGCGATAGAACTGTCACGGCTTGGCGGTAGGACTGGCGAGCGGCCCTGTCAAAGTGCAAGCTGGGCCATCGTTGATGGGAGAGCCTCCGATGAAGCCTGTCACCTTTCTCGCCGCCGTGCTCGGACTGACCGCCTGCGACGCGCAGGTCGAGAGCCGCAAGGCGGCCGTGCCCGCCGAACAGGCGGCGCCGGCGCCGACCGCCCCGCTGACCGCCGCCGGTCCCGCTGCGACGGTCCAGCCTGACCCGGCGGAGAACCAGCAGTGGGCCGCCGCCGTGGTCGAACTGACCCCGCTGACGCGTCAGGGCGACCGCACCGTCAAACTGTTCGGCACGGCCGGCGGCGATCCGGCCATGAACGGCCTCTACACCCACGTCGCCTTCTTCGACTCCCCGGCCGAGGGCTGGCGCGTCTTCCGCATCGGCGACTTCCTCGACTATCGGGTCCTGTCCGAGTCGCCGGGCCGCGTCGATCTCGAGATCAACGAGAGCACCATGGACGAGGCTTCGGGCGATATCGGCAGTCAGACGCGACGCGTCATCGTCGGCTGGGCCCTGGCGACCGACGGCTCGGCTCCGGCCACTGTGACGGTCACGCCCGCGCAATAGCGAAAAGCGTCAGAATCCTTGTGAATCCGGGGCCGGGCCGCTAATCCCGCCCGTTCTGGTTTCGCATTTGGAGGGCCGCATGGCCATCGACGCCGCGACCGTGCGCCGCGTGGCGCACCTCGCCCGCATCAAGACCCCGGAAGACCGGCTCGAGCCGCTCGCCGCGGAGCTGAACGGCATCCTCGCCTGGATCGAACAGCTCAATGAGGTCGACGTCACGGGCGTCGAGCCCATGACCTCCAATGTCGCCCAGCCCATGCGCCTGCGCGACGACGTCGTCACCGACGGAAACAAGGTCGCCGACGTGCTCGGCAACGCCCCGCGCTCCGCCGACGGCTTCTTCGTCGTGCCCAAGGTGGTCGAGTAGGATGTCTGATCTAACCCAACTCACCCTCAGGGCCGCCCTCGACGGCCTCAAGGCCCGCGACTTCTCCTCGGAAGAGATCACCCGCGCCTTCGTCGCCAATATCGACGCCGCCAACCCGCGCCTGAACGCCTTCGTCGTCCAGACCACGGACAAGGCCCTCGCCATGGCCCGCGCCTCCGACGCCCGGCTGGCGAAGGGGGAGGGCCGCGCCCTCGAAGGCGCGCCGCTGGGCATCAAGGACCTGTTCTGCACCGACGGCGTCCAGACCACGGCCGGCTCCAACATGCTGCGCGGCTTCGTCCCGCCGTATGAGTCCACCGTCACCGCCAACCTGTGGCGCGACGGGGCGGTCATGCTGGGCAAGCTCAACATGGACGAGTTCGCCATGGGCTCGTCCAACGAAACCAGCGCCTTCGGTCCGGTCGTCAACCCATGGAAGTCCAGCGCCTCCAACGCCGACCTGACTCCGGGCGGCAGCTCCGGCGGCTCGGCCTCGGCTGTGGCCGGCGACCTCTGCCTGGCCGCCACCGCCTCGGACACCGGCGGCTCGATCCGCCAGCCCGCCGCCTTCACCGGCACGGTCGGCATGAAGCCCACCTATGGCCGCGCCAGCCGCTTCGGCATGGTCGCCTTCGCCAGCTCGCTGGACCAGGCCGGCCCGATCACGAAGACCGTCGAGGACGCCGCCATCCTGCTGCGCTCGATGTGCTCGTATGATGCGAAGGACGCGACCAGCCTCGATGTAGAGACGCCCGACTGGACCCAATCCCTCGGCAAGTCGGTCAAGGGCCTGCGCATCGGCGTGCCGAAGGAATACGTCGTCGACGGCATGCCTGCCGAGATCCAGGCGCTGTGGGATCAGGGCATCGAATGGCTCAAGGCCGCGGGCTGCGAGATCGTGCCTATCAGCCTGCCGCACACCAAATACGCCCTGCCGGCCTATTACATCATCGCCCCGGCCGAGGCCTCGTCCAACCTCGCCCGCTACGACGGCATGCGTTTCGGCCACCGCGCCGAGGGGACGACGTCCCTGACCGACCTCTACGAGACCAGCCGCGCCGAGGGCTTCGGCAAGGAGGTCCAGCGCCGCCTGACCATCGGGGCCTATGTCCTCTCAGCCGGCTTCTACGACGCCTACTACGTCCGCGCGCTCAAGGTCCGCCGCCGCATCGCCATGGATTTCGACGCCGTCTGGGACAAGGTCGACGCCATCGTCACCCCGTCCACCCCTTCGGCCGCGTTTGCCTTGGGCGACAAGCAGATCGACCCGCTGCAGATGTATCTGAACGACATCTTCACCGTCACCGCCAACCTCGCCGGCCTGCCGGGCATCTCCGTCCCCGCCGGCCTCGACAAGGGCGGCCTGCCCCTCGGCCTCCAGGTCATCGGCAAGGCGCTGGACGAGGCGACGGTGTTCCAGGTCGCCAGCGCGCTGGAAGATGCGGCGGGGTTTGTGGCGAAGCCGGAGAAATGGTGGTGAGCATGACCGACAACACCAAACTCATCCAGGGCCGCACCGGCCCGTGGGAAATCGTCATGGGGCTGGAGATCCACGCCCAGGTGGCGTCGAAGGCCAAGCTGTTCTCGGGCGCCGCCGTCGGCTTCGGCGCCGGCCCGAACGAGCAGGTGTCGCTGGTCGACGCCGGCTTCCCGGGCATGCTGCCAACCCTGAACAAATACTGTGTCGAACAGGCCGTCCGCACCGGTCTCGGCCTCAATGCGCAGATCAACCGGCGCAGCCAGTTCGACCGGAAGAACTATTTCTACCCCGACCTGCCCACCGGCTATCAGATCAGCCAGCTCTACTTCCCCATCGTCGGCGAGGGTGTCGTCGAGGTGGAGGCCGAGGACGGCTCCTTCTTCAACGTCGGCATCGAACGCCTGCATCTGGAACAGGACGCGGGCAAGCTGATCCACGACCTGTCGCCGACCGAATCCTACGTCGACCTGAACCGCGCCGGCACCGCCCTGATGGAGATCGTGTCGCGTCCGGACATCCGTTCTCCCGAAGAAGCCGTGGCTTATGTCAAGAAGATCAGAACCATTCTGATCTACCTCGGCACCTGCGACGGCGACATGGAGAAGGGCAATCTGCGCGCCGACGTCAACGTCTCGGTCTGCCGCGAGGGCCAGTACGCCAAATACAAGGCGACCGGCGACTTCAGCCATCTGGGCACGCGCTGCGAGATCAAGAACGTCAACTCGTTCCGCTTCATCTCCCAGGCCATCAACTACGAGGCCCGGCGCCAGATCGAGATTCTCGAGGACGGCGGCAAGATCGATCAGGAGACCCGCCTTTACGACCCGACGGCCGGCGAGACCCGTTCGATGCGCTCCAAGGAAGAGGCGATGGACTATCGCTACTTCCCCGATCCTGACCTGCTGCCGCTCGAGCTGGAACAGGCGTGGATCGACGACATCAAGGCCAGCCTGCCCGAACTGCCCGACGCCAAACGCCGCCGGCTGATGGCCGACTACGGCCTGTCGCAATACGACGCCGTGGTGCTGATCTCGGAACAGGCCAAGGCCGACTATTTCGAAGCGGCCGCCAAGGGTCGCGACGCCAAACTGGTGTCCAACTGGGTGACCAATGAGGTCTCCGCCCGTCTGGCCGCCGACGGCAAGGACTTCAGCGAGAACCCGCTGCCGGCCGCCCACGTCGCCCAGCTGGTCGAGCTGATCGAGACCAATGTCATCTCCTCGAAGATCGCCAAGCAAGTCTTTGACCTGGTCTGGTCCGGCGAAGGCAGCCCGGCCGAGGTGGTCGAGAAGCACGGCCTGAAGCAGGTCACCGACACCGGCGCGATCGAAAAGGCCATCGACGAGATCATCGCCGCCAACCCCGACAAGGCCGCCGGCGTCGCCGAAAAGCCCCAGTCCCTCGGCTGGTTCGTCGGCCAGGTGATGAAGGCCACCGGCGGCAAGGCCAACCCGGCCGCGGTCAATGACATCCTGAAGGCGAAGCTGGGGCTCTGAGTCTCCTCCCCACGCAGTGGGGAGGGGGACCGGCCGAAGCCGAAGGCGAAGGATGGTGGAGGAGAGGCCGCGCCGCCGTTCTACCCCTCCGTCACGGCGCGAAGCCGCGCCGCGCCACCTCCCCATCGCTTCGCGACAGGGAGGAGACACGCGGCGTCACTCAAACAGCTCCCCGCTCTCTTCAGCCCCCTCCACAACCTCCCGCGCCAGCGCCCTTGTCACCGGCCGGTGCATCGCGTCCAGCCGCTCGACCACGTCCGCCGCCGCCGCCGCCGAACGGTCGATCCTCCGCAGCAGATAGGGGATGACGTCCTTCTGCGGCCGGATGCCCCGTTCCGCGAACCGGGCCTCCAGCATGGCGGTCAGGACGGCGTCGTCGGGGGCCTCCATCGGTATGCTGATGACGGCGTCCAGCCGCGAGCGCAGGTCGGGCAGGGCGACGTCCCAGCTCGACGGCGCCGACCGCGCCACCAGCAGCAGGGCGCCCCCCGGGGCCTGGGCCAGGTTGATCAGGTGGAAGAGGGTCTCGTCGTCGACGTCCCGGGCCCGGTCCAGCAACAGGGGGCGACCCTCCAGCTCCAGCGGATCGATCAGCGCCGCCTCGGCCCCGTGCAGGGCCACCGCCCCGACCCGCTCGGCCCAGATCTGGGCCAGCCGGCTCTTGCCGCAGCCCGCCGGGCCGCAGATGGCCATGGCCCCGCCGATCAGGTTCGGCCAGTCGCCCAGCGCCTCGACCGCCGCCCGGTTGCAGTCGGACACGACAAAGCCCTCCGCCCCATCGGGCAGGTCGCTCTGCAGCGGCAGTCGCATCTGGTCGGCGGGCGAGGGGCGGGCGGTCATTGAGCCCCTCATAGCAGACGCGGAACGGGACGGCTCGCCCGCCCGTGGACAAGCTTGCGCGCCTGTGGACGCGCGGACTGTCTTCCCACCCCCGATCATCTGCGCCTTCCCGACCCCAAATCCGGCATTCCCGACCCAGGCGTCGCGCCTGGCGCCGCCCGAATCCCGCCTGCGTCCGTTCCTGACGCAGGGTTGGGCTAGCCTCGGTCGACCGACAGCGCGGGGAAGGGGGCCAATGTATCGACAAGACAGCTTTTCGGGATTTTACGGCGGCTGGCGCCTTTTGACCCCTGTCAGGCCCGCAAACCTTGACTTTCCGGGGCGATGATGCGCCCTTCCGGCCTCCCGAATTGCGCCCCTCGCGGCCTGTAATCCAAGACGAACCGACCATGCACGCCTACCGCTCCCACACCTGCGGCGCCCTCCGTTTGACCGATGCCGGCGCCAATGTCCGCCTGTCCGGCTGGGTGCACCGCAAGCGCGACCACGGCGGCCTGCTGTTCATCGACCTGCGCGACCACTACGGCCTGACCCAGCTGGTGCTGCACCCGGAGACGCCGGGCTTCGAGGCTGTCGAACGCCTGCGCGCCGAGAGCGTCATCCGCGTCGACGGCGAGGTCGTGGCCCGCGAGGCCTCGGTGGTGAACCCCAACCTGCCGACCGGCGAGATCGAACTGCGCGTCACCGGCGTCGAGGTCCTGTCCGAGGCCGCCGAACTGCCGCTGCCGGTCTTCGGCGAGCCCGAATACCCCGAGGACATCCGCCTCAAGCACCGCTACCTCGATCTGCGCCGCGAGACCCTGCACAAGAACATCGTCCTGCGCTCGAAGGTGATCTCCTCGATCCGCCAGCGCATGGTCGGCCAGGGCTTCCTCGAGTACCAGACGCCGATCCTGACGGCCTCTTCGCCTGAAGGCGCGCGCGATTTCCTGGTGCCGTCCCGTCTGCATCCGGGCAAATTCTACGCCCTGCCGCAGGCCCCGCAGCAGTTCAAACAGCTGCTCATGGTCTCGGGCTTCGACCGCTATTTCCAGATCGCGCCGTGCTTCCGCGACGAGGACCTGCGCGCCGACCGTTCGCTGGAATTCTACCAGCTCGACGTCGAGATGAGCTTCGTCACCCAGGAGGACGTCTTCGCCGCCATCGAGCCCGTCATGCATGGCGTGTTCGAGGAGTTCGCCGACGGCAAGACGGTCGACCCCTATCCCTTCGTCCGCATCCCCTACCGGGAGAGCATCAGCCTGTTCGGCACCGACAAGCCGGACCTGCGCAACCCGATCGAGATGCAGGACGTCTCGGACCATTTCCGCGACGGCGGTTTCGGCCTGTTCAACAAGATCCTCGCCGGTGACGCGAAGAACGCCGTCTGGGCCATTCCGGCCCCGACCGGCGGCTCGCGCGCCTTCTGCGACCGGATGAACAGCTGGGCCCAGGGCGAGGGCCAGCCGGGCCTCGGCTACATCTTCTGGTCCGAGGACCAGGGCGCCTGGGGCGGCCCGATCGCCAAGAACCTCGGCGCCGAGGCGACCGACGCCCTGATGAAGTCCCTGGCCATGGGCAAGGGCGACGCCGCCTTCTTCGCCGCCGGCGACCCGTCCGTCTTCTACAAATTCGCCGGAAACGCCCGCACCAAGCTGGGCCAGGACCTCAACCTGATCTCGGACGACGAGTTCAAATTCTGCTGGATCGTCGACTTCCCGATGTTCGAGTGGAGCGAGGAAGAGAAGAAGGTCGACTTCTCGCACAACCCCTTCTCGATGCCGCAGGGCGAGATGGAGGCCCTCACGACGAAGGACCCGCTCGACATCCTCGCCTACCAGTATGACATCGTCTGCAACGGCTATGAGCTGTGCTCCGGCGCGATCCGGAACCACAAGGCCGAGATCATGCTCAAGGCCTTCGAGATCGCCGGCTACGACGCCTCGGTGGTCGAAGACCAGTTCGGCGGCATGCTGAACGCCTTCCGCTACGGCGCGCCTCCGCACGGCGGCCTCGCCCCCGGCATCGACCGCATCGTCATGCTGCTGGCCAACCAGACGGCCATCCGCGAGGTCATCGCCTTCCCGCTGAACCAGCAGGGCCAGGATCTGTTGATGAGCGCGCCGTCGGACGCGGCCGAGCGTCAGTACAAGGAGCTGCACATCCGTGCAGCCTTGCCGCTCAAGACCTGACGGCGGAAGTCAGCGGTCGGTGCTGGCCACCACCAGGTTCCGCGAACGCGGCGGAACCGGCGGCGCGGGCGGGGCTGGCGGACGGGGCGCCACAACGCGCACCCCGCTGACGCCCCGGCACACCCGCGTGCTGAGGCTGCCCGGCAGGCGGGTGTTGGCGTCGCCGCACGCCCTGCTGACCTGGGTTTGCGTCAGTCCTTGTGCACCTGACAGGTCCGCGCCCCGGATGTCGGTGCGATTCATCGAGGCGCCGTCGAAATCGGCGCCGCCGAACCGGCCGCCGGTCAGGCGGGCGCCGTTCAGGGTCGCGTCGCTGAAGTCGGCGGAGCGGAAGTCGCCGTTCGACAGGTTCGACATGGCGATCTCCGCCTCGGAGAAGTTCGCCGAACGGGCGTTGACGTTGGCCAGGGTGGCCGCATTCAGCTCCGCCGTGCTCAGGTCCGCGCCGGTCATGACCGCGCCGTTCATATTGGCGCCGTTCAGCGCCGCGCCCGTCAGGTCAGCGCCCGCCAGACGCACCCGCACCAGCGTCGCGCCCATGGCCTCGGCGCCGGACAGGTCCGCTCCGGAGAAATTGGCGCCGGTGAAATCCGCCCCGACCATCTCCGCGCCGGACAGGTCGGCGCGGCTGAAGTCGCTGCCCGAGAAGTTCGAGCCGACCAGTTCCGCGCCCCGCAGATTGGCGCCGACCAGGGTCGCGTTGGTGAATACAGCGCCGGTGAAGGCCGCGCCTGTCAGGTCCCGGCCGGACAGTTCGCAGCGGTTGCAGGTCCCGCCCAACGACACCATCCGGGCGACGTCACGATCCTGGTACTGGAACTGGAACTGGATCTCGGCGCTGGCCGAGCCGGCCGCGGCGAGGGCCGCTATCGCCGCGCTGAGCGCGAGGCCAGCGGTCGAGACGCGACGGAACAGGGGGGAAGCGATCTGTTTCACGCCCCTTTCATGACTTCAAACATCGGCAAACCCTACTTAATTCGCCGTAAGGTCCGGGGCCGACTAGCAGCGGGGAATGGACAGGCCGCCAGGCAGTTGGGTCGCCTCGTCACCGCAGGCCTGGTTCAGACGGGCCTGGGTCAGGCCCGTTGCGCGTCGCATCGACGCCCCCGAGAAATTGACCCCGCTCAGGGTCGCGCCCGAGAAGGCCGCGCCGTCCAGATAGGCCCCCACGAAGCTGGCGTTGGTCATATTGGCGCCCGAGAAGTTCGAGCCCGAGAAGACGCCGCCATAGGCCTCGACATCGCGCAAGTCCGCGTTGGCGAAGCGGGTCCGGTTTATGACGACCAGGCTCAGATCAGCCTGACGCAGCCTCGCCCGGGACAGGTTGAGGCCGCGCGCCTCCAGTCCCGACAGGGCGGCCTGGAACAGGTTGCAGCCGGCGCAACTCCCGCCGGCGCGCACCCGGGCGATCTGACCCGCATTCTGGGCGGCAGCGGGCAGGGCGACGGCGACCAGGGCGGCGACGGCGGCTGCGGTCAGGATCGGCTTCATGGCGGGCTCCGGTCTCGGCGTCGGGCTTGGCTCGACGTGAGACATCATGGCGCCAAATCGTTGATCAACCCTGCATCGACGGCGCTGCCCCGCAAGTGTCGCAGATCCATCCCGCGCCGCGCTGCTGCAACGAGAAATCGCCGCAGGCCGGACAGGCCACGGCCTCGGTGGGCGCAGGGGACGTGACCGGCGTCTCGCGCTTCTGGCCGAAGGGCAGGACGACCAGATTGTCGGGGGCCGCGCCGCGGGCGAAGCCCTTGGAGATGAACCGCGCGGCCGGCACGGCCTCCGGCGCGCCGCCTTCGCCCTCCAGCGTCCCCAGGCCGTTGCTGTTGAGCGGGTCGGGTTCCGCATTGGCCAGTTCATGGCGGTCCAGATAGGAGACGCCCAGTTCGCGGAAGATATAGTCGAGGATCGAGGTCGCGGACCTGATCGAGTCATTGCCCGTGACCCCGCCGGCCGGCTCGAACCGCGTGAAGATGAAGGCGTCGACGAACTCTTCCAGCGGCACGCCGTACTGGAGCCCGATCGAGATCGCGATGGCGAAATTGTTCATCAGCGAGCGGAAGGCGGCGCCTTCCTTGTGCATGTCGATGAATATCTCGCCGAGTTCGCCGTCCTCATATTCCCCGGTGTGGATATAGACCTTGTGCCCGCCGACGGCGGCCTTCTGGATATAGCCCTTGCGGCGATCGGGCAGTTTGCGGCGGGTGCGGTCACGCTCGACGACCTTCTCCACGACCCGTTCGACTGCCCGGGCTTCCGGCTCCCAGCGGCGTGGCCGCGCCGCCGGTTCGGGCTCGACCAGATCGAGCAGCGCACCGGCGGGCGGCGCGGCCCGCTTCAGCCGCACGGCGCGACGCCCGTCGCGCGCAGCGTCCGCCAGCAGACGCGCGGCCTGCGCCGGCGTCGTACGCCAGTCGATCGTCGCCGGGGCTGTGTCGGGGATGGCGCTTGCGGCTTCCAGCCCGGCGCGGAGCGCGGCTTCGAAGGCGGCGGGATTGGACAGGACGGGCTTGAGGATCGCAGGAGCGCCGTCCCAGCCCGCCAGATCGCCATGGCCAAAGGCCCACGCCTCAGCCAGGGCGACATCCTCGACGGAGAAGCCGAGTTGCTGCAGCAAATCGCCCGCGGCGCCGTCGAAGCCCAGCACGTCGCGCAAGAAGCCGGCGTCCAGCACCGGCGGCCGGAAGACATCGTTCAGGCTCTCGACGTGTGCGAGGGCCTGTTCCAGCCCCTCAAGCTCCACATCCGTAAAGCCCTTCGCCCGCAAGGCCATATGGTCGATATCCGGGGCATCGACGAGGGTCCGGCGACCGAACAGGCGGCGTTCCGCGGCGTCGACGTCGCCGCCGTGCCGCATGATTGCGGCGGCCAACGAGGGGCGCAGGCGTCGCTCCACGCCGCCGTCCGCGGTCTGCCAGGTCTCGGCGGCCGAGAGTGGCGACAGGCCCAGCCGAAGGCCGGCCTCCGGATCATCGACGAAGAAAGCGGTCGCAGCCCCGCCTGCCGCCGTACGCACGAGGTCGGCCAGTTGGTCCGCGCGGGAAACGTCGGCGGGGGAGGCGCTGTTGAGCACGAGGTCGGCCAGCCCGCCGAGTCCGCAGGCTACGACCTTGGCGCCGCCGGTCGTGGGAGCCGTCGTCCAGAGCTGAACGAGATCCCGGAGCGCGGCCTCGAACCCTGTTCCGGCGATCTGCTCCAGCGCGGGCAGGGACAGGAGGACCGCCGGCGCCTCCCTGGCCTCCGACAGGGCCTCGGCGGTGTCCGGGTCGAAGGTCAGGATCAGATCGCCGTCCACGGCGGCCTCGGCCGCCGCCAGGGCTTCCGGCGCGCCGGAGGCGACCATGGCCCGGTCCGCGAGCGCCAGACGGGGCGGGGACTGCGCGGCAGGCAAAGGAGCGACTTCAAAGCACTCGCCCTGCATGGCGCGTACGATGTCGGCGTCGGCGGCTCCGGCCCGACGCGCGGCGAGCGCCGCCCGGGCCAGGGCAGGATTTCTCCGGGGGTCGGCGCAGTCGGCGCGCGGCCCCTCGCAGCGGGTCACCGCATCAGCCACCCTTTCCAGCGCCGTGGCTACGGCTTCGACGGCGCGGGCGGCCAGACGTTCGCCCCGGCGCAGAGCCGACTCCGCCTTCAGCCGACGCGCCGCATCGGGCTCGGACAGATCGATCAGACCAACGGCGACTCCCGATGTCCGGGCCGGCGTGGCGAGCCCCAGCAGCATGGTGGCCGCCAGCGCGCCTGCCGTGTCCGGGCTCAGTCGTCGGCCCCAGGCGACCGCCCCTTCCGCCAGGGGGTCGTCGCTGTCCGCCGCCACGCCTTCGGCGTCAACCCAGTCCAGCCAGGCCTCGACCTGAACGTCGGTCCAGCCCTCGGGCGCGCGCACGGCGACGATCCGGTCCGCGCGTTCGATCTCGCGGATGGGACGCTGCATCGCGGCGGCGAGGGAGACGAAGGGAAAGCGCATGCGGCGGACTCGACGTGGCCTTTCGGCCAGACTAGCGGCGCACCGGGTGTTGCGGCAATAAATCTGGCGTGTCCGCGAGTGGTTACCCCCAAGATGTTGAGGTGGAAGGCGCGCGCGCGGTGCTGGACGCAGGCCTCGCCGCTTTCTATGATGTGATGAGTGTCTCCGGCCCCCGTCGGGCGACCGAGCGTGAGTGGATTTTCCGACGTGCTAGGCAGGATCTTCGGCTGGACCAGCGGCGCCACCATCGGCACCTTCTTCACCATCGCCAAGCGCGGCGAACATGTGGGGACCGACGAGTTCGGCAACCGCTATTACCTGTCCCGCGACAGCTCGAGCTATGACGGCCGCCGTCGCCGTTGGGTGACCTACAATGGCTATGCCGACGCCTCGAAGGTGCCGCCGGACTGGCATGGCTGGCTGCATTACACTTTTGACGAACTGCCGACCGACCAGCCCCTGCCGCGCAGGGCCTGGGAAGAAGACCACCTGCCCAACCTGACCGGGACTCCGATGGCCTGGCGGCCGAAAGGCTCGCTGGCCGCCGATGGCGTGCGGCCGCCCGCGACCGGCGACTACGAAGCCTGGCGCCCGGAATGACCTTGCGGGGGTCGATACTGGCGGGCGTGACCGCGGCGGCGCTGCTGGCGTCCGGCGGGGTTCTGGCCTCGGCCATCAATGACCTGCCGCAGGACGCGGTGCCGATCCAGGACCCCACGGCCTCCCTGAACCGCCAGACGCCTGCCCAGACACCACCGATTGAGCCTGCACCGGAAGCCGCTCCGGCGCCGGCCGCTCCGATCGCCGTGACCCCGGTCACGCCGCCGATCGTGGTCGCCGAGGCGGAAGAGAAGGAAGACGAGCCGGAGAAGGCCGAAGCGGCGCCGGCGAAACGGGTTGAAACGCCGGCCGCTCCCGCCCGTCGCCAGCGTCGCCGCGTGGCCATCGTCGAAGCCATCGACAAGATCACCGCCGAATCGATGCGGTTCGAGGTCGAGGTCGGCGGTCGCCCGGTCCGGTTCCAGCGGACGCTGATCTTCACCGCACGGGCCTGCGAGGTCTCCGCCCCTGATGAACAGGTGTCCGACGCCGTCGCCTATCTGGAAGTCAGCCTGCAGCCGCGGGGCGTCATCCAGGTCAGTGAACCGCGGCAGATCTTCCGCGGCTGGATGTTCGCGTCCTCGCCCGCCATCAGCGGGCTGCAGCATCCGATCTATGACGCCTGGATCGTCGGCTGCAGGGCGTAGAACAGCGCCTCTGATCCCGTCATCGGATCGAACAGCGAACGCGTGTTCGGCCTCAGCAGACGAGCCGCTCTCAGCAGTTTGAGATAGGCCGCCTGGGGCGTCTCGACCGCGCCGAACTGGCTGAGGTGGCCGGTCAGGAACTGGGTGTCGAGCAACCGCCAGCCGCCGCGCTTCAGCCGGGCGACCAGATGCACCAGGGCGATCTTCGAGGCGTCGCGTTCGCGGCTGAACATGCTCTCGCCGAAGAAGGCCCCGCCGAGCGTAACGCCGTACAGGCCGCCGACGAGGGTTTCGTCGCGCCAGCATTCGATGCTGTGGGCGTGGCCACGGGCGTTCAGCTCGACATAGAGACGGCGGATCGGGGCGTTGATCCAGCTGTCGTCACGGCCCGGACCGGAGGCGGCGCAGGCGTCCAGCACGGCGTCGAAGGCGGTGTCGACCCGGACCTCAAGGGCCGTCGTCCGGACCGTGCGCTTCAGGCGGGTCGGGACGTGGAAGCGATCCAGCGGGATGAGGCCGCGCTGTTCCGGTTCGACCAGAAAGATGCGCGGGTCGTCGCGGGCCTCGCCCATGGGGAAGACGCCGGTGGCGTAGCAGTTCAGCAGTTCGTCGGGGCCGAAGCCGCCGAACGGGCCGCTGGCGCTGAAGCCCGGGTCGCTCAGGCCTCGCCCTTCTGGCGTTTGGCCCAGTTCTCCAGCCAGTGGATGTCATAGTCGCCGGACAGGATGTCGGGCTCCTGCAGCAGCTTCTGGAACAGGGGGATGGTGGTGTCGATGCCGCCGACGACCATCTCGTTCAGGCTGCGCTTGAGGCGGGCGATGCACTCCTCACGGTCGCGGCCGTGCACGATCAGCTTGCCGATCAGGCTGTCGTAATAGGGCGGGATCGAATACCCGGCGTAGATGGCGCTATCCAGCCGCACGCCCAGGCCGCCGGGGGCGTGGAAGTCGGTGATGGTGCCGGGCGAGGGGGTGAAGGTCTCGGCGTTCTCGGCGTTGATCCGGCACTCGATGGCATGGCCGGTGAAGCTCACGTCAGCCTGGGTGAACGACAGCGGCAGGCCGGCGGCGATGCGGATCTGCTCACGCACCAGATCAACGCCCGTGATCATTTCCGTAACGGGATGCTCGACCTGCAGCCGGGTGTTCATCTCGATGAAGAAGAACTCGCCGTCTTCCCAGAGGAATTCGATGGTGCCGACGCCGAGGTAGCCGATGGCGGCGATGGCCTTGTTGACCGTCTCGCCGATGGCGACCCGTTCGGCCGCCGACAGGGCGGGCGAGGGGGCCTCTTCCAGCACCTTCTGGTGACGGCGCTGCAGGGAGCAGTCGCGCTCGCCGAGGTGGACCACATTGCCGTGGCTGTCGGCGATGACCTGCAGCTCGATGTGGCGCGGCTTCTGGAGGTAGCGCTCCATATAGACGGCGCCGTTGCCGAAGGCGGCTGTGGCCTCGGACTGGGCGGTCTGGACGGCCTCGACCAGATCATCGGCGGTCAGGGCGACCTTCATGCCGCGCCCGCCGCCGCCGGCGGCGGCCTTGACGATCAGGGGGAAGCCGATGGTCTTCGAGGCCGCGATGGCGTCCTCGATGGTCTCAACCTCGCCGGCCGAACCGGGCACGCAGGGGATGCCGGCCTCCAGCACGGTCTGTTTGGCGGTGATCTTGTCGCCCATGACCCGGATGTGCTCGGGTCTTGGCCCGATGAAGGTCATGCCGTGGGCCTCGACGATCTCGGCGAAGCGGGCGTTTTCGGACAGGAAGCCGTAGCCGGGGTGGATGGCCTGGGCGCCGGTGATCTCGGCCGCGGCGATGATCGAGGGGATGTTCAGATAGCTTTTGGCGGCCGGGGCGGGGCCGATGCAGACGCTTTCGTCGGCCAGCCGCACCCACATGGCGCCGCGGTCCGCTTCGGAGTGCACGGCGACGGTGGAGATGCCCATCTCCTTGCAGGCGCGGTGGATCCGCAGGGCGATTTCGCCGCGGTTGGCGATGAGGACCTTGGTGAACATATTCAGATCCCTGGGGCCTAGGCCTCGAGCAGGACGAGAGGCTCGCCGAACTCAACCGGCTGGGCGTCGCCGACCAGCACCTCGACCACCACGCCGTCACGCGGAGCCTGGATCGGGTTCATCGTCTTCATCGCCTCGACGATCAGCAGGGTCTGGCCCTTCTTGACCTTGTCGCCCACGGCGATGAAGGGCGGGGCTTCCGGCGAAGCCTGCAGATAGACGGTGCCGACCATCGGCGACTTCACCTCTTCACCGGCCTTGGCCACGATGGTGGCCGGGTCGGACGGCATGGAGGCGGGCGCCGGGGCCGCGGCCGGGGCCGCGTGCGCGGCGGGAGCCGGGGCGGCGGCGTAGTGGACCGGCGCGGCCATGGTCACTTCACGGGCGACGCGGATGCGCAGTTCGCCGCGCTCGACCTCGATCTCGGTCAGGTCGGTGTCATTGAGGATGTCGGCCAGCGACCGCACCAGGGAGGTGTCGATCTCGGCTTCGTTCTTGAGCTTGGGGGCGGGCGATTTCGATTCGGCCATGGGAGCCTCTTGTTACCTTCTAAACCGAACGGTCGGCGGCGGCGCGGCGTTCCTGCACCAGCCGCAGAGCGGCCGTGACGGCCAGTTCGTAGCTGAATGGGCCGAAGCCCGAAACCACGCCGGCGGCGGCCGGCGAAACATAGGAGCGATGCCGGAAGCGCTCGCGCGCCGCCGGGTTGGACAGATGGCATTCGACGATCGGTATCGTCAGCGTCTTGAGAGCATCCAGCAGGGCCACGGAGGTGTGGCCGTAACCGGCGGGGTTGATGACCAGGGCGGAGGCGGTCTCGCGGGCCTCCTGGACCCAATCGATCAGTTCGCCCTCGTAGTTGGTCTGGCGGAAGACCACGGCGGCGCCTTCGGCGGCGCGCTCGCACAGGGCCTGGACGTCGGCGAGGGTCTCACGCCCATAGATGTCGGGCTCGCGCACCCCCAGAAGGTTGAGGTTCGGGCCATTCAGGACGTAGAGGACGGGGGTGTCGGGCATTGCGCTCGCGGATAAGACGGTCCGACCGGAATCGGACCGGCCTTTTAGCTGAGGCGTGGCGGTTATCAAACCGGACGCGTGAAAGAGTGACGTAAGGGCATGCGCATCCAGGTCAACGGGGAACATCGCGAGGTTGAAGCCGCGACGATTCTCGCCCTTGTGGAGGAACTCGGTCTCGATGTGCGCAAGGTGGCGGTGGAGCGCAATCTGGAGATCGTGCCCCGGTCGCTGCACGCCTCGACGGCGCTGGCCGAGGGGGATCGGGTGGAGCTGGTGCAGTTCGTGGGGGGCGGCTAAACACCCGCCATGACCGCACCCACAGACACCTGGACCGTCGCCGGACGGACCTTCTCCAGCCGGCTGATCGTCGGCACCGGCAAGTACAAGACCTATCAGGAGAACGCCGAGGCGGCCGAGGCGGCGGGGGCGGAGATCGTCACCGTGGCGGTGCGGCGGGTGAACCTGACGGATCCGGACCAGCCCATGCTGGTCGACTATGTGAAGCCGGACCGGTTCACCTTCCTGCCCAATACGGCGGGCTGTTTCACCGGCGAGGACGCGGTGCGGACGCTGCGGCTGGCGCGCGAGGCGGGCGGCTGGGATCTGGTCAAGCTGGAGGTGCTGTCGGACACGGCGCACCTGTATCCGGACATGATCGAGACGCTGCGGGCGCTGGAGCTGCTGATCAAGGACGGCTTCCAGGTCATGGTCTATTGCACCGACGATGTGGTGATGGCGAAGCGGCTGGAAGAGGCGGGGGCCGCGGCCATCATGCCGGCGGCGGCGCCGATCGGCTCGGGCCTGGGCATCCAGAACCGGGTCAACATCCGGCTGATCATCGAACAGGCGACCGTGCCCGTTCTGGTCGACGCGGGGGTGGGCACGCCGTCGGACGCGACCCTGGCCATGGAGCTGGGCTGCGACGCCGTGCTGATGAACACGGCCATCGCGGGGGCGAAGGACCCGATCCTGATGGCCTCGGCCATGAAGCATGCGGTCATCGCCGGACGGCAGGGCTATCTGGCCGGACGGATGCCGCGGCGGATGTATGCCAGCGCGAGCTCGCCGATGGCCGGGCTGATCTGAAAAACAGGGTCCAAAGAGTCCAGAGAGTCCAAAGTCAGGCTCTCCGGGTCCGAAAAACGCGGTCCAAAGAGTCCAGAGCAGCGGCGATCGGCGGGAAAAACACCGTCCGAAGCGTCCGAAGCGTCCGAAGCGTTCGCTGCGTGCGGGGGGTGTTGCGTGAGTTCGATTGTCAAAGATCGGGCCGGCAACATCGCGCGCCGGTGCGTCAGAATCGGACGTGGGTTCAGATGTCCGTCTCCCGGCGGGAGAAGGTGGCCCGGAGGGCCGGATGAGGGTCGGGTGGCAAAGCGGCGAAGCCGCCCCGGGGCAGGTCGACCCTCACCCTTGAGCGCAAGGACGACCGCTTCGCGCTCGTGCGCTCAAGCCCTCTCCCATTGGGAGAGGGAGTCGGTTAGAGCATCCCATCCTCCCGACGAGACCGACCATGCACGACATCCGCGCCATTCGAGACAATCCCGCCGCCTTCGTCAGCGGCTGGTCGTCGCGCGGGGTGGCGGACGCGCAGGCGCTGGTGGATGAAATCCTGACGCTGGATACGGCGCTGCGGGCGGCGCAGACGGCCGGCCAGACGGCGCTGGCGCGGCGCAATGAGAGCTCCAAGCTGATCGGGGCCGCGATGGGGAAGAAGGACCTGGCCGAGGCCGAGCGGCTGAAGGGCGAGGTCGAGAGCCTGAAGGGCGAGATCGCGGCGGCGGAGGCCGAGGAGGCGCGGGTCGGCAAGGCGCTGCGCGACCTGCTGGCGGCGCAGAAGAACCTTGCGGCGGACGATGTGCCGGACGGCGAGGATGAGGCGGGCAACGTCGAGGTTTCGCGCTGGGGCGAGCCGCGCCTTTCTGAATCTGAGGGGGGCGGACCGGCCAAGGATCACGCTGATCTGGGCGAGGCGCTGGGGCTGCTGGACTTCGAGGCGGCGGCGCGGATGTCGGGGGCCCGATTCGCTGTGCTGAAGGGCGGGCTGGCGCGGCTGGAACGGGCCATCGGCCAATTCATGCTGGACGTGCAGACGACCGAGCACGGCTATCAGGAGGTCAATCCGCCGCTGCTCGTCAACGACGCGGCGGCCTATGGCACTGACAAGCTGCCGAAATTCGCGGACGACCTGTTTCGCACCACGGATGGGCGTTGGCTGATCCCGACCGCGGAGGTGTCCCTGACGGCGACGGTGATGGGACAACTGCTGTCCGAGAGCGACCTGCAGTCCCCGATCCGGATGACGGCGCTCACGGCCTGTTTCCGGGCCGAGGCCGGCTCGGCAGGCCGGGACACGCGCGGCCTGATCCGACAGCATCAGTTCTACAAGGTTGAGCTCGTCTCGATCACCCGCCCAGAGGACAGTGACGCCGAGCACGAGCGCATGACGGCCTGCGCTGAGGCGATCCTGCAGAAGCTGGAACTGCCGTACCGGCGACTGCTGCTGTGCAAGGGCGACATGGGCTTCGGGGCGCGCAAGACCTTTGACCTTGAAGTCTGGCTGCCGTCGCAGGGGACGTATCGCGAGATCAGCTCCTGCTCCAACTGCGGGGACTTCCAGGCCCGGCGGATGGATGCGCGGTTCAAGCGGGCCGGGGAGAAGAAGACCGAGTTCGTGCACACGCTGAACGGTTCGGGTCTGGCGGTCGGTCGCACTCTGGTCGCGGTGATGGAGAACTATCAGGAGGCGGACGGGCGCATCCGGGTTCCGGAGGCGCTGGTTCCCTATATGCCGAAGGGCATGACCCACGTGGGTTGAGCGGAGCATGAGGAGTAGACCGATGAAAGCCGTTCTGACCGCAACCGCCGCCCTGGCCCTGACGGCCTGCGCCGTGGGCCCGTCGTCCAACACCTATGTCCACGCCGCCGGCGACACGGCCTTCACCGGCTGGCTGCGGTTCGCGAACGGGGAGTTCCAGCTGTACGGCGACGAGGACCAGGTGTTGCAGCCGTTCTCGCGCCCGTGCGTCTCCGGCGCCGCCTCCCGCGACGAGATGCGGCAGGCGATGGGCGACCTGAACGGCGCCAAGGTGACCATCACCGGCCGGACCGCCGCCTGGAGCCAGGCGGCCAACGGCCGGATCGAACACGCCGGGTCCGTGATCCGCAACGACTGCGGCGGCGGCTTCGTCATTCTCGCCGATGACATCCGGCCGGCGAACTGATCGGAGCCGCATGCGGATTCTCCTCACAAACGACGACGGGATCGACGCGGAAGGCCTTGAAACCCTTGAACGCATCGCCCGCACCCTGTCGGACGACGTCTGGGTCTGCGCGCCGCAGGTCGAGCAGTCGGGCAAGGGGCGGGGGATCACCCTGACCGAGCCGCTGCGGGTCAATCAGGTTTCAGAGAAGCGGTTCGCCGTGACCGGGACGCCGACCGACTGCGTCGTGCTGGCGGTCAACGACCTGATGCCGGAGCGGCCCGATCTGGTGCTGTCGGGGGTCAATCGCGGGCATAATGTCGGCGAGGACTGCTCCTATTCGGGGACGGTGGCGGGGGCCTTGCAGGGGATGGCGTTCGGCATCCGCTCGATCGCCCTGAGCCAGTCGCTGGAGCGGTTCCACGACGATGTGGTGGCCCACTGGGAGACGGCGGAGGCCTTCGCCCCGGCGATCATCTCACGCCTGCTGGCCCAGCCGTGGCAGGATGGGGTGGTGATGAACCTGAACTTTCCCAACCGCGCGCCGGAGGATGTGACCGAGGTCGAGGTGACGCGCCAGGGCTTCCGCGACATCGGCGAGATGCATGCGGTCAAGCGCACCGACCTGCGCGGGCGCGACTACTACTGGATGAGCTTCCGCGGGACGAAGCACGACCATCCGGCCGGCACCGACCTGCGGGCCATGGACGAGGGCAAGATCTCGGTCACGCCGCTGCACATCGACCTGACCCATGCGCCGAGCATCCACGACCTGAAGGGCGTGCTGGGCGGGGCGCCGCCGAAATCGGTCGTGGCCGTATGAAGCTGAACGACGACCGCGCCGGACGGCTGATCCTGGGCCTTCGCCAGCAGGGAGTGATGGACGCGCGCGTGCTGGCGGCGATGGAATCGATCGATCGCGCGGTGTTCGTGCACGAGAAATTCCTCGACCAGGCGTGGGAAGACCAGGCCCTGCCGATCGACTGCGCCCAGACGATTTCCCAGCCCTATATCGTCGGCCTGATGACCCAGGCGCTGGACGTGCAGCCGCGCCACCGGGTGCTGGAGATCGGCACGGGCAGCGGCTACCAGGCCGCGGTGCTGAGCCGGCTGGCGCGCTATGTCTATTCGATCGAGCGGTACCGCAGCCTGCTGAACGAGGCCGAGGCGCGGCTGAAGGCGCTGAAGATCGACAATGTGATCACCCGCCACGGCGACGGCGGTCTGGGCTGGCCGGAACAGGCGCCGTTCGACCGGATCATGGTCACGGCGGCCTCGCCCGGCGAGCCGACCGAACTGCTGCACCAGCTGAAGCCGGGCGGCATTCTGGTGTGTCCGGTGGGGCGGTCGTCGGTGCAGCGGCTGCACCGCTACGTCGGCCAGCCGGACGGCAGCTTCCAGCGCGAGAGCCTGGCCGAGGTGCGGTTCGTGCCGCTGGTCGAGGGGACGGCGAAGGAGGGGTGAGGATCTGGGGTGTGGGGCTTGGGGTGTGGGGTGCCATACAAAGGTTTGAGAGCGGGGACCTGGGCGTTCTGCTTCCGCGTCGCTTCTGACCCCCAAACCCCATAACCCAGCCCCCACGCCCCACACCCCGTTAACCTTCGCGCCCAACTTTGGCGCCCTTTGACGGGTTGGCTTGAATCGACGGTCGGGGCACACGGGACGGCGACCGAGCGGCGGGAGACGGCATGACGATTCGATTCGCGATCAGGGCTCTGACGGTGCTGGCCGGAGCGGCGACCCTGACGGCCTGCGCCAGCTATCCGGACGCGCCGCGCTATGCGATCCATGCCGGCGACGCGCCGCCGCCGTCGCGGACCCCGGCCTATCCGGCCGCGCCGATCCCGAGCGGCGAGGGCGTGCGCGGTCCGACCGATCCGGCCC
>NZ_BSOY01000031.1 GCF_030160755.1 Brevundimonas denitrificans | reverse complement strand
CGGACCGGGCCTTGGCCTGGGCGACGTCGATCGAGCCGTACTGGACGTCGTCCATCCGCCCGAAGGCCACCAGCTCCCCCGACGGCTCGACCACCGCGATGGCCAGTCGGAAGCCGCGGGCGCGTCCCGCCTCTACGGCCCGGTCAACCAGCGCCTGCGCCGCCTCCAGCCCGATCGGCGCGCCATAGGACAGGGGCGGAGCCGGGGCGGCGGCCGGCGCGGCCGTCGGCGGCGTCTGCCCCCAGGCCGGAGCCGCGGTGGCCAGGACGGCCAGAACAAGGAGGAGACGTTTCATGTCGGCGCTTTCGATCAGGTTCAGCCAAGCTTGGAGGCGATGCCGCCACATCTCCGCCGGAAGCACAAGGGCCCGTCAGACCCGCCGGAACAACAGCATCAGATTGTTCGCCGGCATCCCGATCCGCCGCGTCAGCGCCAGCCCCTCCGCCTTCTCCGCCGCCGCCGCCGCGACCCGATCCCTCAGCCCCCAGGCCGGGTCGCGGGATTTCAGGCTCTCGTCGAACGCCGCATTCGACGCCGCCAGCGGAACCCCGGCCTCGCGATACGGCCCGTACAGGACCAGCAGGCCGCCGACGGCCAGCCGGCTGCCGGCCAGGGCCATCAGGCCTTCGGTCGCCGCCCAGGGGCTGATGTGGATCATGTTGATGCAGACCACAGCCTGCAACAGCCCCGCCGGCCAGGTCGCCGCGTCCAGCACGTCCAGCGCCAGCGGCGGGCTCAGGTTCGGCAGGCTCGCCGCCGCCGCCCAGGCTGCGATGCTGGCCCGCGCCTCGGCGCTCGGGTCGCTCGGCGTCCAGTCGAGGCCGGGCAGGGCGCCTGCAAAGGCCGCGGCGTGCTCGCCCGACCCCGCGGCGATCTCCATCACCCGCCCCCGGGCCGGCATGTGCGCTCTCAGGACCTCGAGGATCGGCCCCGTGTTCCTCGCCACGGCGGGCGAGGCGAGGGCGCCTCGGGGCGCGGCGGCGAGCGGGTCCATCGTCTGCATGGCCGCCCCGATACCCCGCCCCACGCCTCGCGGCGACCGGAAATATGCGGACCTCTCCGCGCGCTCCGCTCGCGAGAGGTTGAAACGTGCATCGGTTGACGCCGCGTCGCCTAAGATGTCATTCCGCGACTGAAACATTGCGTGATGCCACGCAAGGGAGAGCCACGGCGGCGCAGATCGCCGGGCGACGTTCAGGAGAGTGATTGTGACCGCATCCGCCATCCAGGGCCTTCACCCGGCTCCCACGAAACACGCCGGCCTCATCGCCTGGGTCGAGCAGATCGCCGCCCTGTCCAAGCCCGCCCGGGTCCACTGGTGCGACGGCTCGGAGGCCGAAAAGGCCGCCATCGTCGCCGATCTGATCGGCAAGGGCACGCTGCGCGAGCTGGACCAGAGCAAACGCCCCGGCTGCTACTACGCCGCCTCGGACCCCAAGGACGTCGCCCGCGTCGAGAGCCGCACCTTCATCTGCTCGGCCAATGAGATCGACTCCGGCCCGACCAACAACTGGGCCGATCCGGTCGAGATGCGCGCCCGGCTGAACGGCCTGTTCGACGGCTGCATGGCCGGCCGCACCATGTATGTCGTGCCCTTCTCCATGGGCCCGCTGGGCTCGGAGCTCAGCGCCCTCGGCGTCGAGATCACCGACAGCGGCTATGTCGCCATTTCCATGGGCGTCATGACCCGCATGGGCCAGCCCGTGCTGGACCTGATGGGCCGGGACGGCGTCTTCGTGCCGGCCGTCCACACCCTCGGCGCGCCGCTGGCCGAGGGCCAGGCCGATGTGCCGTGGCCGTGCAATGACGACAAATGGATCGTCCACTATCCCGAGACCCGCGAGATCTGGTCCTATGGCTCGGGCTATGGCGGCAACGCCCTGCTGGGCAAGAAATGCTACGCCCTGCGCATCGCCTCGGTCATGGCCCGCGACGAGGGCTGGCTGGCCGAGCATATGCTGATCCTCAAGCTGACCGATCCGAAGGGCCGCGCCAAATACGTCGCCGCCGCCTTCCCCTCGGCCTGCGGCAAGACCAATCTGGCCATGCTCCAGCCGACGATTCCGGGCTGGACCGCCGAGACCATCGGCGACGACATCGCCTGGATGCGCTTCGGCGACGACGGCCGCCTCTACGCCGTGAACCCGGAAGCCGGCTTCTTCGGCGTCGCGCCGGGCACCAGCCGCAACACCAACGGCAACGCCCTGGCGACGATGGGTTCGAACACCGTCTTCACCAACACGGCCCTGACCGCGGACGGCGACGTCTGGTGGGAAGGTCTGACGAAGGTGGCCCCGGAAGGCCTGACCAACTGGAAAGGCGCGCCCCACGACCCGGCCTCGGGCGAGCCCGCCGCTCATCCCAACGCCCGCTTCGCCGCCCCGGCCTCGCAATGCCCGACCATCGCGCCGGAGTGGGAGGACCCGAAGGGCGTGCCGATCGACGCCATCCTGTTCGGCGGCCGCCGCGCCTCGGCCGTGCCTCTGGTCACCGAGGCCTTCGACTGGGAGCATGGCGTGTTCATGGGCTCGTCGGTCGCCTCGGAAGGCACCGCCGCCGCCGAGAACGCCATCGGGACCCTGCGCCGCGATCCCTTCGCCATGCTGCCTTTCTGCGGCTACAACATGGGCGACTATTTCGCCCACTGGCTGTCGATGGGCGGACGGACCGAGGCGGCCAAGCTGCCGCGGCTCTATTTCGTCAACTGGTTCCGCAAGAACGAGGACGGCCAGTTTGTCTGGCCCGGTTTCGGCGACAACGCCCGCGTGCTGAAGTGGATCGCCGAACGCCTCGATGGCGAAGCCGAGGCCGTCGACACCCCCGTGGGTCGCGTTCCGACCCGCGAGGCGCTGGACCTGACCGGCCTGACCCTGTCGGACGCCGATCTTTCGACCCTGCTGGATGTCGATGCCGAGGTCTGGGCCGAGGAGGCCTCGCTGATCCCCGACTTCTACGCCCAGTTCGGCGACCGGCTGCCCGCGGCCCTGTGGAACCAGCACGCCGCCCTGACGGCCCGCATCGACGCGAACCGCGCCGCGGCCATCGCGGCCGAGTAGCGCTTGCATTCAGGCTGCGGGCGGCCGATCAGATCGCCCGTGGCTTCCTCTCCTGATGTAATCGTCATCGGCGCCGGCGTGCTCGGCCTCTGCACCGCGGCTGAACTGGCCGCGCGCGGCCACGCCGTGACCGTTATTGATCCGGGCGGACCGAACGCCTCCTCCATCGCCGCGGGCATGATCGCCCCGGCGCTGGAATCGCTGCTGGAGGATGTGACCGCCGACCGCGCCGCCTTGCTGAAGCGCGCCCGCGACCTGTGGCCGGACTTTGCGGAGACCCATGGCCTGAAGGTGCTGCGCGAGGGCGCAGACTGGCGCGGACCGGAACCCGACGGCGCGGCCGCCCGGCTCCGCGCGTTCGGATTTGACGCCCGGGTGAACCCGGACGGCCTGACCACCCCGGATGACTGGCGCATAGAGGTGGCGCCGGCCCTGAAGGCGCTGGCGCGGACGCCCGGTCTGACGATGGTGCGAGGCCAGGTCGTGCGCCTGACCGGGGACGCCCGTCGCTGGCGGGTCGAAGCGAGCGATGGCCGCGTCTGGTTCACCGCCACGGTGGTGCTGGCCACGGGCGCCGGGGAGTCGGTCGCCGGTCTGCCCGACCCTGTCGCCGCGGCGGTGTCCGCCATCACGCCGATCCGCGGCCAGCTGACATTCGTCGCCATGGCGGCCCCGCCCCGGGTGGTCAGGGGCCCCGGCGTCTATGCCGCGCCCTGCGAAGGGGGCGTGGTCATCGGCGCGACTATGGAGCCGGGGCGCCGGGATCTGGAGCCCGATCCGGCCGAGGCCGCGCGCCAGATCGCGGCCGGCCTGGCGCTGCTGGACGTGGTCGGAGAGATCGGTCCGACGCGCGTGGGCATACGCGGCGCGACGACCGACGGCTTGCCGCTGGCGGGCCCTTCGGGCGAACCGGGCCTGCACCAGGCCCTGGCCCCCCGCCGGAACGGCTGGCTGATGGGCCCCCTTGTCGCCCGGATCACGGCGGACGGAATCGAGGGCAGGCCGCCCTTGGCGGACGCCGCCGCCCTCGATCCGCTCAGGTTCGCCTGATCAGTCTTCCGGCAGGTTGAAACGCAGGTTGATGTTCACCCGCGATCCCTCCGCCGCACCGTTGACGGTACGTGGATTGACCCGGAAGTGGCGCGACAGTCCCTGCGCCGCCCGGCCGAAGCCGTAGCCGCCGGGCGTTTCCCGCGAGACGTTGCAGTCGGTGACCGCTCCGGTCGGCAGCACCAGGCAGTTCAGGGTCGCCGCGCCGGCCACTCCGGAGTTGAGCGCACGGTCCGGGTAGGCCCGCATCATCTGGTCTGCAGAGGGCTGGCGTGACCAGCTTGGGTTGGTGATGACCGCCGGCGGTTGTGGCCGAACCGTCTCGACCGGCGCGGCGTCCTCTACCGGGTCGGGTGAGACCGTCGCCGTCGTGATGGTTGTGCTGTCGGAGACCGTCTCGCCCTGCGTCACGAACACGGTTTCGGCATCGCGCGCCGGGGTCGTGGGTTCGTTGACCCGGGTATTGGGCGGGGCCGGTTCGACCGGTGTGGGCTCGGGCAGCGGCTTGGGCTCGGGCCGGACCATTGTGATGTCGAATGGATTCGGCTGCGCAGGGGCCTCAAGCACCGGCATTTCGAACCGCTGATAGTACATGGCCGCGCCGAGGCCGACGTGAGCCGTGACGACGATGCCGACGGCGACCCAGGTCGCTTTGGAGAATCGGGGCGTCTTGCGTTCGTGGAAGTCGATGGGGCTCACCAGTCCGGGGCCGCCCGCTGTCTTGATCATCATGGCCGTCTCATCCCTGTCTATCGCCGTCCCCACAGCGTCCCACGGGTAAGTTGAGCGCTGACCTGACGGCAAGTTTGGGGCGAGCCTCGCCTTGAAAGCGCCACCGTGGCGGCGCGGCGGGGCGAAGGTTAAGAGGTTGTGGACGCAACAATCCTTGTTAGGGTTTGATTAACCACGAACCCCCAGCGTCATGACTCATGAACGTCGGAGCGATTCCATCCGCTGGAGGAGTTGAGGCAGCCATTCGGCGCGCCTCAAACGTCACGGGCGTGGACGCTGACTTCCTGGTCCGGACGGCGCGTCGCGAAAGTGCGATGAATCCGTCCGCCCGGGCCCGAACCTCATCCGCGGCGGGCCTGTTCCAGTTCATCGAACAGACCTGGCTCGGGACGGTGAAGGCCCATGGCGCCAAGCACGGCTATGGTCAGTACGCCGACCTGATCTATCGTGGCGGGGACGGGCGTTGGCGGGTCGAGGGTTCGGCGCGAAACGTCGTGCTGGACCTGCGGTTCGACCCCCAGGCGGCCGCGACCATGGCGGCGGAGCTGACGGCGTCCAACGCCGCCTATCTGCGGGGCCGGTCCGGGCGCGAGCCGGGAGCGGGCGATCTCTACGCGGCCCATTTTCTCGGACCCGCGGGCGCGGCCCAGTTGATGGACGCCATGGACCGTCGGCCGGGAGCGAGCGCGGCGGCCCTGTTCCCTGAAGCGGCCGCGGCAAACCGGTCCATCTTCTACCGTGACGGTCGCCCCGCCACTGTGGCCGAGGTGCACGCAAATCTGCAGCGCAGCGCCGGAGACGGGTCGCCGGCCTCGGCGGCGGGTTCCCTGCCCGGCGCGCCGGACATGACCGAGCGGGACCGGATGCTGGCCGCGCGGCTCGACCGGCTGAAACAGGATCAGAGCCTGCTGGCTCTGCTGATGGGGCAGGACGGCGACGGCAAGAGCGGCGGCTTCGGCGGCGCCTTCGCTCCGGAAGCGAGCAAGAGCATCTGATCCCGAATCCGGCGATGGTGAACCGCCCGTTAAGGATGACGGGCTGATGTTGACCGGCAAAGCCTGGACCCGACCATGACCGCCTACCGAGCCCGCCTGACCGAGATCGACATCCGCCGCCTGATCAAGGCGACCGACGAGGACGAGCGCGCGGCAGCGGCCCACAAGCTGTGCCGCAGCATGGAGAAGGCGGAACTCCGCGACGAGGACCGCGAGGCGGCGCAGAAGATCCTGAGGATGCTGGCCCAGGATGCGGCGGAACTGGTCCGGCGGGCGATGGCCGTGACGCTGAAGTCTTCGGATCTGATTCCCCGCGATGTCGCCCGCAAGCTGGCGGCCGACGTCGACAGCGTCGCCCTGCCGATGATCAATTTCTCGCCGGCCTTCTCGGATGAGGATCTGATCGAGATTGTTCAGGCCGGATCGCCGCTGCGTCAGGTCGCCGTCGCCGGGCGGCCCGACGTCGGTCGCGATGTGGCCACCGCCCTGGCCGAGGTCGGTTGCGAACAGGCGGTGCGCACCCTGGCCGCCAATGACAACGCCGACGTCGCCGAAGCCGCGCTGGGGCGCTGCATCGACCGCTTCGGAACCTCGCCCGAGATCGTCGCCGCGATCGCCTACCGTCAGGTGCTGCCGTTGTCCGTGACGGAGCGGTTGGTTGAGCTGGCCTCCGAAGCGGTCCGGGAGCATCTCGTCACCCGCCATGCGGTGGCCCCGGAGACCGCAATCCGTCTCGCCGCCTTCGCCCGCGAGCGCGCCACGGTCGATCTGGTGGACCAGGCCTCGAGCCAGGCCGATCTGACCCAGTTTGTGGCCAAGCTGAATGCGCGTCGGGTTCTGACCGCCTCGCTCTTGCTGAGGGCGTTGGCGAGGGGACAGATGGCGCTGTTCGAACACGGGATCGCCGAGCTGGCGGGGACGCCGCACGCACGGGCCTGGCTGATGATCCATGACGCAGGACCGTTGGGTCTGAAGGCCATCTACGACCGGGCGGGCCTGCCGCCGCGTCTGTTCCAGGCCTATCGCGCCGGGGTCGATACCTGGCGCACCCTGCAGGCCGAAGGCGTGGACACCTCAGGCGACGCCTTCCGCCAGCAGATGCTGGAACGCTTCCTGACCCAGCGCCCGAACGCGCCGCGAGAGGATCTGGCCTATCTGATGGAACGGCTGGATCACGATCCGTTGCCGGCCAAGGCCCCGGTCCGCGTCGCCGCCTGACAGCAAAACGCCCGCCGGAGGCGGGCGTCAGCGTCGGTCCGGAACGGCGTCCGACTCAGCTCCGATGGTCTGCGACGCGCGCTTCCAGCGTTTCGGCCAGGATCTTGCCGACGGGATGATCGTCGGTCTGGATCTGGTCGCGGACGACGGCCTTGATCGCGTCGATATGGGCGTCCAGCAGGACGAGCGGAGCCGCCATGCGCTTGGCCGGATCGTCCATCATCTTGCAGAGCGAGCCGGCAAGGCGGGTCACCAGCGGATATTGGTAGGTGGTGCCCAGACCCTTCAGATCATGGGCGCGGAAATAGAGGGCTTCGGCCGTCGCGGCGTTGTAGCCGGAGGTGCGAATGTCGGCCTGGGCCTTGTCCAGCTTGACGATCTCGTCCTGCAGCCATTGTCCGAACTGCGACGACATCGCCTGCAAGGCCTGCTCGGCCTTGGCGATGGCGCCCGCGTCGATGCCGCCGAAACCTCCGCCGACCTTCATGCGAAGGGTGTTGGGCGGGCGAATGACCTGGGCCGGGTTGCTCACGGCTGACTCCTGCGAACGGACTGGAGCGACAGTCGCACTCACGTCATTAAAAAGCGGTGCACGTGCGTCAGGAAGCGAATTGTTCCGCCAGAACCCGCTCCTCGAACGACCGGCCGGCGTCGAACAGCATGGTCAGGGCGATGTCGCGGCGCTCCCTGACCTCGACACGGGCGACCCGCCGGATCTCGAGATCGTCGGCTGTGGCGCTGACCGGCCGCTTGTCGGGCTCAAGGACCTCGAAACACACCTTCGACTGGTGCGGCAGCAGGGCGCCGCGCCAGCGCCGCGGGCGGAAGGCGCTGATGGGCGTCAGGGCCAGCACCCGCGAGTCGAGGGGAATGATCGGCCCGTGAGCGGAAAGATTATAGGCGGTCGATCCGGCGGCCGTGGCCAGCATACAGCCGTCGCACGAAAGCTCCTCCAACCGGACGCGGCCATCGACCGAAATCCGCAGCTTGGCGCTCTGGCGGGTCTGGCGCAGCAGCGAGACCTCATTGATCGCCAGCCCGCTGTGCGCCTGTCCGGCCTCGGTCCATGCGTCCATCTGCAGGGGGTGGATCACCGCGCGTCCGGCGCCGGCCAGACGCTCAAGCAATCCCTCTTCCTCGAAATCGTTCATCAGGAAGCCGACCGAGCCGCGGTTCATGCCGAACACCGGAGTTCGCTGATCCATGACCGTGTGCAGGGTCTCCAGCATGAAGCCGTCCCCGCCGAGCGCCACAATGACCTGGGCGTCGCCGGGTTCGACGGACCCGTAGCGCGCGACCAGTCGTTCACGCGCCGCCTGGGCCTCGGGCCGATCCGAGGCGGAGAAGGCGATGCGGAGGGGGGCCGGCGCTGGTTCGGTCACGAATGCACGCAAGCCGAGCCCGGAGGGGAAGTCAAACGGCGGTTTGAAGCTCGCCGTGATCGGCGCCGATCAGAACCTTGAACGCGCGCGCCGCCGAGCCCTGCGACAGGGCGCCCCGGAGCCACACCGGCTCGCCCCGATCACCGGGCAGGGACTCGTTGAGCTTGCGCAATTCGACCAGCAGCGTCGGGAACACGGCCCGGTCGATTCCGACCGCGGCGCAGGCATAGTAGAGAGCTTCCGGCGTCGGCGCCGACAGAGCCGTGCGCACCTGTCCGACGGTGAACCCGCCCAGCGCGGACAGGCCGTGCTCGAACAGACTGAGCCGCTTTTCGCGCACCGCACGGATCAGCAGACCGGCGCGCAACTGCCCGGCGGACTGCAACTTGTCGATCAGTCGCCGCTCCATCTCGTCGCGGTCGCCCTGATCCACAGGGCCTTCCTCAGGAACGGGGGGCCGTATGACGCCCTCTACGGCGTCATAGACAGCGGCTCCCAACGCCTGCTCGTCGACGGTGAAGCGGGCGGCGATGGCCTGGCGCAACGCGGTCCCGACCCACTGGTAAAGCTGTTCAGCCAAGGCTTCAGTCAGCAGCGGATGCCGGGTGAGGGGCCCCCGCAGGGCGGCGATGCGACGGGAATGCTCAACCAGCCGCCGGACGCCCTCGGCGCTTATCTCGGCTGTCCGGTTGGTGGTGAGGGCCATAAGCACGGCCGGCTCCGCCTGGTCGATCACGGCGTCCGCGACCCGGCCGCTGATCCGGGGGCGGCGCGCGACCGCGATCTGGTGCTCCAGCGACGCCTCGATCAGCACACGCAACAGGTCTTCATCCTGCAGGATGGGGCTGCGCTCGAGTATGGGCCGGGCGATCTCGATTTCGTCCAGCGCCAGGACGTTCACCAAGGCCGCGGGCGCCCATTCAGCGTGAGCCAGTCTCTCCGAAAGGACTTTTCGCACCTCGCGTTCGGCCTGTCGGGCGAGAGTCAGGAATATTTCGCTGAGGACCGGAGACAGCTCTCCGGACGGCGGACAGGCGTCGCACAGGGCCACGACCCCCAGCAACAGGCGTTGGCGGGCCTCGATGCTGGAGTTGTGAGCCAGGGCCAACAGCTCGCTGGGCCGCGGCGCGGCGCCGGCGGTGCGACTGGCGGGCACGAGTTGGACGAGAACCACGGGCGTCTCCGGCGCGCCGACAACAGGTCAGCACAGGCGAAGCTAGGCCGGGGCCACTAAGACGCAGTTAACGGAAGCTGAATCTTGACGTCAGCCCCGCACGGCGCGAGCGTGCGCGGCCAAGTAGAACGAGGACCGGGACCATGGCCGACGGCGCCGCAGTTTCCTTGAAATCCAGGGTGTCGGAGGCTGAATGGGCCGCGCGCGTAGATCTGGCGGCCCTGTACCGTCTCGTGGCGCTGCACGGGTGGGACGACATGATCTTCACCCACATCTCCGCCCGGGTGCCGGGGCCCGAGCACCATTTCCTGATCAACCCCTACGGCTGGTATTTCGAGGAAATGACGGCCTCTTGCCTGGTCAAGGTCGATCTGGACGGCAACATCGTCCAGGACACGTCCAGCTTCATCAATCCGGCGGGCTTCACCATCCACTCGGCCATTCACGGCGCGCGCGAGGATGCGCATTATGTCATCCACCTGCACACCGTGGCCGGCGTCGGCGTGGCGGCGCAGACCGAGGGTCTGCTGCCCATCGGCCAGAACGCCTGCCTGCTGCAGCATCAGGTCGCCTATCATGGCTATGAGGGCCTGGCGCTGAACCATGAGGAACGCGAGCGACTGGTCGCCGATCTGGGCGACAAGCCGCTGATGCTGCTGCGCAACCATGGCACCCTGGCGGTGGGGCAGACGGCGGCGGCGGCCTGGATCGGGATGTTCTTCCTCGAGCGGGCCTGCGCCCAGCAGGTGGCGGCCCTGTCGGGAGGGCGTGAGCATGTGCTCTTTGCGCCGGAGGCGGCCCAGGCGGAAACGAAGGAGCAGGGCCGGGGCATCGGCTTCATCTCCTCCCTGGCCTGGCCGGGCGCCCTGCGGATGCTGGACCGGAAATCACCGGGCTACGACATTTGAGGTTCGCCGGCGGGCTTCTGGTCGCGTTGACCCTGCTGGCGGGGGCCGGACCCGTCGTGGCCGGTCCCTGGACCCAGGCGAGGGGCCACGGTCAGGTGATCGTCAAATACGAGGATATGCGGGCCGAGCGAGGGTTTGACCCGGACGGCTCGCTCGCGGACCTGCCGGGGGAGCGCCGAGACACGGTCGCGGGGGTGTTCGCCGAGTATGGGGTGACCGACCGGCTGACCGTGCAGTTCAAGGGCGACTGGCAGTCGGGCGAGGACGCCTTTGTCGACTATGACGGGCGGGGACCGCTCGAAATCGGGGTCACCTGGCAGGTGTGGCGGGACGAGCGCGCGGCCGCCAGCCTGTACGCGGGCTACGCCGACGGCGGGGAGGGGCGCAACGCCGGCTACGCGGCCCCCGGCGTCGGCGACAGCGACTGGGAGGTGCGGGCCTCCGTCGGTCGCTCGTTCGGCGGCTCATCGTCCGGTGGATTGGGCCGTTGGGGTCCCAGCGGTTCTTTTATCGATCTGCAGGCCGCGCGGCGGATGCGACAGGGGCTGCCGGACGAGACCCGGATCGACGCAACCGCAGGCGTGCACCTTACCGATGACTGGATGGTGCTGGCGCAGGCTTTCGGCGGGCAAGCCGACGACGGCGGGCCGCGCTGGTTGTCCGTCGAGGCGTCTGTCGTTCGCGACTTCGGCGACTGGAGCCTTCAGGCAGGCTGGCGGCAGGCCGTCGCGGGCCGCGAGACCCCCGAAAGCGGCGGCCCCGTCATCGCCCTGTGGCGGCGGTTCTGAGCGCGACATTCAGGCGCGCCTTTTGGCGACGGAAACCGGAACAGCTTCCGTTACAAGAGCTTTAGTTGCGCCGCAGGCGTGGGCCGCCCAGTCGGCTCGTTCATTCACCAGAGAGCCTCCGCGTGATCAAACGCCACTTCTTCCTCGTCGCCGCCGCCGTCCTGCTGGGCCTGATGATCGTGGCCGTCGTGCTCAGGATGGCCTTCGCCGGCGATGAGAAGGCCGGCGGCGGTCCGGGCGGACGGGGCGGCCCCGGCGGCGGCCGGGGTCAGACGGTCTCCGAAGCGGTCATCGGCTCGCGGTCCTTCACCGATGAGATTCGGGTGCTGGGCGTGGCGCGGGGCCGGCGGTCGGTGAACATCACCTCCTCGACCAGCGAGCTGATCACCCGCGTCCTGTTCACGGACGGCCAGAGGGTCTCGGCGGGTACGCCCCTGGTCGAACTTCAGGCGCGTGAGGAAGACGCCGGCATCATCGAGGCGCGGGCCGAGGTCGCCCAGGCGCAACGCCAGTTTGACCGCTACAAGACGCTGGCGGACCGGGGCATCGCGCCGCGCGTGACGGCCGAGGACGCGGAAACGGCGCTGGCGACGGCCCGGGCCTCCTTGACGGCGGCACAGGCCCGGCGGGGCGACCGCCTGATCCGGGCCCCGTTCGCGGGCGTCCTGGGGCTCAGCTCCGTGACGGCTGGCACGCTCGTCAATCCGGGGGGCGTCATCACGACCCTGGACGACATCGACGTCGTGCGGGTCGATTTCCCGGTGCCCGAACGCTACCTCGGGGTTCTGCGCGCGGGGACGCCGATCCGGGCGACGATCGACGCCTATGGCGATGAGGCCTTCGGGGGGCGGATCGCCCTGATCGACACCCGTATCAATGAGCAGACACGGGCCGTGACCGCCCGCGCCGAAATCCCGAATCCCGGGGCTCGCATCCGGCCGGGCATGGCCGTGCGGGTCGCCGTCCAGCAGGGCCAGCGCACCGCGCCCGCGGCGCCGGAAGCGGCCGTCCAGTATGAGGGCGACGGCGCCTTCGTCTATCGCATCGCGCGGGGCGACCGCGGCTCCACCGCCCAGCGGGTCGAGGTCGAGACCGGTTCGGTCGAAGGCGGGTTCGTCGAAATCCTGTCCGGACTGAACGTCGGCGATCGCATCGTCGGTTCAGGCCTGAACCGCATCCAGCCCGGAGCGCCTGTTCGGGTGGCCGGGCAGGGCGGTGGGCAGGGCGGAGGTCGCCCCGCTGCGGCGGCCGCTCCGGCGCGGGGCGCCGCCCAATGATGCTGTCCGATCTCGCTGTCCGCCGTCCGGTATTCGCGGCGGTCGCGGCCATCGTTCTTTGCGTGATCGGGGCCGCGGCCTTCTTCTTCCTGCCCGTGCGGGAACTGCCTGATGTGGACCCGCCGATCGTTTCGGTCAGCACCAGCTACGCCGGGGCTTCGGCCGAAGTCATCGAGAGCCGGATCACCGAGCCGATCGAGCAACAGATCGCCGGCATCCAGGGCGTCGAGCGGATCAGCTCTTCCAGCCGCGACGGCCGCTCGAACGTCTCGATCGAATTCTCGCTGGACCGCAATATCGACGACGCCGCCAATGATGTGCGCGACCGCGTGTCGCGCGTCGTCGGCCGTCTGCCGGACCAGGCCCAACCGCCGGAAGTGTCCAAGGCCGACACCGACAGCCAGCCGATCATGATCCTGTTCCTGCGGTCCACGGCCATGAACCGGCTTGAGCTGACGGACTACGCCGACCGCTATCTGATTGACCGGCTGGCGACCGTGCCGGGCGTGGCCCAGGTGCAGATCTATGGCGAGCAGCGCTACGCCATGCGCATCTGGCTGGACGCCGCCGCGCTCGCCGCCCGGGGTCTGACCGTCACCGACGTCGAGTCCGCCCTGACGGCGCAGAATGTAGAACTCCCCGCCGGCCAGCTGGAGTCGGGACAGAAGGACTACACCGTCCGGGTCGCGCGCACCTATGCGCGGGCCGAGGACTTCCGCCAGCTGCCGATCGGCACCCGCGGCTCGGGAGCCGTCGCCGCCGCCCAGACTGGCAGCGCCACGGCCCTGCCCAGCGGCGCGTCCGGCGCCATCCAGGGCCAGTCCGGTTATGTCACCCGGCTGGGGGACATCGCCCGCATCGTCGAGGCCCCGGCCGAGGACCGGCGCCTGTTCCGGGGCAACGGGCAGGACCAGATCGGTCTGGCCGTCACCCGTCAGGCCCAGTCCAACGACCTGGCCATCTCGGAAGGCGTGGAGGCGATGCTTGAGGAGGTGCGGTCCAGCCTGCCGGAAGGGACCGAACTGGTCGTCGGGTCGGACAACTCGGTCTTCACCGCCCACGCCATCGATGAAGTCTGGATCACCATCGGCATCTCGCTGGCCCTGGTGGCGCTGGTGAACTTCATCTTTCTCGGCAGTATGCGGGCGGCGTTCATTCCGTCGATCGTGGCTCCGATCTGCCTTCTGTCGACCTTCATCATCCTGGCCCCCCTGGGCTTCTCCCTGAATCTGTTGACCCTGCTGGCGATGGTGCTGGCCATCGGCCTGGTGGTCGACGACGCTATCGTGGTGACCGAGAACATCCAGCGCCGTCTGGACCATGGCGAGCCGCCGCTGGTGGCGGCCGAGCGCGGGGCGCGGCAGGTGTTCTTCGCCGTTGTGGCGACGACCGTGGTGCTGCTGGCGGTGTTCGCACCCCTGTTGTTCCTGCCCGGCTATGTCGGTCGCCTGTTTGTGGAACTGGCGGCGGCGATCGCGGCCGCCGTGGCCTTCTCGGCCTTCCTGGCGCTGACGCTCTCTCCCATGCTGGCCTCGCGCATCCTGCGGCCCGCCAGCAGCAGCGGATGGGTCGCCCGCAAGGTCGATCGCGCCATGGAGGCGCTGCGCAATTCGTACCAGAACTCGCTTCAGGCCCTGCTCGGCAAGCGGATCGCCGTCGCCGGCGTGTCGGTGTTGATCCTCGCCGTCGCCGGCGGCGCGGCGGCCATGTTCCTGACCCTGCCCAACGAGCTCGTGCCGGCGGAAGACCGCGGGCGGGTGCAGATCCGGGTCCAGGGGCCGGAAGGCGCGGGCTTCGACTACACCCGCAACATCATGATGGGGATCGAGCCGATCCTCGCCGAATACAAGGCCAGCGGAGAGGCCAGCAGCTATCTGATCTCCGCCCCAGGTTTCGGCGGCGGCAGCTTCAACTCGGGCAACGGCAGCCTGATCCTCAGCGACTGGTCGGAGCGCGACCGTTCGGCTGACGAGATCGCCCAGGAACTGAACGGCAAGCTGCGCGGCCAGACCGACGCCCAGGTCAACGCCTCGGTCCCCGGCGCCTTCCAACGCGGCGGCGGCAATTCCAACTCGATCGAGATGGTCGTGACGGGCGCTGAATACGAGGACATCTACAACTGGCTGCAGCCGGTGCTGGCCGCCTCGCTCGAGAACCCCGGCCTTTCGCGGCCGCGCCTGAACTATGAGCCGAACGCCCCGCGCCTGCTGGTCGATGTCGATCCCGAGAAGGCGGCGGCCCTTGGCGTCTCGTCACAGGCCATCGGCCGGACGCTGGAGACCATGTTCGGCTCGCGGCGCGCCACCACCTATCTGCGCGGCGGTCAGGAGTATGACGTCATCCTGCAGACTGAACGCGCCGACCGCCGCAGCGTCGCCGACCTCGAGGCCCTGTATGTCGCGACCGGCTCGGGGCAGCTGGTGCCCCTGTCGGCGGTGGTCACGACCGAGACCTCCGGCGATACGCCGGACCGGCGGCGCCTGGATCGCCAGCGCGCCATTTCGATCTCGGCGGACCTCAACCCCGGCACGACCCTGGTGGATGCGACCGAGTTCATGACCCGGGTCGCACAGGAACAGCCTCAGGGCGTGGTCACGACCCAATGGGGCGGCGCGGCGCGGGATCAGCAGGAGGCGGGCGGGGCGGTCGCCGCGGCCTTCGGCCTGGCGCTGCTGCTGGTCTTCCTGGTGCTGGCCGCGCAGTTCGAAAGCTGGATCACGCCGGCGGTCATCATGCTGACCGTGCCGCTGGCCGCCGCCGGGGGCCTGTTCGGCCTGGTGATGGCGGGGTCCAGCCTCAACATCTACAGCCAGATCGGCCTGATCATCCTGATCGGCGTGGCGGCCAAGAACGGCATCCTGATCGTCGAATTCGCCAACCAGCTGCGCGATCAGGGCCGCTCGATCCAGGAGGCGATCATCGAGTCGTCAACCCTGCGGCTGCGCCCGATCATCATGACCTCGATCGCCACCGCCTTCGGCGCCTTGCCGCTGGTGCTCTGGCAGGGCGCGGGCGCCGGCAGCCGTCAGACCATCGGCGTGGTGATCTTCTCCGGGGCCATGTTCGCGACCCTGCTGACCCTGTTCGTCGTGCCGGTGATCTATGGCGCGCTGGCGCGCTTCACCCGGTCGCCGGAATACACCGCCCGCAAGATCGAGGAATGGGAAGCCCAGGAAACCACGGCCAACGACGCAGTGCCGGCGGCGGCGGAATAGGCTTCAGGACTGCGGCGTCGTGTGGCCCGTCTCGACCATGAGGAAGGCGATGACGTCGCGGCGATCGATGGGGTCCGGGATGCCGGCGAAGCTCATCTTCGTGCCCTTCAGGAAGGTGCGGGGGTTTTCCAGCCAGTCGTCCAGTCGTTCGCCGTTCCAGACGAAGTCCGCCTCCGTCATCGCTTCCGAATAATTGAAGCCCGGATGGGCTCCGGCCTGACGACCGAACACGCCGTACAGATTCGGCCCGGTCATGTTCGACCCGCCTTCGGTGATGGTGTGGCATGAGCGGCAGCGCGCGAAGGCGCGGCGGCCGTTGTCCAGATCGGCTGCGTTGTATGGCGCGGGCAGGGCCGCCAGCAATGTCGCCTTCTCCGCCGCTGTCGGCACGGGCGCGGCCGGAGCCGCCTGCGCGCCCGATGTTTCGGCCGGGGCCTGACCCTGGCCGCAGCCGGTCAGCGCCAGAGAGGCGAGGACGATCAGGGCGGGGCGATTCATCGGCTGTCTCCGGTAGCGTGCGCCTGTGATAGCCCAACCATCACGGCGGACAAACCGCCTGCGGCGAGATGCCGGGCTGGACGAAAGCCAGTCGCACCTGATAATCAGTGTCAACAGGCGCTGAGTTCGCGCCGCTGGTTCACGAGCGTGATGACCGACACCCTGAAGCTCAGCCACGCCCGGAAAGGCGATCGCGGCGTCATCGTCCGCGTGGGCGACCACGCCCGGACCGACGAGCATGGGCTGGAGCTGGAGCGTCGGCTGCTGGAACTGGGGTTCGTCGAGGGCGCGACTGTCGAACTGCTCCATGAGGGCCTGTTCGGCCGCGACCCCATCGCCATGAAGGTGGACGACATGCGGGTCGCGCTGAGGCGGCATGAGGCCGCCAGCCTGACGGTGCGATTCGAAGCGGCCCGGGTCGCGGGCGCCGAATTCGCGTCGGAAGAGGTTCCCGCCTGATGGACATGGCGGTGCGGAGCGCGCGGGTCGCGCTCGTCGGAAACCCGAACAGCGGCAAGACAGCCCTGTTCAACGCCCTCACCGGCGCTCACCAGAAGGTCGCCAACTATGCGGGCGTCACGGTGGAGCGGAAGGAAGGCCTGATCCGGTCGGCGACCGGCCGGACCATGTCCGTCCTGGACCTGCCGGGCACCTACTCCCTGCGCGCCCGCAGCCCCGACGAAGAGGTCACCCGCGACGCGGTTCTGGGAAGGCTGGCCGGCGAGGAGACGCCGGACGTGATCGTCGCCGTCGCCGATGCGACCAACCTGAGGCTGGTCCTGCGGCTGGTGCTGGAGCTGAAGGCCGTCGGCCGGCCGATGGTGCTGGCGCTCAACATGTACGACATCGCCCAGCGCCAGGGCCTGCGTATCGATCTCGAACGGCTGTCCGCCGAGCTGGGCCTGCCGGTCATGCCGACGACGGCGACGCGCAAGCGCGGCATCGACGAGCTGATCGCCGCCATCGAGGTCGCCGCGGGCGCGTTGTCCCCCTCGGAAGAGAACGCCTGGACCGCGCCGGACGCCGACGCCCTGCGCGGCGCGGCGCGCGAGGCCGAGCGGATCATGAAGGCCTGCGTCCGTCCGCCGGAACGGCCCGATACCCTGACCGGCCGGATCGATTCCGTCCTGTTGCATCCGGTCGGCGGGCTCCTGATTCTGGGCGCGCTGCTGTTCGTGATGTTCCAGGCCGTCTTCACCTGGGCCACCCCGCTGATGGACGGCATCGAGGCCAGCCTGGGCGCCCTCGGCGGCTGGGTGGCGGCGGTCATGCCCGACGGCATCTGGCAGAGCCTGATCGTCGACGGCCTGATCTCCGGAGTCGGCAGCGTGCTCGTCTTCCTGCCGCAGATCCTGATCCTGTTCCTGTTCATCATCGTGCTCGAGGATTTCGGCTATATGGCCCGGGCCGCCTTCCTGATGGACCGGATCATGGGCGGCGCCGGCCTGCACGGGCGCGCCTTCATCCCCCTGCTCAGCAGCTTCGCCTGCGCCATTCCCGGGGTGATGGCGGCGCGGGTGATCGACAGCAAGCGCGACCGGCTGACCACCATCATGGTGGCGCCGCTGATGACCTGTTCGGCGCGGATTCCGGTCTACACCCTGATCATCGCCGCCTTCATCCCGAATGAGAGGGTCTGGGGCTTCGCCAGCCTGCAGGGTCTGGTGATGTTCGGCCTCTACGCCGCAGGCATTATCAGCGCCCTGGCCGTGTCCTTCGTCATCCGCAAGGTGTTCTGGCGCGGCGCCGTCGAGCCGTTCATGATGGAGCTTCCGGCCTACAAGACGCCCGACTTCAAGAGCGTGCTGTTCAATCTGTGGATTCGGGCCCGCATCTTCCTCGAGCGGGCGGGACGGATCATCCTGCCGCTGATGGTCATCGTCTGGGCCCTGGCGACCTTCCCCTATCCGCCGGAAGGGGCGACCCAGCCGGCCATCGACTACAGCTTCGCCGGCATGATCGGCCACGCGCTGGAGCCGATCTTCGCGCCTATCGGCTTCAACTGGCAGATGGTGATCGCGCTTGTGCCTGGCATGGCGGCCCGGGAGGTCGCCGTCGCGGCCCTCGGCACCGTCTATGCCGTCGCTGATCCCGAGAGCGCCACCAGCCTGCTTGGCGCGACCCTGGCGGCCCAGTGGTCCCTGGCGACGGGGCTGGCCTTCCTAGCCTGGTACGTCTTCGCTCCCCAGTGCGTGGCGACGCTCGGCGTGGTCAAGCGCGAGCTGAATTCCTGGAAATGGATGTGGGTGATGGTCATCTACATGTTCAGCTTGGCCTATCTGGCGGCCTTCGTCGTCTATCGCGTGGCTGTCAGCCTGGGCGGCGGCTAGGCTGCCGGCTGTTCGCTTGCCGAGTGACCGTGGTTGACAAGAGCGAGCCGTTGAGGCGAATCCCTTGATTGTTCGGGGGGAAATCATGCTGTCGCCGCTAAGGCCTTTGTTGTGTCGACATGAATTCTACTGGTCCGAGCGGCATCGGTCGGACCTGTGCCGACGCTGCGGCAAGACCCGCGTCGCGGTCGAGCCGGCGCCCCTGGAGGCCATTTCCGTGGCGGGCACGCGGGATGCGGAGGCGCCCTTCCTGATCGACGATCGGGACGCGATCGGTCCGCTGGACAGCGCCTTCTTCGATATTCCGGCCTCTGGCGGGCTTCCGCCCGAACCCAAGGTCCCCGTGCGTCGGACGCCGAGCGCGAAAGCTCTGAAGGCCCAGGCCTTGGAACGGCGCGAGAACCTTCTGGCTCTGCTGGATCGCATTGCGGAGGGCGGACAACCGAGCCGCAAGGAGTCCCTCGACGTCATCCTCGCCGTGATCGAAGACGCCCACTCCGCCGATCCGGTGCTGTTCGGTCAGGACGCGGCAGGGCATTTCGCCCGGCTGCATGATGCACGGAGCGGTCTGATCTTCTGAGGGGGTGAGATGGTGCCGGCTGCAGGAATCGAACCCGCGACATCCAGTTTACAAAACTGGCGCTCTACCAACTGAGCTAAGCCGGCCGCCGCCTTGACGGGCGGCCCTTATGCTGGCGCATGGCGGACGACGTCAAGACAGGTCCGCCATGCCCCTTTCATTCGCCCAGGTCGCGCCCATCCTGCTGCTGACGGCGTCGAATGTTTTCATGACTCTGGCCTGGTACGGTCACCTGAAGTTCGGGTCGAAGCCGCTCTGGCTGGTGGTCATCGTGGCGTGGAGCATCGCCTTCTTCGAATACTGCCTAGCGGTTCCCGCCAACCGGATCGGCCATCAGGTCTATTCGGCGGCGGAGCTCAAGACGATGCAGGAGGTCATCACCCTGATCGTGTTCGCGGTCTTCTCGGTGACCTTCCTGGGGGAGAAGCTGACGATGAACCATGCGGTCGGTTTCGCCCTGATCGTCGCCGGGGCCTGGTTCGTGTTCCGCGGCCCGCTCTAGGCGTCCGGCCCGGCCAGGAGGGCCAGCAGGGCGAAACTGGCCAGCCAGTGCTCGCCCATATAGTCGCCGGTGACATGGTGCAGGGCGGCGTCCAGATGGTCGTCAGCGGCCTGAAGGGCGATCGGGCGTCGCGGATCGTCGGCGGCCAGCGCTGAACCGATCTCGCGCCAGCACCAGGCTCGACTCAGGTTGAGGCCGTCCAGATGGGCGATCTTGCCGTCGGAGCGGTCGCTGACGCCGGCGGGCTGGAAAAGCGTCGCGGGCTCGCGCCGGTCGAGACGGGGCAGGAAGGCGGCGAACCAATCTGCGAAGACGTCCGGAGCCATCACGCGTCGCATCAGGACGGCCTCCATCAGCGCCGGCGACAGGAACTCATCCTGCGACGGCTCCCACGCCTGACAGTCGCGGTCGCCTGAGTGCCAGCGCAGGGCGCGGTTTCGGCACAAGGCGATCAAGGCGGCGTCGCCGGCGCTCTCCGCGTAATCGAGCGTCAGCCTCAGGGCGAAAGCGGTGTTGTAATGGGTCCCGACGCGGACCGGATAGTCGGCGAGCGGCAGGAAGTCGATGAATCGCCTTGCGAAAGCCTCGGCCAGCGGACGCAGGACGGCCCCACGGCCGCCGCCATGCCGTTCCAACTCCGCCGCCAGCATCAGCAGCCAGGCCCAGCCATAGGGCCGTTCGAAGCCCCGGCTGCCGGGGCGATCGAGATAGGCGGCTTCCGCGGCGACGTTGTCCGCGCTGAAGAGTTCGTCCGCGAGGGCTGTGATCCGAGCCGCCTCAGGCATGTCCGGATAGAGCCGCAGCAGGGTGAACAGGGTCCACCAGCCGTGGACGCAGGAATGCCAGTCGAAGCTGCCGAAGAAGATCGGATGCAGGGCGCGGGGACCCTGGACGTCTTCGGGGCCTGACAGGACGTGGTCCATCTTGTTCGGGTACTCGCGCGTCACATGGCCGAGAGCGGCGGCGGCGAAGCGGGAGGCGGTGGCGGCGTCGAGGGCATGCGTCATGTTCAGAACCGGAAGGCCAGAAAGTACATGAGCGCCATGTTGACGCCCAACAGGATCAGGGCGGTGGGAATCTGGGCCCGGATGACACCGTTCAGGGCCGAGTTTCGATCCGGCAGTTCGAGAAGATTGGCCGGCACCACGTTGAAATTGGCCGCCATCGGCGTCATCAGCGTGCCGCAGAAGCCCGCCAGCATGCCGATGGCGCAGACGATCGCCGGATCGCCCCCGAACTGCCCCACGACGAAGGGCAGGCCGATGGCGGCGGTCATCACAGGGAAGGCGGCGAAGGCGTTGCCCATGATGATGGTGAACAGCGCCATGCCCAGGCAATAGGCCGCCACGGCCAGCAGGGGCGAACTCATCGGCACGGCCTGGGTGACCAGTTCGCCGACCACGCCGCCGACATCGGCGGCGAGGAAGACCGCGCCCAGCGAGGCCAGCATCTGCGGCAGCAGGGCCGCCCAGCCGATGGAGTCCATCAACCGTCGACCTTCCTGCACCGGGGCCATGACCGGTGGGCGCAGCCATGCCATGGCGGCGATCAGGGCGAGGATGCAGCCGAGGCCGAGTGCGATCAGCGTCGTCTGGGTCGAGGAGATCAGCCATTCCCCGACACTGGTGTGTTTCGCCGCGAGGGTGCCGCCGACCGCGATCAGGGGCACGATCAGGGCGGGGATGAACAGGGCGTTCCGCCGCCGGGTCGCACTCTCGCGCCGTTCCTCGGGCGAGGTCGTCGCCGGGCGGCCGACCCCCAGCGCCTTGAGACCGCCCACGGCGACGAGGGCAAGGACCAGAATGCCGTTGCCGAGACCACCGAGCCAGGAGCCGAACAGCATGGAGGCGGCGATCAGGCCCCAGAAGAGGGCGCTGCGGATGCGCGTCGGGTGCCCGGCGTCGCGAAGGGTCAGGACGGCGAAGGCCAGGAACATCAGGCCGACGAGGATATAGGCGTGCTCGAGCGTGATCATTGGCCCGCCTCCGCATCGCGGGCGGCGAGGTCCCGCCGGATCTCCCGGTCGAACAGCAGCAGGCGCGCCCCGTGGATGGCGAAGGCGGCGATGGCGGTGGGAATGGCCCAGACCGACAGCTGCAGCGGCTCGACGATGATCCCCGCCTGTTCGAGGAAGCCGACCATCAGCACGATCGAGCCGATGGCGATGAAGATGTCCTCGCCGAAGAACAGGCCGATGTTGTCGGTGGCGGCCGACATGCCGCGGATGCGGAAGCGGACCTTGTCGGGCAGGTCGCCGCCCGCCTGGACCTCCGCCGCGCCCTCGGCCATGGGCGCGACCAGCGGCCGGACCATCTGCGGATGGCCGCCCAGCGAGGTCAGGCCGAGCGCCGAGGTGGCCTGGCGGACCAGCAGATAGCTGAGCAGCAGGCGTCCGGCGGTGGCGGCCTTGACCCGGGCGATCAGCATCCGGGCCCGCTCCTGCAGGCCGGCTCGCTCCAGCAGGCCTATCACCGGCAGGATCAGCCAGGTGATGTGGAAATAGCGGTTATCGTTGAAGGCGTCGCCGAAGGCCGCCAGCGTGTCCACGCCCGCCTTGGCCAGCGCCCGGGCGTCGACGCCGGGCGCCCCAGCCGCCGTCACCCCGGTGACGATGGCGGCGATCAGTATGACCAGCAGCGGATTGATGCGGGCGACGAAGCCCGCGACCACGACCGCTATTCCCAGAAGCACCAGCATTGGAATCTCCCCCTCGGGCGATGGTTGCGCCGAACCGGCGGCTCAGGAAGCCTTTTTCGCGCCGAAGCCGCCGCCGCCCGGTGTTTCAATGACGAAGACGTCGCCGACAGCCATCCCGACCTCGGCGGTTGCGCCCAAGCGTTCGACAGAGCCGTCAGCCCGTTCGACCCGGTTCACTCCGACCGCCCCGTCCTCGCCGCCCGCCATGCCGAAGGGCGCTGTGCGCCTGTGGTTGGAGAGGATCGCGGCCGTCAGCGGCTCAAGGAATCGCACCCGACGGACCGCCCCGTCGCCGCCCCGGTTGGCGCCGGCGCCGCCCGAGCCGCGCCGGATCGAGAATTCCTCGAGCAGGACGGGGAAGCGGGTCTCCAGCACCTCGGGGTCGGTGAGCCGGCTGTTGGTCATATGGGTCTGGACCGCAGAGGCGCCGTCGAAGCCCGGCCCGGCGCCGGAGCCGCCCGCGATGGTTTCGTAGTATTGGCGGGTCTCGTCGCCGAAGGTGAAATTGTTCATTGTGCCCTGGCTCGCGGCCAGCACGCCGAGGGCGCCGTACAGGCAATCCACGACCGCCTGACTGGTCTCGACGTTCCCGGCCACGACAGCCGCCGGATAGCGGGGGTTCAGCATTGATCCTTCAGGCACGATCAGCCGGATCGGCTTCAGACAGCCTTCGTTCAGCGGGATGGCGTCGTCCACAAGGGTCCGGAAGACGTACAGGGTCGCCGCCCGCGCGATCGACAGCGGGGCGTTGAAATTATTGGGCAGCTGGTCGCTTGTGCCGGTGAAGTCGACGACGGCGCTGCGGGCCTCGGGGTCCACCTCGATCCGCACCCGGATGACAGAGCCGTCGTCCATCTCCAGCGCGAACGATCCTGGCTTCAGCGCCGCGATGGCGCGCCGCACGGCCTCTTCGGCATTGTCCTGGACGTGGCCCATATAGGCGGCGACGACGGACCGGCCGAACTCGGCGACCATCCGGGTCAGTTCGTCGCCGCCGCGGGCGCAGGAGGCGACCTGGGCCTTCAGGTCGGCCATGTTCTGATCGACATTGCGCGACGGATAGCGGCCCGAGGCGAACAGGGCGCGGGTTTCGGCGTCCCTCAGCCGTCCGGCGTCGATCAGCAGGAAGTCGTCGATCAGGACGCCCTCTTCATCGACAGTCTTCGATGAGGGCGGCATCGAGCCCGGGGTGATCCCGCCGACGTCGGCGTGGTGGCCGCGCGCCGCGACGAAGAAGGCGGGCGCCTCGTCCGCCTCCAGGAACACCGGCATGATCACCGTGATGTCGGGCAGGTGGGTGCCGCCGTTGTAAGGGGCGTTCAGCATATAGACATCGCCGCGCTTCATGCCGCGCCCGTCCGCGCGGCCGCCGCGGGAAGCGATCACGGTGCGAATGCTCTCGCCCATCGAGCCGAGGTGGACGGGGATGTGGGGGGCGTTAGCGATCAGCGCCCCGGTCGCGTCGAAGATGGCGCAGGAGAAATCGAGCCGTTCCTTGATGTTGACCGAATAGGCCGTGGCCCTGAGCGCCTCGCCCATCTGTTCGGCGCAGGCCATGAAACGGCTGTTGAACACCTCCAGCATGATGGGGTCAGCGTCCGTGCCGATGGCCCGGCGTTCGGGCAGGGGGACGGTGCGTTCGAGGATCAGGTTCATCGATGCGTCGGTCGCGGCGCTCCAGCCGGGTTCGACCACGGTGGTGCCGGTGTCCTCCAGAATGATGGCGGGGCCGTCCACAGACGCGCCGGGCCCGAAGTCAGCGCGTTGATAGACCGGCGCTTCATGACTTGCGCCCGCCATCCGCACCGGGACCCGCGTGACGGCGACCGGGGCCTGGCCCGATGCGCCGCCGACGAACATCGACGGCGCCTGTCCCGAGGCCGCGACCGCTTCGGCTTCCAGCATCTCGACGACCAGGGCCTTGTCCTCGGCGAAGAAGCCGAACCGGAGCCGGTGCAGGGCCTCAAAGGCCGCGCGCATCTCGCTGGCGGGACCGAAGGGAACGACCAGCGGCGTATCGGACCCGGCGAATTTGATCTCCGCCCGGACGAGGGTGGTGAGCGCCGGTTCCGCGAAGCCCTGGGCGGCCAGGTCGCTGCGCGCCTGACGGTCGAGCGCGGTGACCCGGTCGGCCAGAGTCGCATCGCCCGTCGAATCGAGCGGCGCGGCCACTGTCGCCTGACGGATGGCGCGCACCTCGGCCAGACCCATGCCCCAGGCCGACAGAACCCCGGCGAAGGGGTGGAGCATGACGCGGGTCATGCCGAGGGCGTCTGCGACCAGACAGGCGTGCTGCCCGCCCGCCCCGCCGAAGCAGTTCAGCACATAGCGGGTGACGTCATAGCCGCGCTGGATGGAGACCGATTTGATCGCCTCGGCCATATTCTGCACCGCGATGGTGATGAAGCCTTCGGCGAGGGCTTCCGGGGTTGCGGTGCGGCCCGTGGCGCGGCTGACCTCGATGGCCAGCGCCGCGAATCCGGCCTTCACTGCCTCCGCGTCGAGCGGCTGGTCGCCATTTGGGCCGAACACCGCGGGGAACTGATCGGGCCGCAGCTTGCCCAGCATGACGTTGCAGTCGGTCACCGTCAGGGGGCCGCCCCGGCGATAGGCGGCCGGACCCGGCACGGCGCCGGCCGACTCCGGGCCGACCCTCAACCGGGAGCCGTCGAAGCGACAGATCGAGCCGCCGCCCGCCGCCACGGTGTGGATGCCCAGCATCGGCGCCCGCAAACGCACCCCCGCCACCACGGCGTCCGAGGTCCGCTCATAGTCGCCGGCGAAATGGGACACGTCGGTCGAGGTCCCGCCCATGTCGAAGCCGATGACCCGGTCGAAGCCGGCCGCCCGCGCGGTCTCGGCCATGCCGACCACGCCGCCCGCCGGACCGGACAGGATGGCGTCCTTGCCCCGGAACGCCTCGGCCGCCGTCAGTCCGCCGCTGGACTGCATGAACAGCAGCGGCGTCGACGGGCCGAGGTCCGCGCCGACCCGGTTCACATAGGCCCTGAGGATCGGCGACAGATAGGCGTCCGCCACGGTGGTGTCGCCGCGCCCGATCAGCTTGATCAGCGCCCCGACCTCATGGCTGACCGAGATCTGTTCGAAGCCGATCTCGCGGGCGATGGCCGCCAGCCGCCGTTCGTGGTCCGTGAAACGCCAGCCGTGCACCAGAACGATGGCCACGGCGCGGAAGCCGGCCGCCCGCGCCGCTGTCAGGTCGGCCCGCGCCCGGTCCTCGTCAAGCGGCCGGTCGAGGCCGCCGTCGGCCCGCACCCGCTCGTCGATCTCGATGACCCGATCATAGAGCTGGTCGTTCAGTACGATATGGCGGGCGAACAGCTCGGGCCGGCTCTGCCAGCCGATGCGCAGGGCGTCGCCGAAGCCGCGGGTGATCGCCAGAACGACCGGTTCGCCCTTGCGCTCCAGCAGGGCGTTGGTGGCCACGGTGGTGCCCATGCGGACTTCGTCGACGAGACCGGCGGGGAGGGGCCCGGTCCCGGCGCCGAGGATTCGCCGGACACCCTCGACCGCGGCGTCGGCGTATTGTTCGGGATTGTCCGACAGAAGTTTGCGGGTCTGCAGCGCCCCGTCCGGCGCGCGGGCGACGATGTCGGTGAAGGTGCCGCCCCGGTCGATCCAGAAGCGCCAGCCCGCCGCCGTTCCGGTCTGCGCTGCGCTCATCATCGGCTCCGACTCGGTCATTCCGGACAGCTTATCGCAGACTTCGCGGCGTCTGTTCGGTCAGAGGCCTGTCGCAGAGCCGCTTCGGTTGCTAGATCGACCCTGCCAGACCGGGGACCCGCCATGACCGAGACGATCGAACTGAACCACTGGATCAACGGCGAGAAGGTCTCAGCCGAGCGTCCGGGCGAGAGCCTCAATCCGTCGGACACCCGCGAGGTGGTCGCCCGCACCCCCGACGGCGGCGAGGCCGAGGTCAATGCGGCGGTGGCGGCGGCGAAGGCGGCCTTCACGGGCTGGTCCGAGGCGTCGCCGGAACTACGCTCGGATGTTCTCGACCGCGCCGGGACCCTGGTGATGGAGCGGCGCGAGGCCCTGGGCCGGCTGCTGTCGCGCGAGGAGGGCAAGACCCTGGCCGAAGGGATCGGCGAGACGGTCCGCGCCGGCCGGGTGCTGAAATATTTCGCCGGCGAGGCCCTGCGCGTTCACGGTCAGAACCTGGCCTCGGTGCGGCCGGACGTGGAAATCCAGACCTATCGTCAGGCGGTCGGCGTCTATGGCCTGATCACGCCGTGGAATTTCCCCATCGCCATTCCGGCCTGGAAGGCCGCGCCCGCGCTGGCCTTCGGCAATACGGTGGTGATGAAGCCAGCCGGCCCCACGCCCGCGACGGCCGAGGCCCTGGTCGCCATCCTGCATGAAGCGGGCCTGCCCAAGGGCGTGCTCAACATGGTCGTCGGGCGGGGCCGGGTCGGGCAGGCGATCGTCGATCATCCGGACGTGGACGGCCTCAGTTTCACCGGCTCGCAAGGCGTCGGCGCGGGCGTGGCGGCGGGCGCGGTGAAACGTCAGGCGCGGGTCCAGCTGGAGATGGGCGGCAAGAATCCGCTGATCGTTCTGGACGACGCCGATCTGGACCGGGCGGTGCAGATCGCGCTCGACGGCTCCTTCTTCGCCACCGGCCAACGCTGCACGGCCTCCAGCCGGCTGATCGTACAGGGCGGCATTCACGACCGCTTCGTCGCGGCCCTGGCCGAACGGGTCGCGGCCCTGCGCGTCGGCGACGCCCTCGACCCGCAGACCCAGATGGGTCCGGCTGTGTCCGAGGACCAGATGGAGACCTCCTACCGCTACATCGAGGTGGCGCGCGGCGAGGGCGGCCGGGTGGTCACCGGCGGACAGCGACTGCAGATGGAAAAGCCGGGCTGGTATGTCCAGCCGACCCTGATCGCCGACACCGAGGCGGATATGCGGATCAACAATGAAGAGATTTTCGGCCCCGTCGCCTCGACCATCCGCGTCAAGGACTACGAGGAGGCGCTGGAAATCGCCAATGGCGTCGAGTTCGGCCTCTCGGCCGGCATCGTGACCAGCTCGCTGAAGCACGCTCGTGACTTCCAGCGGCGGGCGAAGGCGGGGATGACCATGGTCAATCTGCCGACGGCCGGGGTCGATTATCACGTGCCCTTCGGCGGCTCGAAATCATCCAGCTACGGCGCGCGGGAACAGGGGTTCGCGGCGGTGGAGTTCTTCACCCAGACCAAGACGAGCTATTCGGCGGGCTGATCCGCGCCGACCCGCTCGGGCGTGATCGCAGCAATCATGCCTGCGGCGACGAGCTGGCGGACAACCTTCGCGCCGCCCGAGCCCTCGAGCTCCTCCGGTCCGAACGGTTCGCCCGACATCATCCGCTCGAGGTCCCCCCGCGACAGGCCCGGGAAGCTCTGGTTTACGGTCGAGGAGACCAGCCGGACGCCGGGCGCGCCGTCGACCAGCTCCTCTTCAATCCGCCAGATTGAGGGGCGCGCAGCATACGAGGCCGCCAGGGGGGCGTGGGCCCCGGCGATAGCGCCCGAAACGTCAGGCTCGCGGCTGGCGATGAAATCCTGGATCGCGAGATCCAGCGCGCTGTCCGGCGAGGCCTGCTTCGACAGACGCTCCATCAGGGCCTCGAACGGGGCGGCGAGGCGGGTCCGGTCGAAGTCGGGCCGGGCGAAGTCCGGCGGGAGGCTGCGACGAAAGGCGGGATCCTCGACACACACCTGAGAGATCGCTTCGAGCATCAGGTCGGCCCAGGTGCGCACAATGAGGCCGCAGGTGATGTGCAATGACGGCTGGTCGCCGGTCGTCGCCGCATCGTGCAGAAGTCCGCGTGGCACATAGGCGCAGTCGCCGGCCTTCAACACGAAGACTTCCGCCGGCTCGCCCACCGGACGGCCCGCGCCCGGCTCGAACTGCTCGCCGCGGTACGGCGCTGCGACCGGTCGATCGTAGAGCGTCCAGGTCTTCTCGCCCTCGATCTGGATCACAAACACGTCGTGATTGTCGTAGTGGGTCCGGAAGCCCTGCGAAGACGGCGGCGTCAGATAGGTGTTCGTCTGGACATGGCAGCTGAACAGTTTTTCCAGCGCGCGGCACAGGGCCGCCATGTCGCCGTCCGACTCCTGCAGTTGATTGAGGATGATGGTCGCGCCCAACTGATAGTGATGCGCGACGGCGGCCCGGTCGATGGCCCCGGACGGTGAGACGAAGGCGCTTTCCTCAAGCCGTCGCGCCGAGTCAGCCAGCATCAGCATGCCGCGCTTCAGATCGTGTTCGGCGACGATCCGGTCGATGTCGGCGATCGACAACAGCCCACGGAAGCGTGCCGGGTCGCCGTGGCGCGCCACGACGGCCCTTTGCTCATAGGAGTCGGACAGGAACCGGGCGCACTGGTCACCCAGCAGCCAGCGAAGCGGATCGGCCAGGCCGGGCAGTATCGCTGTGGCCAAGGTCGTCGACTAGCAGCGACGGCCGCGGCCGACGGGATCGCCGTAGCGGCCGCTATCGCCATCGGAGCAAGCCGCCGGCGCGCACCGGCGGCCGTTGCCGCTCGGGTCGCCGTAGGTTCCCGTGTCGCTGTCGCTGCAGCCCGAAGGCCTTGGCGTCGGAACCGCGCATCGGCGACCGTTGCCGCTCGGGTCGCCGTAGTTTCCCGAGTCGTTGTCGCTGCAGCCCGAGGCCGGCGGCGTCGGAGCGGCGCATCGGCGACCGTTGCCGCTCGGGTCGCCGTAGGTTCCGGTATCGCTGTCGCTGCAGCCCGATGTCGCTGCGCAGCGGCGGCCCCGTCCGACCGGGTCGGCATTCCCGCCGGTGTCGCCATCGGTGCAGACGGTGGCGGGAGCGGCCGGCGCGAAGCCGGTCACGGCGCCCAGGGCGCCGACCGCTGTGGCGCCTCCGAGAATCCGACCGAGAAAGGATCTTCGGTGCATTTGAGGTCGGTCAGCCATCTTTGCCCCTCATTACCCACTGCCTCAGAAGGTCAGCCTAGGACGGGACGCACGCTTGCGCAACACTGTTACGCGTATCGCGAACGCGTCGCACAACCAACATCTGCGCCCCCAGGCTGGGTGACGACCGACCGCGTCGGGGGCCGCACGAGCAGGCTCCGATGGCGGGTCGGCGCCCTGCCGATTATTCAGAAGACGGTGGCGGAGAGGGTGGGATTCGAACCCACGGTGCCCGCAAAGGCACGCCGCATTTCGAGTGCGGTACATTCGACCACTCTGCCACCTCTCCGCGGGGCCGTAGGACGCTTGGTCGAGCGAGCGGCTTCTCTAATGGGCGACGGCCTGCGCCGCAAGCGGGCTGGTGAGAAATCGCGTCAGCGCTGCGCGGGCAGCGGCAGGCCGAGGGCCTCGCCGGTGGTCAGGTCGCCGTCGATGACGCGGAACAGTTCGGCCGGGCGGCCGCCGGTGGCGGCGGAAAGGCGGCCGGTGGGCTGGACCAGACCGGTGCGCTCGACGCCGCGGCGGAAATTCTGCTTGTGCAGCGACAGGCCGGTGATGGCCTCGGCGGCGGTCTGGAGTTCGGACAGGGTGAAGGTCGGAGGCATCAGGTCGAACAGGACCGGGCGGTATTTCAGCTTGCTGCGCAACCGGCCCAGGCCGGTGGCGAGGATGCGCCGGTGGTCGGAGACCATGGAACGGCCGGGGGCGGTGCGAAGCGGCGGCCGGTCCTGGTCGCGCGCGGCCTCGGCGACGAGACCGGCCTCGTAGAGCAGCTCGTAGCGGTCCAGCACCCGGCCCTCGTTCCAGCGGTGGGCGGGCGTAGTGGCGAACAGGGTTTCGATCCGGGCCTGTCGGCGGAGATCGCCGGCGGCCCAGGCCGTCAGGTCGGCGACGATCGGGGCGAGGCAGGCGGGCGCGCCGTCGCGGCGGTCTTCCCAGGGGAAGATGTCCAGCACCGGGGTCCAGCGGGCGTCGGCGAGGGGCGTCTCGGCGGCGTCGGCGGTCAGGGCGAGGTAGCCGACCGAGACTTCGCGGCGGCGTTCCGGGCCGGGGGTGGCGCGGGGGCTGGCGCGGCCCAGGTCGCCGAAGGTGTAGAGCTGTTCGACGAAGCCGAGGCGAAAGCCGGTCTGGGCGGTGACGAAGTCACGCAGCGCCCGCTCGAACGTGCGGTCGCGGGCGGGGTCGAACGGGCCGAAGGGCAGGGCGGCGCCGGCGTCGTCGCCGGGCGTGGTCAGGACGCAGGCCTTGCGGTCGCGCAGGGCGATGACGACTGCCGAAAGGCCGATGCGGACGCCCTGTTCAGCCGGCGAGCCCATCGCCTATTCCGTGTGCCAGGCGTCGGCGGCGGGCATCAGGCCGACGGCCTCGGCCAGGACGCGGTAGCGTTCGAGGTAGCGCTGCTGGGCGACCGGAGCGGGCAGGGGGTCGATAATCAGGTCATAGCCGGGCGGCGGTGCGCCGAAGAGCGTCAGCGATTCTTTCTTGTTGAAGCCCGCCAGCTGGGTGGCTTCGAAGAAGGCGCAGGCGCGGTCGGCCTTCTTGATCAGGGTCTTGATCTCGACCGGATTGCGGGGCGGCAGGCCGAAACGGACGTGGATGGCGCCTTCCAGCCGGGCCTCGAAGGCCTTGTAGTTGACGCCCAGCGCCGCCTTGAACGGCGAGATCATGTCGCCGATGACGTATTCCGAGGCGTCGTGGAGCAGGGCGGCGAGCCGCCATTTGGGCTCAAGCCCCGGCTTGATGTGGGCGGCGATCTCCTCGACGACGCAGGAGTGCTGGGCGACCGAGAAGGCGTGTTCGCCGAGGGTCTGGCCGTTCCAGCGGGCGACGCGGGCCAGGCCGTGGGCGATGTCCTCGATCTCGATGTCGAAGGGCGAGGGATCGAGCAGGTCGAGACGCCGGCCGGACAGCATGCGCTGCCAGGCGCGGGGTTCTTTCGCGGAAGGGCGGGGCGTGACGGCCAAGGATCTGTCCTGCTTGCTGGGCAGGGTTGGTGACGCATCAGGACGCCGCGATCAAGGCCGGAGCCCTCCCTGCGGGGTGGTTATTCCCCGGCGTTGAGCGCGACGAGGTCCTTGGCGTCCTCGAAGGCGCGTTCGCGGTTCCGGTCCCGGGAGCGGACGGTGGCGATCACCAGAGGCCCGCCGACCGGGCCGCGGGCCTCGTAGCCGACCAGCCGCCAGCCCGATTCCGAGGCGCGGCTGTCGGTCAGGATCCAGCTCGCCCGGGTGGCCTCGCCCGCGGCGCTGGCGCGGATTTCGGCGGCGTCGTCCTGGGCGGTGATGCTGACATTGTCGCCGTCGCCGCTGGAGCCCGAGACACGGGCCGAGCCGTCGCTGTCGTCGGCGTCGATGTGAAAGCCGCCGATGCGGACGCTGGCCTTGTCGCCGCGGGTCTCGATGCGGACGCCGGGCAGCCGGACCGTGGCGTCTTCCCCGGTCGACTCAATGGCGACGCCGGGGGCGCGGACCGAGGCGCGGTCGCCTGAGGCGGCGGCCTGATCGGCGGCGCGTTCCGCCGTGGCGGCGGC
>NZ_BSOY01000030.1 GCF_030160755.1 Brevundimonas denitrificans | reverse complement strand
GGCCACGCGCAGCTCCAGCGTCCCGCCGGCGCCGCCCCGGCCCTTGGTCAGCTTCTGCGGCCGCGTCACCCGCGCCAGCCGGTCGCCGACGATCTCACGCCAGCGGGGTTCCAGCGCGGCCGCCCCGCGTCCGAACTTGCCGTCCAGCTCCTTGATCAGCGCCTGCAACGCCCGCCCGGCCCTGGGAGTCGGGCGCGGCGCCGGACGCGTGCGTCGGCGCGACAGGATTTCGCGGGCCTCGGCGTCTGTGGGCAGCGTGCGGCGCATTTCCGGTCTATAGCGCGGACGATGCGCCCCGTCTCCGTTCTCCGAGCCGCCCTGCTGGACTGGTACGACGCCCATGGGCGCAGCCTGACCTGGCGCGCGCCGCCGGGATCGCCGCGGCCCGATCCCTACAAGGTCTGGCTGTCCGAGGTGATGCTGCAGCAGACCACCACCGCGCACGCGGCGCCGTATTTCGAGGCCTTCACCGCCCGCTGGCCGACGGTGGCGGATCTGGCCGCGGCGGAAGACGGCGACGTCATGGCCGCCTGGGCGGGGCTCGGCTACTACGCCCGGGCCCGCAACCTGCTGGCCTGCGCCCGCGCCGTGGCGAACGACCACGGCGGCGTGTTTCCCGACACAGAGGCCGGACTGCTGGCTCTGCCGGGGGTCGGCGCCTATACCGCCGCCGCCGTGGCCGCCATCGCCTTCGGTCGGCCCGCCAATGTCGTCGACGGCAATGTCGAACGGGTCATGGCGCGCCTGTTCGCGGTCGAGACGCCGCTGCCGGCCGCCAAACCGGAACTGAAACGGCTGGCCGCCACCCTCGTCGCCGACGACCGTCCCGGCGACTGGCCCCAGGCCCTGATGGATCTCGGCGCCACCGTCTGCCGTCCCGGCGCGCCCCTGTGCGGAGCCTGCCCGCTGACCGTATGGTGCGCCGGCTACGCTTCGGGCCAGCCCGGGCGCTGGCCGCTGAAGGCGAAGAAGGCCGACCGTCCCCACCGCACCGGCATCGCCTGGGTGCTGCGCGATGAAGAGGGACGGGTGGCGCTGGTGCGGCGTCCGGACAAGGGGCTACTGGGCGGGATGACGGGGCTGCCGACCTCGGACTGGAGCGTGTCCCAGGCCGACGCCGCGCCGCCCGTCGCCGCGGACTGGCGCGAGGCGGGCGCGATCGAGCACGTCTTCACCCATTTCTCGCTGACGCTGACCGTGCGGACGGCGACCGGGGCGGGCGACTTCCTCTGGACCGATCCCGACGCGGCGCTGGCCGCCCTCCCGACCGTCTTCCGCAAGGCGCTGGAGCGAGGTCTGGCCTAGCGAACCGTGCGGACCGACACCGGCCCGTCCCGGCGCAGGGGGATGACCACCGTGTGGTTGCCCATCTGCTGGAACGCCAGATCCACCCTGCCGTCGCCGACCTGCAGGTTGGTGATGTTCAGCCGGTCGATGCCCGCGGGCAGGACCGGGTCGTCGATCTCCACCGTCCCGGCGATGGCGTCGATGCCGATCCCCAGCGCCGACTGCAGCATCAGGAACACCGACCCAGCCGCCCAGGCCTGGGGCAGACAGGCGACCGGATAGGCGATCGGCGGCTCGCCGGTATTGCGCTCGAAGCCGCAGAACAGTTCGGGCAGGCGCAGGTGGAAATGCGCCGCCGCCGCATAGATCTCGCCCAGCAGCAGGGCCACCGCCCGGCGCTCGCCGTAGCGCGCCATGCCCGCCGCCGCCATGGCGGTGTCGTGCGGCCAGACCGAGCCGTTGTGATAGCTCATCGGGTTGAACCGGGCCTGACCGGTCGCCAGCGTCCGCACGCCCCAGCCCGACCGGAACTCCGCGCCCAGCAGCCGCTTCGTCACCCGCTTCGCCCGCTCCGCCGACGGCAGGCCGGTGAACAGCAGATGGCCGGCGTTGGAGCCGATTGACCGGCACTGCGCCCCGTCGCCGTCGAGGGCGATGGCGTAGAAGCCCTCGTCCTCCATCCAGAAACGGTCCTCGACCAGAGCCCGGACCCGCTCGGCCTGCCCCGCCCATTCCGCCTGCCGCTCGTCGCCCAGCGTAGCCGCCAGATCGGCCATCGCCCGCCAGGCGGCGTAGGCGTAGCCCTGCACCTCCAGCAGGGCGATGGGCCCCTTCGGGAAGCGGCCGTCGGTGTGGAAGATGGAGTCCTCGGAATCCTTCCAGCCCTGGTTGGACAATCCCGTCTCGGCGCCACGCTGATAGCCGATCAGGCCGTCGCCGTTGACGTCGCCATGGTCCTTCATCCAGCTGACGGCGGCGATCAGATTGGGCCAGAGGGTCCGGATCAGGTCGAAGTCGCCGGTCCGCCGGGCATAGGCTCCCGCGAGGGCCACGAACAGGCAGGTGGTGTCGACCCCGCCGTAATAGAGGCCGAACGGCACCTCCCCGAGGGCGCTCATCTCGCCGCCGCGGGTCTCGTGCATGATTTTGCCCGGCGCCGAGTCCTGGAAGGCCGAGAATTCGGTCGCCTGTCGCATGGCGAGGTAGGTCAGCACGCCCTTGGCCAGCGACGGGTCGAGCCAGAGCATCTGCCAGGCGGTGATGATCCCGTCCCGCCCGAACGGCGTCGAGAACCACGGCACGCCCGCATAGGGGTAGGGGCCGGTGGGCAGGTCGGTGGTCAGCAGGGCGACGTCGGCGCGGCTCTGGTCCAGCCAGTCGTTGAAACGCGGACTGCGCGGCCCCCGCAGCGATGCGCCGCGCCGCCGGCGGGTGCGCATGGCCAGCCGCGCGGCCACGGCGTTCAACCGGAACCGGGCCTCGTCCGGCTGATCGCAGAGCTCGGAGCCGCATTCGACATAGAGGTCGCAGCGCTTGCCCTTGGGCAGGCTGAACATGAATTCCGCGCGCGATCCGCTGAGCCGGGCGGGCGGTTCCGAGAAGGCCAGGCAGCTGGTGCGCCGGACCTCGTCCAGCCCGTCATAGGCGAAGGTCACGCGCCGGCCGTCGTGCGCCGGCGCCGCGAGGGTCCCGCGCTGTTCGCGCCGGGTGCCGCGCACCTGGAAGATGTCGGCGAAGTCGGCGGCGAAATCGATCGCCAGGGGCAGCAGCACGTCCTCGACGCCGTGGTTGGCCATCCGCACCCGCTCGAACATCCGCCGGTCCCGGACGAAGCGCCGCCGCTCGATATGCAGCACGCCCGCGGGCGCGGACCGCCCGCCCATCGGGGGCAGGGGGCGATTGGTCGAATGGCAGGTGAAATAGACATTGTCCTGGCTGACGCCTGAACTCAGCCGCGACGGTCTCGCCTGCCCCACCGTCAGGACCAGACGCGACAGGACGCGGGTATCGTGGATGAACAGGCCGTCCGCCCCGCCCTTCATGTCGCCCCAGCCGTCGGCCACCAGGAAGGTGTCGCCGTCCTTGAGCGCCATCAGCCGTTCCAGGCCGTCGGCTTCGCCGGCGTCGGCGGCGGTGGTCTGGACCGAATAGGCGTCGTCCATGGGGGCTCCCGGAGGCGGCTGACGGCGTCAGACTGGCGTGCAAATGCGAACGCTTGAGGGCCGCATCCCGTTCATCGGGCGCCGATCAGAGGTTGGCGGCCGCGAAGCTACTGTCCTCGAACGGTCGGAGCGGCGTCACGAAGTCGGCGACCGGCTCCTCCGCAAACGGCCGCTTCGCCAGCAGGTCGCCGTAGACGTCCAGATACCGCCGGGCCATGGCCGTGGCCGAGAACCGCAGGTCGAACCGGGCGCGGATCGCCTGTCGATCCAGCAGGTGAGCGCGGCCGGCCGCGGCGACGGCCTGTTCCAGCGTGTCGACCAGAAAGCCGGTTTCGCCGTCCTCGATGACTTCCGGCGTCGAGCCGCAGCGGAAGGCCACGACCGGCGTGCCGCAGGCCATGGCCTCGATCATGACCAGGCCGAACGGCTCGGGCCAGTCGATCGGGAACAGCAGCGCCTCGGCCCCGCCGAGGAAGGCGGACTTCTGATGGTCGCCGATCTCGCCGACGAATTCGACCAGCGGATTGCCCTCGACCATCGGCTTGATGACGGTCTCCCAATAGACCTTGTCCGCGGCGTCGACCTTGGCCGCGATCTTCAGCGGTTTGTTCAGCTTGGTGGCGATCTCGATGGCGCGGTCGGGCCGCTTCTCGGGCGAGATGCGGCCGAGGAAGGCCAGGTAGCCCCCGGACTTCGGGGAGAATCTGTACAGGTCGCCCGGCATGCCGTGGTGCACCGTCGCCTTCCAGCTGGCGAGGGGCAGGGGCCGGCGCTGGTCGTCCGAGATGGAGACAAGGCCGAACTCGCTCCACCGTTCATAGACGCCGGGCAGATCCTTGAGGTCCAGCCGCCCGTGCAGGGTGGTGATGGTCTTGTCGGCGCAGCGCGAGAAGAAGGGGAAGTGGATCATGTCGGTGTGGAAATGGATCACGTCGAAATCATCGACGCGCTTCAGCACTTCGGACAGCATGGTCATATGGGCGGCGAGGTCGGACTTCAGCGGCGCGGGGTCCAGCCGGATGGCCTGATCCCGAACCGGCACCAGGCGCGCCCGGGTTTCGGCGTCGGCGCTGGCGAACAGGGTGACGTCATGCCCGAGATCGACCAGGGCGTCGGTCAGGTGGGCGACGACGCGTTCGGTGCCGCCGTACAGTTTCGGCGGCACGGCTTCGTACAGCGGCGTGACTTGCGCGATCTTCATGGCCGAGCTCCCGACGTCCCGGGGAGGGGACGGCGTGATATTCAACCATACCGCATCTGCGAAGTTCCCGAAACGGCGATATTTGCTGTGGAAACTGTGAGGGTTACAGCGGTTTCAGCGTCCGTTTCCGCTCACTGCATGCCGGCGCGGACCTCGGCCCGCAGGGCGTCGATGGAGCGCAGGCCCTGGTCGGTCTTGAAACGCCAGTAGGTCCAGCCGTTGCAGGCCGGCGCGTTCTCGAACAGGGCGCCCAGCTTGTGGATCGAGCCGGACAACTCCCCGGCCACCAGCGAGCCGTCGGCGCGGACCCGCGCCTCGCGGTCGCCGCGCGGGCAGTACAGCTTGTCGCCGGGAGACAGCAGGCCGGCCTCGACGAGGGCTCCGAACGGCACCTTCACCTCGGCCCGCTTTGAGCCCATCACCACCAGGTCCTCGGGCGCGGCGGGAATGACCGCCTTGATCCGCTTCTCGGCCACCCTGGCGTAGGTCTCGTCGCGCTCGATGCCGATCCAGTGACGGCCCAGCCGCCTGGCCGCCGCCCCGGTGGTGCCGGTGCCGAAGAAGGGGTCCAGCACCACGTCGCCGGGCCGGGTCGCGGCCATCAGCACCCGGTGCAGCAGGCCCTCGGGCTTCTGGGTCGGATGGGCCTTCTTGCCGTCGGCGTCCTTGATCCGCTCCTCGCCCGTGCACAGGGCCAGGGTCCAGTCGGACCGCATCTGGACGTCCTCGTTGAAGGCCTTCAGGGCGTCGTAGTTGAAGGTGTAGCGCTTCTGGTCCCGGCTCCGCGCCGCCCAGATCAGCGTCTCATGGGCGTTGGTGAAGCGCGTGCCCTTGAAGTTCGGCATCGGATTGGACTTGCGCCAGATGATGTCGTTCAGCACCCAGAAGCCGAGGTCCTGGATCGCCGAACCCAGCCGGAAGACGTTGTGATAGCTGCCGATCACCCAGATCGAGCCCTCGGGCTTCAGCACCCGGCGGCATTCCGTCATCCATTCGCGGGTGAAGGCGTCATAGGCGGCGAAGCTGTCGAACTTGTCCCAGTCGTCGTCCACGGCGTCGACCTTCGAATTGTCCGGCCGCAGCAGGTCGCCGCCCAGCTGCAGATTATAGGGTGGGTCGGCGAAGACCATGTCGACGCAGGCGTCGGGCAGGGACCGCAGCACCTCGATGCAGTCGCCGCGATGAATGACGTCGGTCTTGAACTCGGACATGGAAACGCGGCCCCGGACAGCTTGAAGGGCGATTGGTGAATCATCGCGGTTAAGGCGGGGTTAGCTGCGGGCGAATCCTCGTCTCCTCCCTGTCGCCGCAGGCGATGGGGAGGGGGACCGCCCGCGCGACTCAGCGCGGGGGGTGGAGGGGGGAAACAGCGAACACGGACCGGCGCCCCTCCGCGGCTTCGCGGTCCCCCTCCCCATTCGCTGCGCGAAGAGGGAGGAGACGGTATCGCCCGCGTCGCTTGCCTGCTCCCCTACGCACCGGAACCGCCACATCCGCTCACGCTTTGTTACGGCCCCGGCCTCGCCTTCGCGGGCGCAGCACGTTAGTCAGGCCGGATACGATCAGGGCTCAGGGACCAGGCGATGACTCAGTGGGTGTACGGCTTCGGCGGGGGCTCCGCCGACGGCGATGCGTCGATGAAGAACCTGCTCGGCGGCAAGGGCGCGAACCTGGCCGAGATGTCCTCGCTCGGCCTGCCGGTGCCCCCCGGCTTCACCATCACCACCGAGGCCTGCGTCCACTACTATTCCAACGGCCAGACCTACCCCGACGCCCTGGCCGACCAGGTCGCCGCCGGCCTCCAGAAGGTCGAGCAGGTCGTCGGCAAGACCTTTGGCGACCCGAAGAACCCCCTGCTGGTCTCGGTGCGCTCGGGCGCCCGCGCCTCCATGCCGGGGATGATGGACACGGTCCTGAACCTCGGCCTCAACGACGAGACGGTCGAGGGGCTCGCCGCCCTGTCCGGCGACCGGCGCTTCGCCTTCGACAGCTACCGCCGCTTCATCACCATGTATTCCAGCGTGGTCCTCGGCCTGTCGCATGACGACTTCGAGGAGGTGCTGGATGACCACAAGGACCGGCTGGGCGTCACCATCGACACCGACCTGACCGCCGCCGACTGGGAAAAGGTCGTCGCCGACTACAAGGCCGTGGTCGAGGACCGGCTGGGCCAGCCCTTCCCGCAGGACCCCCATGACCAGCTGTGGGGCGCCGTCTCGGCCGTCTTCGCCAGCTGGATGAACGACCGGGCCAAATTCTATCGCCGCATGCACGACATCCCCGAGAGCTGGGGCACGGCGGTCAATGTGCAGTCGATGGTCTTCGGCAACATGGGTGAGACCTCGGCCACCGGCGTCGCCTTCACCCGCAACCCCTCGACCGGCGAGGCCAAACTCTACGGCGAGTTCCTGATCAACGCCCAGGGCGAGGACGTCGTGGCCGGCATCCGCACGCCCCAGTCCCTGACCCGGGCCGGCCGCGAGGAGATGGGCGAGACCGCCCCCTCGATGGAAGAGGCCATGCCGGTCGTCTTCGCCGAATTCGTCGACGTCGTCGGGCGGCTGGAGAGCCACTACCGCGACATGCAGGACATCGAGTTCACGGTCGAACAGGGCCGGCTCTGGATGCTGCAGACCCGCAACGGCAAGCGCACCGCCAAGTCGGCGCTGAAGATCGCCGTGGATCTGGCCGCCGAGGGCGTGATCTCGGAAGAGGAGGCGGTGTCGCGCGTCGAGCCCTCGGCCCTGGACCAGCTGCTGCACCCGACGCTCGACCCCAGGGCGTCGCGCACCGTGGTCGCCGCGGGCCTGCCCGCCTCGCCGGGCGCCGCCACCGGCAAGATCGTCTTCGACGCCGACGAGGCCGAGCGGCTGAACCAGCTCGGCGACGCCGTCATCCTGGTGCGCGAGGAGACCTCGCCCGAGGACATCCATGGCATGCACGCGGCGCGCGGCATCCTGACCGCCCGGGGCGGCATGACCAGCCATGCCGCCGTGGTGGCCCGGGGCATGGGTCGCCCGTGCGTCTGCGGCATCAATGAGCTGTCGATCGACGACAAGGCCGGGACCTTCACCGCCCGCGGCCGCACCTTCAAGGCCGGCGAGATCATCACCATCGACGGTTCGAAGGGCGAGGTGCTGGACGGCGCCGTGGCCATGATCGAGCCCGAACTGACCGGCGACTTCCAGACCCTCATGGCCTGGGCCGACAAGGTGCGCCGGCTTCGGGTCCGCGCCAATGCCGAGACGCCGCTGGATGCGAAGACCGCGCGCGGCTTCGGGGCCGAGGGCATCGGCCTGTGCCGCACCGAACACATGTTCTTCGACGACGCCCGCATCGCCGCCGTGCGCGAGATGATCCTGGCCGACGACGAGGCCGGCCGCCGCGCCGCCCTGGCGAAGATCGCGCCGTTCCAGAAGGCCGACTTCGTCGAACTGTTCACCATCATGGCCGGCCTGCCGGTGACAGTGCGCCTGCTCGACCCGCCGTTGCACGAATTCATCCCCCATTCGGACGCGGAGATCGACGCCCTCGCCGCGACCCAGGGCCTCGACGCCGCCAAGCTGAAGCGCCGGGCCCGGGAGCTGCACGAGACCAACCCCATGCTCGGCCACCGGGGTTGCAGGCTGGGCGTCGCCTATCCCGAGATCTACGAGATGCAGGTCCGCGCCATTCTCGAGGCGGCGCTGGAGGTGAAGGAGACTGCGACCGAGGCCCCCATCCCCGAGATCATGCACCCGCTGGTCGCCCTCGGGCTGGAGATGAAATACCTGCGCGAACTGACCGACCGCACCGCCGAGGCCGTCTTCGCCGAGGCCGACGACCGGGTCGACTACCTCGTCGGCACCATGATCGAACTGCCGCGCGCCGCCCTGCGCGCCGCCGATCTGGCCGAATACGCCGAGTTCTTCAGCTTCGGCACCAACGACCTGACCCAGACCACCTTCGGCATCAGCCGTGACGACTCCGGCCGGTTCCTGCAGGCCTATATGGACAAGGGCATCTTCGAGACCGATCCCTTCGTCCGGCTCGACCAGGACGGCGTCGGCGACCTGATCCGCATCGCCGCCGAGCGCGGCGAGGCGGCGCGGCCGGGCATCAAGATGGGCATCTGCGGCGAACACGGCGGCGACCCGGCCTCCATCGCCTTCTGCGAAGAGGTCGGCCTCGACTACGTCAGCTGCTCCCCCTACCGGGTGCCGATCGCCCGGCTCGCGGCGGCCCAGGCGGCGTTGGTGTCCCGGGGCGGGGAGGCGCGAGAGAAGGATCGGTGAGGGACCGGCCACGAAACAGCCGAGGTTGGAAAACCGCTGTCTGTGTTTCGCGCCACACAGTCCTTGTTATGTAAACGGCCGCCTCTGGAACGCCTTCATCATCGACCCATTTGTGTCCTCGCTGGATGGGGCTGGTGACGAAAGTCACCGCATCTAGAGGATACAAGAAACAATGCGTAACATTCTTCTCGCGACCGCCGCCCTTACTCTGATCGCCGCGCCGGCCATGGCCCAGAGCATCTCCTCCCCGCAGGTCTCGGGCTCGGTCGGCTACACCGTCCTGGACGGCGACGACGCCAACCTCGGCGCCGTCACCGGCCGCGTGACCGCCAGGGTGTCCCCGTATTTCGGCGTCGAGGGCGAAGCCTCGTTCGGCGTCAAGGACGACGACGTCACCGTCGGCGGCGTGACCGGCGACCTGTCCCATGAATATGACGTCGCCGCCTATGGCGTCGCCACCCTGCCGATCAACGAGAATTTCGAACTGTTCGGCCGCGTCGGCTACGGCACGACCCAGATCAAGGCCGACGTCGCGGGCTTCAGCGCGACCGAGGACGGCGAGAGCGTCAACTACGGCGTCGGCGCCAACTACTTCTTCGACGCGCAGAACGGCGTCCGCGCCGACTGGACCCGCCGCGACTTCACCGACGACAACGGCGGTGAACTGGACACCTACGGCCTGAGCTACGTCCGCCGCTTCTAGGACCTCATCGCCTGAACGACGAAGGCGCGCATCCCTCGCGGGGTGCGCGCCTTTTCGTGGGTTCAACCGTGTGGGATCAGGCGACGCCGGGTTGCAGGGCCCACCGCATCGAGCCTTCGCCGAAGGGTTTGAAGAACAGGTCGCGATAGCGTTCGAACGCCTCGACGATCTTGTTGGCGAGGTCCTGGGCGACGGTCTCGCCGCGCTGTCGTTTCATGGCGGCGACGCACTGGACGACGTCCCGCTGGTGGGCCGAGCCGCCCATCCGTCTGAGCACCGCGGCGATGTCCTGCGCCAGCGGATCGATCTGTTTCGCCCACGGATTGGTGTTCTGAGTCATGCGGGACGCCCCCTTGTTCTCGACACAAGCGAACCGGTCGCAAAATCTTGCGGACGATGCAAGCGTGACCGCGAATTCGTGATCAGGGGGAAAGTTTGGAGCCGCGACGACCGAACGGCGTTCATGCCTGATGACCTCAAATCGCCTCGCCATCCTCGCCGTATTGACGCTTGCCGCATGCGGCCAGGCCGGGACCAATCCGCCGACGGATCCGGCCGCGCCGATCGATACGCCGGAGGCCGAGGCCCCGCCGCCGACCCCGCCGCCGGGCGTCGGCTCCATCCTGCCGGGATCGGGACCGCAGACCTTCGTGGGTCGCTGGGCCGCCAACGTCGGCTGGTGCGCCAATCTGCAAGGCGCGGAGCGGCCGATCGAGATCACCACCACCCGGTTCGAGGGCTATGAGAACAGTTGCGGCATCCTGTCGATCACCCAGGTCGCCGACGGCTATCAGGCGGCGCTGGCCTGCGCAGCGGAGGGGCAGACCTCGAACGAGCGAATCCAGATGGCGGTGCATGGCGAGGGCATGCGCCTGACCTGGCTGAACCGGAACAATGCGGTGATCAGCCTGGTGCGCTGCCCCGCGCCGGCGGCGGCCGTCGCGCCTCAGGGATAGGCGCCGACCTCCGCCAGGCCCGATCCGTCGCCATCGGCGGCGAGCGTCGCCGTCGCCTGTTCCCCCGCGACCGAGAGCACCAGCCGGTGCGTCCACAGCGGGAAGACCGCCGTCCCGTTCTCGACCGGCTGTGAGACGGTCATCACCAGCGCGTCCTGCTCCTCGCGTCGGGCGAGGATGCGCACCACCGCCAGCGTCGGCGTGAGGCGCTGCAGTTCGAACCGCACGTCCATCGGCCCGATCAGGTCGGTGTCCGATTCCTCGATGTCCAGCGCGGCGAGATAGCGGGACAGCGGGGTCGAGGACCGGTCCGTGGTCGTCAGCCAGCTCCGCCCCGTATCCGGCCACAGGCCTTCATAGCGGCCGCCCCGGCGACGGAAGCAGGTCTGCTGGTCGTCCTGACGGCCGAACACGGTCATGGCCGAAACCGGGGCGCACCAGAAGGTCGACAGGCTGCGCGTCCCGAGCGCCGAGGTGCGCAACACCTCCACGCGGTGCGCCACCGTGCCGGCGGCGATGCGCGGGCTCATCGAGCCCTCGATGACCGTGTCCTGCCGGAAGCGGCCCGTTCGGGCGTGTTCCATCGAGCCCGAGGCCAGCACGCCGCCGCGCGCCACCGGTCCCGCCGCGACGGCAAGGCGTTCCGGCCGAAGCAGGACCCCGCCGATGACGCCCGGCGTCGGTTCGATCGGCGCGGCGTCCTCGTCATCGTCGGCGCGCAGCGCCCGCGCCAGCCCTTCGCCGCCCGCCACGGTCTGGTCGACCGGCGGCGCAATGCGGCGGCTGGTGACGGTCAGGGCGTCGCGATACCGGTTCGGCGTCAGGGTCAGCTCGAGGCCGTCATAGACCCAGGCCGCGACGCCGCCGGTCATCGGCACATCGACGGTCGTCATCGGGAAGGTGGAGGTGCGTCCTTCTTCCTGACCCGGTCCCACGATCCGGCGTGAAAGCCGCACCTGGCCCTCGCGAATTCGCACGAAGGCCACGGTCAGCGAAAAGGCGCTGTTCGAGGCGGCGGGCGTGACGGCCACCCGCGGCGCCCGCGCGTCGACGTCGGCGAAGGTCAGGCTGGTCACCAACCACCAGGGGAAGAACGAATACAGCGGGCCGCCGAGATTGGCCTGGCCGTCGGGCGTGTGCACCATGCAGACCGTGGCGGGCGACCAGCGCGATCCGCGCCGCTCCTCGCCGATGCCGCACCAGGCCTCGAGCCTGTCCGACTGTTCGGCGGCCACCCCGGCCGAGAAGCGCCGGTGCGTCACCAGCGTCCCGGCGGCCATGCGGCGATCCGCCGTGGCGATGGTCGCATCCAGCCGTCCCTCCTCGACCAGCCGGAGCGGCGCGATCAGGACGGGTTGGTCACGCCGCGCGGCGGGGTGGACCTCGGGCTCGCCCGCGGGCTCCAGCCCGATGAAGGCGGCGGTGAACCGTTCCGACAGGCCCACCGGCGCGGCGGCTCCCGGATCGATTTCGGCGGCCGGCGGCGCCGGCGGCGCGGCCGGCTCCTGGGCAAGGGCGACGGTCGGAACGAGGGCCAGGACGGCGATCAGCAACAGGCGGCGCATTCGATCCTCACGCAACAGGAAGATGAAAGGCTAGCCTTGAACGATCATCCGTTGAACAGGAAATTCATCACGTCGCCGTCCTTGACGACATAGCTCTTGCCCTCGGCGCGCAGCTTGCCCGCCTCGCGCGCCTTCGCTTCGCCCTTCAGGGCGACGAAGTCGTCGAAGGCGATGGTCTCGGCGCGGATGAAGCCCTTCTCGAAATCGGTGTGGATCACGCCCGCCGCCTGCGGCGCGGTGGCCCCGATCGGGATCGTCCAGGCGCGCGCTTCCTTGGGCCCCACGGTGAAATAGGACTGCAGGCCCAGCAGGGCGTAGGCCTCGCGGATCAGCCGGTTCAGGCCAGGTTCCGCCAGGCCGAGGCTCTCGAGGAACTCCGCCTGTTCCTCGGCGTCCAGCACGGCCAGTTCGGAATCGATCTTGGCCGAGATGACCACGGCCTTGGCGTTGTCCTGGGCGGCGCGCGCCGCGACCAGGTCGGACAATTCATTGCCCTTGTCGGCCGAGTTCTCATCGACGTTGGAGACATAGAGCGCCGGCAGGGAGGTCAGCAGCTGCAGCATGTGCCACGCCTTCTCGTCCTCCTTGTCGACTTGGACCACGCGGGCGGGCTTGCCGGCGCGCAGGGGCGTCAGGGCCATGTTGATCAGGCGCAGGGTCTGCTGCGCGTCCTTGTCCCCGCCCTTGGCCTTCTTCTCGACGTTGACGACCCGCTTCTCGAGGCTTTCGAGGTCGGCCAGCATCAGCTCGGTCTCGATGATCTCGAGATCGCTGATCGGGTCGATGCGGTTCTCGACGTGGGTGATGTCGTCATCGATGAAGCAACGGGCCACGAAGGCCACCGCATCGCAGTCGCGGATGTTGGCCAGGAACTGGTTGCCCAGGCCCTCGCCCTTGGACGCGCCGCGCACCAGGCCGGCGATGTCGACGAAGGTGATCCGCGAGGGGATGATTTCCTTCGACCCGGCGATCGACGCCAGCACCTCAAGCCGCGGCTCGGGCACGGCCACATCGCCCGTATTGGGCTCGATGGTGCAGAACGGATAGTTGGCGGCCTGCGCCGCCGCCGTCTTGGTCAGGGCGTTGAACAGGGTGGACTTGCCGACATTGGGCAGGCCGACGATCGCGACTTTCAGGGCCATGGTCTTGGGGAGGTTCCTCGTGAGCGCGAGCCTTTAGCCGGTCGTGACCGGTTTGTCAGGCTCGGGCGTTGTCGGGCGGGTCAGGCGGCGGCGGGGGCGGCCGTCCCGCCGGTCTCCGCCACGGCCGGCTGGCCGACGGTCGCGGTCACCTCAACCGGCGGCGAGGACTCGAAGGTCAGGGTCAGGGCGACGGTGTCGCCGGCGACCAGGGGCTCCTTCACCCCCATCAGCATCAGGTGGTTGCCGCCCGGCTCCAGGGTCACGGTCTCGCCGGCGGGCAGGGGGAGGCCTTCCCTCAGTTCGCCCATCATCATCATGCCGCTCTCGATCCGGCTTTCGTGGATCTGGACCATGTTGGCGTCAGGGCTGTTGACCGAGACCAGCCGGTCGGCGGTCGCGGCGGTCAGGGTCAGGTAGCAGCCGGTCATCTGGCGGCCGACCGGGGTCGGGCGGCAGATCGCGCCCGCAACCCGCACGGTCGCGGCTTCGCCGGACCCCCCGGCGTCGCCCGGACTGCAGGCGGCGAGGGTGAGCAGGGCGGCGACGAGGATCAGGGGACGGGTCATGACGGCTCCTTGGGCGACGGCGGGTCTAGCTCCCGCGCGCGCCGGCGACAAGGCGGCGGCCTGTCACGCTTGCCAATGGACAGCCCCCTGAGCGCGTGACACGCTTTCACACGCAGTCCGGGAGCCTCCGCATGAATGTCCGCCTCAACCTGATGACCGGCGCCGCCGCCCTGGTCCTGCTCGCGGGCGCGCCGGTCGCGGCCCAGGAGGCCCAGGACGGCTCAGGCGGCCCCGACGCCGTCTCACTGACCATCTACAACCAGAACATCGCCCTGGTAGAGGATACGCGCTCCCTGACCGTGCCCGCGGGCCGTTCGCGGCGCGAATTCCCTGGCGTCTCCGCCAGCATCCGGCCCGAGACGGTCGGCCTGTCCGGCCGCGGCCTGTCGGTCGTCGAGCAGAATTTCGACTATGACCTGCTGACCCCCGACAAGCTGATGCAGTCGGCGGTCGGCGACGAGATCGGCATCGTCCGCACCAATCCCGGCAGCGGGGCGCAGGAGACGCAGCGGGCCACGGTGCTGGCCGCCAACCAGGGCGTGGTGCTGCGGGTCGGCGACCATATCGAGGTCCTGCGCGACGACGGCGTGCCCACGCGGGTGATCTTCGACGAGGTGCCCGAAAATCTGCGCCCGCGGCCGACGCTCAGCGTCACCCTCGACGCCGAGGGGGCGGGGCAGCGCGACGTCACCCTGACCTATCTGACCACCGGCCTGCAGTGGAAGGCCGACTATGTGGCCCGTTTCAACGAGCGGGCGGGGCGGCTGGACCTGACCGGCTGGATCACCCTGACCAACCAGTCCGGCGTGACCTTCACAAACGCCGACACCCGGGTGGTGGCGGGCGATGTGTCGCTGATCAACAACAACAGTCCCTACGGACGGGGCTATCCGCAGCCGCCGCGTCCGGCGGTGCGGGGCAATGGAACAGAGCAGGGCGGGGCCCAGGGCCTGGCCGACGTCTACATCTATCCGCTGCCCGAGCCGGTCACCGTGGCCAACAACCAGACCAAACAGGTCGGGCTGATCGACGTCGCCGATGTGCCGGCCTCGAAACGCTATCTGTTCGAGGCCGACAGCTTCACCACGGAGACGGATCCGCGCGCGGCGGAGGTGGCGGTGATCTTCTCCAACGACCGCGCCTCGGGCGTGGGGACCCAGCTGCCGGCCGGGGTCGCCCGTGTCTATGTCAATGACGAGACCGGCGAGCCCCGCTTCATCGGCGAGGATCAGGTGGCCCACACGCCCGCCGGATCGGACATCGTCATCACCACCGGCCAGGCCTTCGACGTCACCGTCCAGCCGCGCGTCGTCTCCAGCCAGGCAGCGCCCAAGCCGGCCTACTACCGTTGGCGGACCCGGTTCGAGATGGAGTACGCGGTCCGCAACGCCCGCTCCGAGGCCGTCGTGGTCGAGGTCCGCCAGCACGGCCTGGGCCGCGACACCCGGCTGGAGGACCAGTCGATCGAGGGGGTGGTCCAGGACGCCAACACCATCGTCTGGCGCGTGCCCGTGCCCGCCAACGGCGAGACCGTGCTGACCGCCGCCGTCGTCACCGGCGGCTGATCGCCGTGCGGTGCCTGATGCTCGCCGCGGCCCTGGCCGCGCTGGCGGGACCGGTCCTGGCCCAGGTCGAGGTGATCTCGCCGGGATCGGAGCGGACGGCGGTGGTGATCTATCGCGATCGGCCCGTGGACACGGCGGCGCTGCTGGAACGGTCGAACCAGCCGTGGGAGCGACTGGATCAGGAAGGTCTGGCCCTGATCGTCGAGACACGGACCATCGACCTGCCCGCAGGCGAGGCTGTCATCCGGCTGCGCGGCGTGGCCACCGGCATCGTGCCCCAGACGGCGACCCTGGACGGCCTGCCGGCGCAGGTCCTTGAGCGAAACACTGACTTCGACCTGCTCAGCCCCGGCTCGCTGCTGCAGCGGTCCGTGGGCGAGGTGGTGCGGGTGGTGCGCACCAATCCGGCGACGGGCGAACAGGTCGAGAAGGCCGCCATCGTCCGCTCGGGGCCGATGGGGACGGTGCTGGAGATCGACGGGCGGCTGGAGGCCCTGAACTGCTCCGGCCTGACCGACCGCATCCTGTTCGACCGCGTGCCGGAGGGGCTCAGCGACCAGCCGGTGCTGTCGATCCGCACCCGGGCGGAGACGGCCGGGCGGCATACGGTGACCCTGGCCTATCTGGCCACCGGGCTGCAATGGTCGGCGGACTATGTGGCGCGGCTCAATCCCGATGGCCGTTCACTGGCCCTGACCGGCTGGATCACCCTGGCCAATTTCGGCGGCACGGGCTTCGCCGACTCGCCGGTGCAGGTCGTGGCGGGCAATCTGAACCGCGACGGGGACACCGTGCCGGTTGAGGCCGTGGAAGTGGCCCGGGCTCCGGTCTGCTGGCCGCTCGATACGACGACGGGCGCGCCGGAGGACGTCGTGGTGACGGGGTCGCGGGTGCGAGGGGTCGTGTACGCGGCGAGCCCTGTGATCCAGGCCAGCCGGGGAGATCTGTTGACGGACATCGACGAAGTCGTCGTCACCGGCAGCCGCACCGTCCGCCTCGGCGAACTGGGCGACTACAAGATCTACACCCTGCCCGAACCGACCGACGTCAATGCGCGTCAGACCAAACAGGTGCAGTTCCTGGAACAGGCCGACGTCCGGTTCACCCGGACCTACGCCACCATGGTCCTCGCCGGGGATGACGATGAGGTCGTCCAGCCCGGCCTTCTCCTGCGGTTGATAAACGAGGAAGAGATGGGTTTGGGGCTGCCCCTGCCGGGCGGCGGGGTCAGCCTGATGGAGACCCAGGCCGGTCGTACGGTGTTCGCCGGCCAGGCGCGGTTCGAGGACAAGGGGGTGGGGCTGCCGGTCGAACTGTTCTTCGGCGAGGCCATGGACCTGACGGTCGAGCAGGAAACGGTCGCCGAGGAGACTCTCGGCCGAAGGGATGACTACGAGCGGATGCGCGCCTCGCTCGCGATCACCGTCCGGAACGACAAGCCGCAGCCGGTGGAGATCGAGATTAGGCCTGGCGAGTCGAACCACCGCGGCTTCCGCATCGTCCGCTCAAGCGCGCGGAGCGTGATCGCACCGGGCGGCTATCCGATCTGGCGGCTGCGCATACCCGCGGGCGGCAGCCAGATCCTGACCTACACCATCGAATACGAGAACTAGCCCTCGCCCCGCGCGGCCTTCTCCGCCGCCTGGCGCGGGCTGAATTTCGGGGCTGGCGCGAGGCGCATGACCTCGGCCTGGTAGCGGTCGTCGTCGCCGGCGAGGGCGAAGGGCAGGGCGTCGGCGACGGCGTCCAGCATCGGCTCCAGCCAGGTCCGGTCGGCCTTGTGGAAGTCGCTCAGCACATGGCCGTGCACCAGCGTCGGGTCGCCGGGATGGCCGACGCCCATGCGGCCGCGGCGGAAGTCCGGGCCCAGCTGGCTGATCAGGCTGCGCACGCCGTTCTGGCCCGCCGCCCCGCCGCCGGTCTTCATGCGGAAGCGGCCGGGGGCCAGGTCGATCTCGTCATGGAAGACGATGACCGCGCCGGGCTGGACCTTGTAGAAGCGCGCCGCCTCGGCCACGGCCCGGCCGCTCTCGTTCATGAAGGTCTGGGGCTTCATCAGCAGGACGCGCACGGGACCAGCCGCCGTGGCGACCTCGCCCTCGCGGATCACCGACTGGAATTTGGCCCGCTCGGGCCCGAACGACCAGCGCCGCGCGATCTCGTCGGCGGCCATGAAGCCGATGTTGTGGCGGTTGCCCTGGTATCTGGGGCCCGGATTGCCCAGGCCGGCGATGATGATCATGGCGCGAGGTCCGGATAAGGAAACGGCCCCGTCCGTTTCCGGATGGGGCCGTTCCAGTAGCAGTTTGTCGAAGGGCGATCAGCCCTCGGCGGTGTCTTCCGCGGCGGCTTCGCCGGCTTCCTCGGCGGCGGCCTGTTCGGTCGCTTCGACCTCGGCGGCCACTTCCGCGTCGTGGGCTTCGTCGGCGGCGGCCGAGATGGCGGCCGAAGACGTCTTGATCGAGGCGATCACGAAGTCACGGTCGGTGATGGTGGGCTCGACGTCCTTGGTGCCCTTCAGGTCGGTCCAGCGGATGGTGTCGCCCATCTTGTGGCCGGCCAGGTCGACGATCAGGTCTTCCGGGATGTGATCCGCGCGGACCTTCACCTCGACCGAGTGACGGACGATTTCCAGCGAACCGCCCTGACGGAAGGCTTCGCACTGGTCCTGGTTGATGAAGTGCACCGGCACCTCGATCTTGATGGTCTGCTTTTCATCGACCCGCATGAGGTCGAAATGCAGGGGACGGTCGGTGACCGGGTCGAACTGGACATCGCGCGCGATGACCGGCTGCGATTCCTTGCCGTACTTCAGCGTCACCAGGTGACCCAGCAGCTTGCCGGTGTAGAGCGACTTGCGGAAGTCGCGCTCGTTCACCGAGATAGCCACGGGGGCCTTGTCGCCGCCGTACAGTACGCCCGGGACCATGCCCGCGCGGCGCGCGGCGCGAGCGCCGCCGGTGCCGACGCCATCACGGACGTCCACGTTCAGAATGATCTCGGCCATCGCCTCGCCTCAACAACACAAACGCCGCGCTGACCAGTCAGCCCTCGCGGCGGGGTCTCGGGACCCTGAATTCAAGAGCGCGGGTCATTACACGCCAACCGGCGCGGACGCAACCGCCCCGGACGTCATTGCGACGCCGGAAGGGAAACTACCGTCAGCGCCCGCTGTTCAGGGCCGAGGTCGCGGAGACCGACGCCGCCGCCGCCGCCTCGGCCACCGGCGTCTGCACCGGGGCGGAATCCGGCGCTCCGCCGGCCACGGCGGTCGCCGGGACTTCAATGGGAGCCGGGGTGATGTTCTGGGCCGTACAGGTGGCCAGATCGCGCGCCACATGGCGTCCGACGCAGAACATGTCCTCATAGCTGGGCCGCGAGGCGGCCAGGCACTGGAACAGCATCAGCTTGGACATGTTGAGGCAGAACTCGCTGTTCTGCTCGACCGTCAGGGCCTCGGTATTGGCCCGGGCGTCCTCTCCGCCGGCCCCGAGCGCAGCCAGGGCGGCCACGGCCAGCGACCGGGCGACCGCCGGCGTATAGGGCGGTCCAGCGCGTGCCGGACTCAGGGACAGGCCCGTGCCCGAGTTGGCGGCGGTGAACAGGCGGGCCGATTCCTCGGGCGAGGGAAGCATCTGCACCGCCGACAGGGCCTTGGCGCCCTCAAGCCGCGTCACGCGGTCGGCGATATGGGCGGTGGCCCAGCGGCGGCGCGGGTCGTTGCGCGCCTGGATGGTGTAGGCGTCCTCCTCGACGGCCTCGGCGATCACCAGCATGGCCGCCGAATCACGACCGATGGTGTCGATGATCAGGCCGGCGGCGGCGTCGGCGCCGGGCAGGGTGGCGGCATAGGCGGGATCGGCCACGATGCGGGCGATCATCTCCCGGCGGTCCGCCGGATCAGCGGCGCGGCCGCGAACGCCCTGCACGAATTCCGGCGACTGCAGCGCCAGGATCGAGCCGTAGGCGATCATGCCGCGCGACAGCTGGGCCGGTTCATAGGAGGCGCCCCGGCGGATGGCGGCCTGGATCGCTTCGGCGCTGGTGAAGCCGGCCTGGATGCTTCCGGCCTCGCGCATGAAGGCGACATAGATCGAAGCGGCCTGGGCCACGCCCTCGTTCAGGCTGACCGCGGGCAGAGGCGCGTGAACCGGAGGCGGCGGGGCCGGCGCGGGCGCGGGTTCCGGCTCCGGAGTCGCGCAACTGGCCAGAAGGGCGGCGATGGCGGCGGCCGCCAACGAAAGGCCGCGACGCGGATGAGCCTGAAACATGCGAAATCCCCACAAGGACGCCCGGCGCGTCGAGGCGCCGAAGTTCGATGGCTTATAACGCGGGGAGAACCGTTTTCCGACCGTTAATCGAACAGTTTGGACACGGATTCCTCGTTGGCGATCCGCCGGATAGCCTCGCCGATCAACGGGGCCACGGAAACCGTCCGGATTTTCCCGCAGTTCAAAACTTCGTGGGGCTGCTCGATGGAGTCCGTGATCACCAGTTCCTTCAGCGGTCCGTCGGTGATCCGCTGCACGGCCGGCCCCGACAGCACGCCATGGCTGATATAGGCCGACACCTCGGTCGCGCCCTTGTCCATCAAGGCCTTGGCGGCATTGACAAGGGTGCCGCCGGAATCGACGATGTCGTCGAACAGGATGCAGCGCCGGCCGTGGACGTCGCCGATGATGTTCATCACCTCGCTCTCGCCGGCCCGGGCCCGGCGCTTGTCCACGATGGCCAGGTCGGCGTTGAGGCGCGACGCCAGCGTGCGGGCCCGCACGACGCCGCCCACGTCGGGCGAGACGATCATCAGGTCGTCGCCGCGCGGGTAGTGATCCTTGATGTCCTGGGCCAGAACGGGGGTGGCGACCAGGTTGTCGGTCGGGATGTCGAAGAAGCCCTGGATCTGGCCGGCGTGCAGATCCATCGTCAGCACCCGGTGCGCCCCCGCCCGGGTGATCATATTGGCCACCAGCTTGGCCGAGATGGGCGTCCGGCCGCCGGTCTTCCGGTCCTGCCGGGCATAGCCGAAATAGGGCATGACGGCCGTGATCCGCCGCGCCGACGCCCGCACCAGGGCGTCGGTCATGATCAGCAGCTCCATCAGGTTGTCGTTGGCCGGATAGCTGGTCGACTGGATGACGAAGACGTCCTCGCCGCGGACGTTCTCCTCGATCACCGCGAAGACCTCATTGTCGGCGAACCGTTTCACCTGGGCCTTGGTCAGGGGCATGTCGAGGTGGGCCGCGATGGCCTGGGACAGGGTCCGGTTGGAGTTGCCAGAGAGCAGCTTCATGTCCGGTCATCCTTTCGCCGTCATCGCCCGGCTGAGAATGCGTCCGCGGCGTTGGCGCGCTACATACCAGCGGACGGCCCGGCCACAAGGCGCGGCGCGCCATTTTGGCGCTCTTCTTCGCGCATTGGCGTGGGCAGGTTCGCTGGTGTAGAGATCGCGTCTCGTTTTTCGGGGGCGCCGACGGGTCCGCGCCCGCCGGCATTTCAAGTTGAGGTCGTCCTTGCCTGCTTCCAAATTCCGCGCCGGCCTGGTCCTGGCCACCGTGGCTGTTTCGGCCCTGACGATCTCGGCCTGCGGCGCCCGCACCGAGCGGCCGCGCCTGGCCTATGAGGAGCGCCCGGTCGAGGCCCTCTACAACACCGGCTACCAGCGCCTGCAGCGCAACCGCTGGGCGGATGCGATCGACTATTTCCAGGAGGTCGAGCGCCAGCATCCGTATTCGGAGTGGTCGCGCCGCGCGATCCTGATGCAGATCTACGCCTACTATCAGAACAACAACTACGCCGAGGCCATCGCCGCGTCGGACCGGTTCATCCAGCTGTTCCCCGGCAATCCCAGCGCGCCCTACGCCTTCTACATGAAGGCCCTGTGCAATTTCGAACAGATCACCGACGTGGGCCGTGACCAGGGCTATGCCCAGGCCGCGCTTGACGGGCTCAGGGACGTGCAGCGCCGCTATCCGGGCACGTCCTACGCCATCGACGCCACGGTCAAGATCGACATGGTCAACGACCAACTGGCCGGCAAGGAAATGGCCATCGGCCGCTACTACCAGCGCGCGGGCCAGCCGCTGGCGGCGCTCAACCGCTACAAGGCCGTCATCGACAACGAAGCCTACCAGCGCACCTCGCACACGCCCGAGGCTCTGTACCGGCTGGTCGAGGTCAATCTTTCGCTCGGCCTGACGGAAGAGGCGACCCGCAACGGCGCCGTCCTCGGCTTCAACTATCCGGGCAGCCCCTGGTACGCCGAGGCCTACGCCCTGCTGTCCGAAGACGGCCGCCGGCCGGACGTCGCCCCGACTGGCCAGCGCGAAAGCTGGCTGCGCCGGATCATTCCGGGCTGACGTTTCCGATATGTTCCGCTAACCTCGGGCTTTACCCGGGGCGTGAATGGCCAGCATCCTCCGGCGTCGCCCGAGAGATCGATTCGCTTTGCCTCTTCCTGATCCCCGCGCCCGCCATCCCCGCGCTGCTGGTCCCGTGAGCCTCGACGGATCGCGTCCATGCTGACCGCCCTGTCCATCCGCGACATCGTGCTGGTCGATGCGCTCGATCTTGAGGTCGACGGCGGCCTCACCGTGCTGACCGGCGAGACCGGGGCCGGAAAGTCCATCATCCTCGACGCCCTCGGCCTGGCCCTGGGCGCGCGCGCCGACGCCGGCCTGGTGCGGGCCGGGGCCAAACAGGCCTCGGCCACCGCTGTCTTCACCGCCCCTGACGACCCGGCCCTGATCGCCCTGATCAGCGAGCGGGGCTTCGACGTCGCGCCGGGCGAGGAGCTCATCCTGCGCCGGACCCTGGCCGCCGACGGCCGCAGCCGCGCCTTCGTCAACGACCAGCCGGCGGGCGTGACCGCCCTTCGCGAGATCGGCCAGGCCCTGGTCGAGGTGCACGGCCAGCACGAGACCGTCGGCTTGCTGGACTGGAAGACCCACCGCGCCCTGCTGGACAATTACGGCGGGCTGCAGCCGCAGCTGGACGGCGTGGCCGCCGCCGCGGAGCGACTCAAGTCCGCCGAACGCACCGTCGCCGACCTCAAGGCCGCCGCCGCCGACGCCGCCGCCCACGCCGAGGAGCTGACGCAGAACCTCGCCGACCTCGACGACCTCGACCCCCGCGCCGACGAGGAGACCGAACTGGCGGGCGAACGCGCCATCCTCGGCGCCGCGGAAAAGGCCGTGGCGGATCTCGCCGACGCCCGGACCTCGCTGGGCGGGGACAAGCTGTCCCAGAAGCTGTCGGCGGCCCTGCGCGCCGTCGAGCACGCGCGCCAGCGGGCCGGGCAGGCGGGCACGGACCCCGAGCACCCGCTGCTGCAGAAACTGGCCGCCGCCGCCGAGGCCATCGACCGCACCATGGTCGAGGCCGAGGAGGCCATCGCCTGCGTCGACGCCGCCGCCCACGCCTTCGATTTCGAGCCCGGTCGCCTCGACAAGGCCGAGGAGCGTCTGTTCGCCCTGCGCGCCGCCGCCCGCAAGCTGAACACATCGGTCGACAGCCTGCCGGTGCTGCGCATCCGCTTCCGCGAACAACTGCGGCTGATCGAGGACGGGGCCGAGGCCATCAGCGCCGCCGAACGCGCCGCCTCGGCCGCGCGCGAGGCTTATGACGTGGCCGCCATGCTCCTGACCTCGGCGCGCGAGGCCGCCGCCGACCGGCTGACCGCCGCCGTGATGGACGAACTGGCCCCGCTGAAGCTGGAGCGCGCCCGCTTCCGGGTCGCCTTCGAACCGGTCGCCGAGGGCCGTCGCGGGCCGCTGGGCGTCGAGACCGTCCGCTTCGAGATCGCCACCAACGCCGGAACCCCCTTCGGCCCGCTGGACGCCATCGCCTCGGGCGGCGAACTGGCCCGCTTCGCCCTCGCCATGAAGGCGGCGCTGGCGGGGCGCGAGGACCAGCGCCAGCCGGTGATGATCTTCGACGAGGTCGACCAGGGCATCGGCGGCGCCGTCGCCTCCGCCGTCGGCGCGCGGCTGGAGCGCCTCTCGCGCGGCGCCCAGGTCCTGGTCGTGACCCACAGCCCCCAGGTCGCGGCCCGCGGCCACGCTCACTGGAAGGTGCGCAAGGCCGACGCGGGCGGGGTGACCACCACCACGGTCGATGCGCTGGACGACGACGCCCGCCGCGAGGAGATCGCGCGGATGCTGTCGGGGGCGGTGGTGACGGACGAGGCGCGGGCGGCCGCGCGGTCGCTGATCGGCTGATGGGAGAGGCGGCGGCCCGCGTCGCTTCAGGTGGACCTGATGGGTGTCGCTTTGGGGTGGGAGGCGGACATCATACCGACAGGGGTCAGGATTGACTGCTGACCGCTGCAATCCCCCGCGTCACCTCGGCCCGGTCTGCCGCCGATAAGTCCATGCCGGCCGCTGCCCTGTACTTCTCGCGCGCCTGCTGGGATCGGCCTTCCGCCTCTAGCGCCCTGGCCCAGGCAAGATGCAGCCCTCCCCAGCGGGGTGTGTGCTCGGCGGCGGCCGCGTAGCGGCGCAGGGCCTCGCGGGCGCGCCCGAGGCGGACGAGGGCGTCGGCCTCGCCCTTGACCGGATCGGCCCAGCGCGGGCCCTTTGCCTGCGCTGTCCGGAAGAGCGTCAGCGCACCGGCCCCATCGCCAGCCTCCAGTCGGCTGCGGCCGAGGGAGTCATAGGCCACGGGAATGGAGGGGGCGATCCGGATGGCCTCCCGCCACCAGTGTTCTGCGGCGCGACGGTTCCCGGCCAGGGCTGCGACATGCCCGCGCGCCACGACGCAGTCGTAGCAATCCAGCGGCGTCTGATCGATCAGCGCCCGCGCTTCCTCTGCCCGTCCGCCGAGCGCCAGACCCTGGGCGACCAACGGGTAGACGGCTGTAGGGCCGTACAGGTTCAGGTAGGCCATCTCTTCGGGCGCCGTTTGGCGTGCGGAGTTCACCTGTGCGTCGAACAGGTCCTTCAGCGCCTGTGCGTTCGAGCCGGCCCCCGCCGCGTCACCGAGATCGAGCGCGGCGGCGACCGCGAAGTCGGCCAGGACGCTGTCGTAGTCTGGCCGGTCCACCTCTGTGACCGGCAAGGCCGAGATCATCGTTCGCGCGTGGCTCCAGTCATGGGCCAGCATCGCGATCGTGGATTCGTACGAGGCCATCATTGGGGCTGGGGCTGCTCGATCCGGGGCGACCGCTCTCAGGTCCCCGAAGGCTGCGGCAAAGCCGTCGATATCCCCCAGTCGGTACGCGATCCAGATCCTGCTGATGGCATCGTTGGTCGCCCCCTCGATCGGGTTGTACCCGCTGCCGTCTCGACGCCACGATGACATGGATGCGCGATAGTATCTCAGCGTGCTCTCCTCCCGTCCAACCGCGAGGTAGGCGTTGCCCAGATTTCTGAGCGCCGGAACCATCCGGGGATCGAGTTCCAGGGCCTGCCGGGCGTTGAAAATGGCCGCGTCGATGTCGCCCCTGCTGCGGTGGAACACGCTGAGACCATTGAAAGCCCAACGGCGCTCCAGCGGATCGGCGGCGCGGGTCAGGGCGATCAGGGCGGCCTCGGATTCCGCATATCGCCCCTCGCCTTGCAGAAAGATGGCGTAGCGATACGGTTGGGTCACGCCGTAGACACGTTCGGCGCCCAATCGCACCAGTTGGTCGAGATCACCGTTGTCCGACGCCACCGGCGCGGACGACAGCACGCCCGCCCGGGTGGTCATGGTCAGAGTTCCGTCCTGCCCTGTGACGATCTCTCCACTGATCCTCGTCTCCTTTCCCAGCGTCTGGCGCAGAGCGCGCCAGACCTCGCCGATGGAGAAGCCGGCGTCGAGGACATTGACCTCGACATTGTCCTGCCAGTTGCTGGAATAGCTGCTCTCGGCCCGAATCGAGTTTGTCTGGTCCTGCATTTCGGCGAGACGGTCCAGCACCCTTGCCGCGACCACCTCCCCGGTCACGCCCCGCTCCGCGAGGGCTGGCGGCACGCTGAACGGCTCCACGATCAGGGAGCGGCTCTGGCTCGCAGCCCAAAGAGCGGCCGCCAAACCGAGCAACAGGACCGCAGCCGCGCCGATAAACAGCCAGCGCGTGAGGCGCTGCAGCCTGAGCAGGGCCCACTCCTCCTGTTCGCGCCGGCTCTGGACATCCAGCAGGACCGCGTGCTTCTCGAGCACGGCCCGCGCCGAGGCGTGCTGATCCGCGCCGGTGGCGATCGCCTTCATGGCGATCTCGACCGCATCCGGGGTGTCGGGCATCTCGTCGAGGCGCGACGCGGGTCGACGGCGGGGGCGCCGCGCAAGGGTTTCTTCCGTCATGGCGCCACTCCCCGCCCCGAGCGAACATGACTCGATGACTAACGGTTGAACCTTTCCCGCATAAGGGGTCCGGTCAAGTCAATCGTGCGAACACGGCGGGGGCGATAGAGCTCAAAACCAGGTGCTGGCGGCTGGAATCGTAAAGTGAAGGGCGAGCTCCCGGGAGCTGTCGGGCGGCGCGCCTGATGTTCGCCAGGTCCGCGAGGGCGAGCAGGATCACGGACCTGATCCGTTGATTGCGGCCCCCTCACACCACCGGAAGCGGTCGCAGGGCGGCTCAGGGTCGGACCCGGTCAAGGGCGTCGCGCCCCGCTCCGGGCATTCCTCGCCCGCGCCGGGCGCTGGACGGCGTCGGCGACTGCGGCGTCGGAGCGCCGAAATCTACCCCCGCCAAGGTGTGTATTCTCGCCCCCTGTCTTCTCGCCCCTTGAGGACCGTGATCCGCCCCTTTCGACCCTCTGACGCGCGCCGTCATCGCGCCGGAACCGGCCCGACGACCGTTTCTGACGCAGGCGCGTGCATAGTGGTGAAATGCCCGCCGGGCCTGGGTCTTTGACATCACAAAAGCCGTCGCCGCCACCGTCCAGGGGCCGACGAACCATCCGTTGCGGATCCGGCCGGTTCGGCGGCGTCACCGCCGACATTTTTTGTCCGGAAAGCGAGACTCTCGCCCCCTCGGGCCTAACCCCGCAACACCTTCAGCAGCTGCGGATGCAGGTCCGAGTTCGTCGCCAGGATCTGCCCGCCCGTTTCCGGCCGGCCCTCGCCGTCGATGGTCGTGACGATCCCGCCCGCCTCGGTGACGAACAATATGCCCGCCGCCACGTCCCAGGGCTGGAGGTTGCGTTCATAGTAGGCGTCGTACCGCCCCGCCGCGACCCAGGCGAAGTCCAGGGCCGACGAGCCGAGGCGGCGGATGCCGGCGACGCGCTGGCCGATGGCGTGGATGTCCTTGATGGCCTGGGCGTGGCCGGTCTTGCCGATGAAGGGCAGGCCGGTGGCGATCAGGCTTTCCGACAGGTCGCGGCGCGCCGCGACGCGGATGCGCTGGTCGTTCAGATAGCAGCCCTTGCCCTTCTCGGCCCAGAACAGCTCGTTCATGACGGGGTTGTAGGTGACGCCGGCCACGATCTCTGAGCTGCCGTCCGGCGCCGTGCGCTGCAGGCCCACCGTGATGGCGAAGTGGGGCATGGCGTGCATGAAGTTGGTGGTGCCGTCGATCGGGTCGACGATCCACAGGTGGGACTTGTCGGTCCCCTCGATCAGGCCGCGCTCCTCGCCCAGGAAGCCGTAGCCGGGGCGGGCCTTCATCAGCAGTTCGTAGAGGGTGTCCTCGGCCTTGACGTCGGCGGCGGTGACGAAGTCGCCGGGACCCTTGCGCGACACCTGCAGCTGGGCGACCTCGCCGAAGTCGCGTAGCATCGGCCGGGCGGTCTTGCGGACCGCGTCGATCATGACGGAAACGAGGGCGGAGGCGAGGGCCATGGGGATCTCCTGGTCCGAAGGTCCTTGAAAGGCGTCAGCCCGGACAGTCGGAGAAGTTCAACGGCCCCGGATGGGGCCGAGTGGTTGGTGGTTAGTGGCTAGTGACCAGTGTCGTTGGAGTACCAGCCGCCGGTTCGAGAACCGCAGCCACCAGCCACTAACCACTGGCCGCTAATCACTATTCAGCGCGCCGAACGTACTCGCCCGTCGTCGTATCGACGACGATGCGCTCGCCCACGCCCATGTAGGGCGGGATCATGATGCGGACGCCGTTGTTGGCGATGGCCGGCTTGTAGGACGACGAGGCGGTCTGGCCCTTCACGGTGGGCTCGGTCTCGACGACTTCCAGCGTGACCTGATCGGGCAGGGTCAGGCCGATGGGCCGGTCCTCGTGCATCTCAATCACGACCTTCATGCCGTCCTGCAGATAGGCGACGCGGTCCTCGCCGACCCAGTCCTTCTGCAGCTCGGTCTGCTCGTAGGTGGCGTCGTCCATGAACACCAGGGCGTCGCCCTGCTCGTACAGATAGGAGAACTCCTTCTGCTCCAGCGTGACGCGCTCGACCTTGTCTTCCGACCGGAAGCGTTCGTTCAGCTTGTTGCCGGTCTCGAGGTTCTTGGCCTCGACGTTGGCGAAGGCGCCGCCCTTGCCGGGCTTGACGTGGCTGGCCTTGGTCACGACCCACAGGCCCTTGTTGTGCTCAAGGACCATGCCGGGCTTGATGGTGTTGCCGTTGATCTTCGCCATGGGTGTCTCGGAAGGGATTGGGCGCAGCCTGCGACGGCGCGCGAACGGGCGCAGTCCCTAGAGGAAGCCGCGCCATCCGGCAAGGCATGGGCCGGGCAGGGGTCGCTCAGTGCACGGTCGGACGGTGTTCGGCCCTGCGCCCGATGAGATTGGCCATGTGCACGCTCCCGCCGGTCGGAGACGCCAGCTTGCCGGCCTCGGCGTCCAGCTTGCGCGCCTCGTGGGCGAAGGCGGCGGCCAGACCCGCCGAGGACATGGCCGCCGCGATCTGCAGGCTCCGGCTGGCCGGCCGCATGGCGATCCACACGGCGTTCAGCGCCTGGGCCGCCGCCCAAAGGGCCATGGCGGTGGTCCGCTCGGGCCGGGCGGGGGCGTTCCATACCCGCACCGCCGACAGGGTGGTGACCGAGAACACCGCCGGCAGGATCAGGCTCAGCGGCCCGCGCGGCCGCTCGGTGATGGGGGCGTCGTCATCGGCGAGCGTCTGCGGGCGAGGCCGGATGGTCCGCCGGGCGAACAGGGTTGCGGCGAGAGCGAAGCCGACGGTCACGGCGACGCCCAGCGCCACATGACCGGCGCCCCGCCCTTCGGCGTTGAGGAAGCTCGCCGCCGCATCCTGGACGTCGTCGAGTGCGTGTTCGATCGTGGTCATTCCGGCTCCCTCATGTGGCCGGAGCGGAATGAGCGGGCCGGGCCGTCAGTTCCCGGTCGCGCTCTTGTCCGGCGCGATTTCGGTCATGGCGGACTGCAGATAGTTCTGCTCGCCCAGCTGTTCGATCAGTTTGAACTGCGCCTCGAGGAAGTCGATGTGCTCCTCGGTGTCGTTGAGGATGCGCATCAGGATGTCGCGGCTGACGAAGTCCCGGGCCGCCTCGCACTGGGCCACGCCGGCCATCACCGTCTCGCGTCCGCCCAGCTCCAGCTGCAGGTCGGCGCCCAGGCATTCGACCGCGGTCTCGCCGATCTTCAGCTTGTGCAGGTCCTGCAGGTTGGGCAGGCCATCGAGGAACAGCACCCGCTTGATCAGCATGTCGGCGTGTTTCATCTCGCCGATCGATTCGTCGTAGATGATCTGGCCGAGATGCTTCAGGCCCCAGCTTTCGAACATCCGGGCGTGCAGGAAATACTGGTTCACCGCCGTCAGTTCGTTGGTCAGCACCGCATTGAGCGTGCGGATGATCGCGGGATCGCCCTTCATCGTCATTCTTTCCGTCAGCGGCGCGGCGGTCGGCCCGACCGGCGTGAATCACCGTCTGTGAATGGTTATTTTAGCACGCAATGCCGCCTTGTGTTCACCTGCGAACACTTCTCACGACATTGAAAATGCGAATGAATCTCCCGTCACGGAGGGCAGGGCTATTCGGCCGCCATGGCGAAGGACTGGCGGGTTTCCTGGATCATCTCGCGCATTTCACAGACGCATCGGGCGCATTGGACGGCGCACTGGTTGCGGGTGAAGACATCGCGCGGCCGGGTCGCACCGGCCTCGATGGCGGCGGCGACGTCACGCTTGCGAAGACCGTTGCAGTTGCAGACGTACACGGAAGGCTGGACCCGACTGGTTGCGAATGGTTCGCTATAGCAGACAGGGCGCGGCGAATGCAAGTCGTTCGCAGAGAGCGAGTTGACGGCGCGCCGCAACCGTCGCACTTCCCGGCCATGTCCAGGACCCCCGTCGCTACCGAACGCCCGCCGTGCCGGCTGTATCTGATCACCCCGCCCGCCATCCCCGATCTCGGGGCCTTTGCCCGCGATCTGGAGGCGGCGCTGGACGCGGGGGACGTGGCGGCGCTGCAGATCCGGCTCAAGGACGCCGACGATGCGGCTGTCCTGGCCGCGGTGGCCGCGCTCAAGCCGATCGCCCAGGCCCGGGGCGTGGCCGTCATCCTCAACGACCGGCCCGATCTTGCGGCCCGCTCGGGTTGCGACGGCGTGCATCTGGGACAGTCCGACGGCTCCGTCAGCGCGGCGCGCACCATGATGGGCCGGGACGCCATGATCGGCGTCACGTGCCACGACAGCCGTGAACTGGCCATGGACGCGGCCGAGGCCGGGGCGGACTATGTCGCCTTCGGCGCCTTCTTCCCGACCACGACCAAGGCGACGCTTCATCGCCCCGATCCGGAAATCCTGGGCATCTGGCAGGAGACGGTGGAGGTTCCCTGCGTCGCCATCGGCGGGATCACGGCGGCCACCGCCGGTGAGCTCGCACGCGCCGGGGCCGATTTCGTGGCTGTCAGCGCCGCCGTCTGGAACCATCCGGACGGGCCCGCGGCCGCGGTTCGGGAACTGGATCGGGCCCTGACCTCAATCGCCTGACCTTCAGGGGATATTAGGAAGCGAAGGGCTAGGAAAACGGCTGACATCCCGCCGTTCGGACCCGAAGATGACCATGAGCCGCGCGCTCGAACCTCTAGAGCCTGTCGTCGGCGCAGACATCCCGGCCAGGGCGCGCTTCGGCGCAGGCGCGCGTCCGGGGGGCGTCGGCCAGCCGATGGCGCCCGTCTTCACCGCCATGGCCGTCCTGGTGCTGGTCGTTCTGTCCCTGACCTTTGCGCGGTCGGCCGGCGTGGTGGCGGCGCTGTGGGGCGCGGCGGGAGTCGCGGTCGCCGTCTGGCTTCGAACCTCGCGGGGGCCGCTCTATGACCTGTCTTTCGGCGGGCTGATCGCGGCCGGAATCGCGGCCGGCGAGCTGCTCGTCGGCAATTCGACCGAGCTGACGGTGATGTTCACCGTCGCCAACATGCTGGAGATCTATCTCGCCGTGCTGCTGGCGCGGCGGTTCGCTCCGACCCTGAACCTCGCCTCCGTGCAGGGCGCCTGCCGCTTCCTGCTGGCCGCCGCCGTCGTCGCCCCCATCCCTGCAGCGGCCTTCGCCGCCGGCATGCTCTGGTGGATGACAGGCGCTGACTTTCTGGATTCCGCCCAGACGTGGTGGTTCGGTCATGCCCTCAGCATCGCCGTTCTGTCGAGCTTCGGCCTGGCCCTGACCAAGCGGGAGATCGCACGTTACCGGGCGCCGGCCCGCGCCATCGAGGCGGCGGTCTTGCTGGGCGGGCTGACGGTCCTTTGCTACACAGTGTTCTCGCAGCAACCGTTGCCGATCGGCTTCGTCACCATGCCGCTCCTTCTGCTCATCGCAGTCAGGCTGCGCATGCTCGGGGTTACAGCGGCGCTCGTCATGATCACCCTCCTGGCCGTGGGCGGCAGCATGCGGGGCTATGGTCCCTATGCGGTGGCGTTCGAAGGCCCGGACCGCGCCCTGATGGCGCAGCTGCTCGTGCTGTTCGGCTATATGCCGATCATGCTGGTCGCCGCCCTGCTGGAAGAGCGCGACCGTTTCGCCGACCGGGCCCGCCTGGGTCAGGTGCGCGCTGAAAGGGCGTCCGAAGCCAAGTCGCGCCTGCTCGCCAACGTCGCCCACGAGATCAAGAGCCCCGTCGGCGGTGTGATCGGCATCGGGGAACTGTGGAAGGCCGGTCAGTTGGGCCCGGTTTCGGCCACCCAGGTCGAGATGGCCGACATGCTGGTCAAGACCGCCCGTCAGGTCGAGGCCCTGGCCCACGACCTGCTGGACGTGGCCCGGGCCGAGTCCGGCGCGGTCAAGGTCGAGCTTCGTCCGACGGATGTGCCCGGCGTGCTTGAGGATGTGCGCCGCGCCACGGCCTTGCGACCCGACGCCCTGGGGATCCGGCTGGACGTGATCAGCGAAGGCGACGGCCTTGTGGCCCTGGCCGACTCCCAACGCCTGACCCAGGTCATCGCCAACCTGGCCTCCAATGCGGTCAAGTACGGGGGGGCCGGCGGCGTGGTCGTCTTCCGCGCGAGCAAGGTCTACGACGGCGTGCGGATCGAGGTCATCGACCGCGGCGGCGGGCTGTCGGTCGAGAAGCAGACCCAGCTGTTCGAACCCTTCAACCGGCTGGGCCTGGAGCGTTCGACGGTCGAGGGCCACGGCATCGGCCTGGCCCTGGCCAAGCGGCTGGTCGAACTGCAGGGCGGCTCCATCGGCGTGACGTCGGCGCCCGGCGAAGGCGCCACCTTCTGGGTCGAACTGCCCGCCGCCTGACCCGGGCCTTGCCGTCCGGGGGTTGAAGGGGGATTGTCGCCCCCATGAAAATCATCGTCACCGCCGCCGCCCTCCTGCTCGCCGGAGCCGCGCACGCCCGGACGCTTCCCGTCCAGACTCCGGCTCCCGCTCCCGCGCAGGTTCCTCCCGCCAGCAGCCTGACCCGCGACCTGAACAGCGGCCCGCCGGCTCCGGCGGTCTATCTGGCCCCGGCCCCGACTCCAGCGCCCGTGGTCGCACCGGCGCCGGCCTCGCCGCCTGCGGCTGCGGCGATCCCTCCGGCTCCGCGACCGGCGGCG
>NZ_BSOY01000029.1 GCF_030160755.1 Brevundimonas denitrificans | reverse complement strand
CCGGAGCAATCCGGCCGCCGCCCCGACCGGCGGCCCGGAATCCGCGACCGCCGTGTCGCCCTCGGGCGTCCACAGGCGGGCCACCTGCATGCGGTTCTCGGTCAGAGTGCCGGTCTTGTCGACGCACAGGACGGTGGCGCCGCCCAGCGCCTCGATCGCCGCGCCGCGTCGCGCCAGCACCTGGTGGCGGGCCAGCCGCAGCGCGCCCGCCGCCAGGAACACCGCCAGCACCATCGGAAACTCTTCCGGGATGAGCGCGATGGCGACGGTGATGCCCGCCAGCACCCCGCCGATCCAGTCGTCGCGCAGCAGGCCATAGGTCAGGGCCACCACCCCGCAGAAGACGATGGCCACGCCGCCGAGCACGCCGACCAGCCGCCCGGCGGTCTTCTGCAGCGGCGACGGTTCCTGGGCGATCCCGGCGAGCGATCGTCCGATGCGCCCCAGGGCGGACCGTGGGCCCGTACGAACGACCCGCACCACCCCATGCCCCCGGACCACCAGGGTTCCCGCGAACAGGAAGGGGCCCGTCTCGGCCCCCGGTTCGGGCCAGTCGTCGAGCCGGGCGTCGGAGGCGGCCGGCTCCTTGGACACCGGCGCGGACTCCCCGGTCAGGGTCGATTCGTCGACGCCCAGCACATCGCCCGCCCTGAGCACGCCGTCGGCGGGCAGCCGCTCCCCCTCGGCGATCAGCAGGATGTCGTCGGGGACCAGCTCGCGGGTGGGAATCCGCCGGTCGACTCCGTCGCGAATGACCCGCGCCCAAGGCTGGGCGAGGTCGCGCAGCGCGGCCAGCGCGCCCTCGCTGCGCGCTTCCTGGATCACGACGAGACCGATGGCGACCACGGCGCCGATCATCAGGAACAGGCCCTCGCCGAGGTCGCCGAGGGCGAGATAGAGGACGGCGGCGGCGGCCAGCAGCAGGAACATCGGCTCGCGCAGGGTGTCCCTGACGATGCGCCACAGGTTCCGGCGGCCGGTCGCCTCGATCTCGTTGGCGCCGACCGAAGCCAGACGCTGTTCAGCCTCGAGCGCCGTCAGCCCGTGCAGCCCGTCGGGTTTCATCCGCGGCCCGTCTCCGGGCGGAGTCCCGGGTCCGGGGCGGCAGGCGGGGTCGGGATCAACGGGGTCATGGCTCCGCTCAATGACAGCCCGGGGCCGGCTGCGCCTTGACGCCGGTCAAACGGCCCCGGCGCCGGAGGGGTCTGGTGCGAGCGGCGGGGGTCGAACCCGCATGACCGAAGTCGAGGGATTTTAAGTCCCTTGCGTCTACCAGTTTCGCCACGCTCGCAGGCAGCCCGCTCTACGGACTTGCGGGCGGATGGGAAAGGTCTGCTGCTTCGTCGGCGGACGCTCCGGGTCTGCCGACGCCCCCATACCGGTTGGCGTCCCGATCGCCCGGAAGGAAGAGCAGGACGTAGAACACCGCCTGCGGCCCGAGAAACGGCAGCACCGCGATCCAGGCATAGGCCGCCGGACGGCCGATATCGTGAAGCCGCCGCGCGGTGAGGGTCAGAAAGGAGGCGAAGGCCAACGTCACAAGGGCGGCGAACACCGCGTATCGCACCTGGAGATCGCCCGCGGCGTGAACGGCCGCATCCAGGGTCGGGCCCCAGGCCCTGTCGCCGTCCCACAGCATGTCGAGCAGGCGGCCGCTGGTCGTGAAATCGGGTAGTCCGACGGTGAACCGCTGGACGACCATCAACCACAACATCCAGCCCAGCACGGCCAGACCGTACCCTCGTCGGTCAAGCCGACCGGTTACGCCGAACAGGAAGCGGACCAGGGCCATGTCGGTCTCCTGCCGCCGCCCGTCACCGGCCCCGGCGATGTTTCAGGATCACGGCGCGACGCCTACCGTCGCCACGGCGCCGATCAGGACGATCCAGCCGATGCACCCCAGCAGGCCGATCGCCGAACAGACGATTCCCGCGATCGCCACGCCCCGGCCCGGACCGGCCGGCCGCTTCAACGCCACCAGGCCGAGGATCAGACCGAGAGGGGCCAGAATCCAGGCGATCAGCCCGATGAACGGAATCCAGACCGTGCAGATGGCGAAGACGCCCAGAACCAGGGACGCGACCGCCAGGCCCGTATCCTGCGGCGCGACGTGGACGTGGACATTCGTGGCGCCCGCGTGAGGAGCGACGGTGATATCCGGGTCAGTCATTCAAGCCTCCAGCCTGCCGTTTCGGCGCACTCCACTCTGACGTGAAATGACCGTCGGTCAAGTTGTGGCGCCGCCCCGCCTAGCGACCCGCTGACGCCGCTTCCGCCGCCGTCCGCATCGCCCGGAAGTCCACGTCCGAATCCGCGACCAGCCAGATCAGTCCCGCCCAGGCCGCCACATTCTGGCTCAGCTGCGCCGGATCGATCTTGTCCAGCGTGTCGTCCGCCGTGTGGTGCAGGTCGAAATAGCGGGTGCCGTCCTGGTTCAGGCCGAACACCGGCACGCCCGAGGCCGCCAGCGGACCGATATCCGCGCCGCCGCTCAGTTCCGGCGTCGATGAGGCCAGGACGCCGATCGGATACAGCACCCGCGCCGCGGCCCGGGCGAATTCCGAGCCCTGGGCGCCGGGCGGCAGTTGCAGCGCATAGACCCGGTCGGCGCCGAAATCGCTCTCGCCGGCGAGGATGTGCTGCTCCACCGCCGTCCCGATGCCGCGCAGATAAGCGCCGCCGCCGTTGCCGGTGTCGGTCGGCTGGGCCACCTCTTCCGAACCGTACAGGACGACGCGGACCGTCCGCGCGGGTCGCCGGCCGCTGTCGCGGATGGCCTTGGCCGCCGCCAGGGTGATGGCTCCGCCGGCGCCGTCGTCAATGGCGCCCGTGCCCAGGTCCCAGCTGTCCATGTGCGAGCCCAGGACGATGATCTCATCGGGCCGCGAGCGGCCGGGAATGTCGCCGATCACATTCTGGCTGACCGTCTGATAGGTGTGGGCCGTCGAGGACAGGCGGAGGCGCACCGTCTCGCCCATGGCGATCAGGCGCGAGACCGTGTCGGCGTCCGGCGCGGCCAGGGCGAAGCCCGGCAGGGGCACGACGCCGTCGACATAGCGGGTGGTTCCGGTGTGCGGCATGCGGTGCTCGTCCGAGCCGACCGAGCGCATGATGAAGGCCACGGCCCCCTTGGCCGCCGCCGCGGCGGGACCGGCGCCCCGGATGCGCGTCAGCGGGCCATAGCCCGAGCCGTCCTGCATCCGCACCATCTGGCCGGCGTCGACATAGGCGATCTTGCCCGCCAGAGACCCGGCAGGAGCGGCGTTCAGCGCCTCAAGGCTGTCGAACCGCACCACCTCGGCCTCGATGACGCCGTTGGTGCCGGGCGAATGGCCGAGGGCGGCGAGGACCAGCCGCTGCGGCCGGGCGCCGACGATCGAGCCGCTCTCCTCACCCCGCTCCCAGCCGACCAGAGGGAACTGTTCGATGCGCACATTCTGGAAGCCTTGGGCCCGCATATAGTCGGCGGCCCAGGCCGAGGCGTCCTGCTCGGCCTTGGATCCCGCCGGCCGCGGGCCGAAACGGGTGGTCAGCTGGGTGATGTAGTCCAGCGCGATGTTCTGGTTCAGCGCCGCGTCGCGGATGGTCTCGGCCCGCCCGATGGTGGCGGCGTCCTGCGCCATGGCGGGCGCCGCCACGAGGGTCAGGGCCAGGGCGCTGGCGGCGAGAAGGCGAACGGACAGGCGCATGACGGCTCCGGGACTCATTGAGGCGCCGGAACCTGAACCCTGCAGGGGGAGCCGACAAGCGGTCCGCGTCAGAGTTTTTTCGATGGCGCCATAAGCGCCGACAGGACTACTCGCCCTTGACCCAGGCCTCGACCGGACCCTGCAGCTTGACGGTCAGGGCCTTGCCCCGGCGGTCGACCCGGTTGCCGACGGCCAGACGGACCCAGCCTTCCGAGATGCAGTATTCCTCGACATTGGTCTTTTCCTCGCCCTTGAAGCGGACGCCGATTCCCTTCGCCAGCAGGTCGGCGTCGTAGAACGGGCTGTCGGGATCGACGCAGAGGCGGTCGGGAAGATCGGTCATGGCGAGAAGGCCCGGAAAACAGGAGAAGGCGCGGGCTTTAGCCGAGGACGGCCTCCGCTCCAAGAGCGCTTGACCTGACGCCGCGTCAATCGGCTAGGTTCGTTGCGAATAGCTACGGACCCCCAATGAGCGACCCCGTCATCCGCGACTTCATCGCCGAGGCCTCTGACGGCTATCCGCTGTCGATGCGGCTGGTCTCCGCCGAGTCTCCGACCCTTGCCGTCCTGGTCAGTTCGGGCACCGGCTTTCCCAAGGGCTTCTATGACCGGTTCGCCCGCCATCTGGCGGGGCGCGGGGCGACGGTGCTGACCTATGATTTCCGCGGCATCGCCGGCTCGCGGCCGGACGACCTCGCGGCCCTTCAGATGGACTATCCCGACTGGGGCCGGCTCGACATGCCCGCGGCCCTGGACGCCCTGATCGCCGCCGCCCCGGACCTGCCCGTCGTCCATGTCGGGCACAGCGTGGGCGGCCATTTTCTCGGCTTCATGCCCAATCACCACCGCATCGACCGTCACGCCTTCGTCTCGGTGGGGAGCGGCTGGTGGGGCCGGCACCACCGGTCCTACAATCCGCTCGAGCTGTTTTTCTGGCTCGCCTACGGCCCGTGGAGCCTGCGGCGTCGCGGCTATATCAAGGGCGGCGGCCTGTGGGCCGGGACCGACCTGCCGGCCGGCGTCTGGAAGACCTGGCGGCGCTGGTGCCTGAAGGAGTCCTACTTCCTCGATGAGCTGAAGGACCGGCTGCAGCCGCATCATTTCGAGGCCGTGACGGCGCCGGTCCGCTCGTGGATCTTCACCGACGATCCTATCGCCACGCCAGTCACCTCGCCGATCCTGCTGCAGATCTATCCCAACGCTCCGCGAGAGGTCGTCGTCCGCGCCCCGGCCGACTACGGCGCCGCCCGCATCGGCCACGAAGGCGCCTTCCGCCGCGGCATGGAGGGCCTGTGGGACGAGATGTTCGACTGGCTGGTTGAACCAACGGCTGCGGTCCCCAGTTAAACCGCTCCCCCCCGCAGGAGCCTCCCATGACCGACCAGCTCGCCATCACCGTCGACGGCCACGCCATTCCGCTGCTCGGCTTCGGCACATGGAACCTGACGCCCGAGGACGCCCGGCGCATGGTCGCCGAGGCCCTGCGCATCGGCTATCGCCACATCGACACGGCCTGGATCTATCACAATGAGGCGGCAGTCGGAGACGGCATCCGCGACGCCATCGCCGCCGGCCATGTGACCCGCGACGACATCTGGCTGACCACCAAGATCTGGGTCGCCCATTTCGACCGCGAGGGCCTGCTGAAACAGGCGAGGGAATCCGCCGCCAGCCTCGGCTTCACCCCCGACCTGCTGCTGCTGCACTGGCCGAAGGCCGAGCCCGCGTGGGAAGAGACTCTCGGCGCCCTCAATGAGGCGAAGGACCTCGGCCTGACCCGCACCATCGGCCTGTCCAATTTTCCCGCGGCCGAGTTCCGCCGGGCCCAGTCCCTGTCGAAGGCGAAACTGGTCACCAACCAGGTCGAATACCACCCCTACCTCAAGCTCACGAAGCTGCTCGAAACGGCCAGGGATCTCGGCTCCTCCATCACCGCCTGGTCGCCTCTCGCCCAGGGCAAGATCGCCGACGACGCCACCCTTAACGCGATCGGCCGCGCCCACGGCAAGACCGCCGGACAGGTGACCCTGCGCTGGCTGATCCAGCAGAACGTCATCGCCATCCCCCGCACCGCGAAGGTCAGCCGGGCCGAGGAGAATTTCGACGTCTTCGACTTCCGGCTTTCGTCCGAGGAGATGGACCGCATCCACGCCCTGGCCTCCCCGGACGGCCGCCTCGGCGACTGGCTCGACAAGGCGTTCAACTGGGACGAAGAATGGCGCTGAAGCGCCGGGGACAGTCGGCGCGCGAGGGAGCGACTGGATGGGCTCGGTGCTGGGATTTCCCGGCGTCGATCCGCTCGACGCGGCGATCGGCGCAAGGTTGAAGCGGTGGCGGCAGGCGCGCGGTCTGTCGATCGACGACTTCGCCGTCCTGCTGCACATGTCGGCCGAGGAAACCCGGCGCGCCGAGGCCGGCCGCGCCCACCTCACCACCGCCCAGATCGGCGCCGCGACCCACGCGCTTCGGCTGCCGCTGTGGGCGCTGGTTTCCGATACGCGGGCGTACTGATGGACTGGTCGCGCGCCGCCCTGATCTGGCGCGGCGTGTTCGCCGTCGTCGGCTGGGCCTCCGTGGGGCTCTACTACGGCCTGACGATCTCGGGGCTGACCCCGGCGGAGACCGCCACGCGAACGCTGCATTTCTTCAGCTTCTTCACCATCCAGACCAATCTGCTGGTCGCCGTCGCCCTGACCCTTCCGCTGATCGGGGTCCGGACGCGGCCGGGACGCTGGGCGTCGTCGGAAGGCGTCCGCGCCGGGGTGACCATGTACGCCGTGGTCGTCGGGCTGGTGTACCATTTCCTGCTTCACGCCACATGGAACCCGCAGGGCCTGTACCAGGTAGCCAACATCGGCCTGCACTATGTCATGCCGGTCGCCATCCTGATCGACTGGCTGGTATTCACCCCCAACGGCCGGCTGCGCTGGATCGACGCCGGCAAATGGCTGGCCTTCCCCCTGATCTACAGCGGCTGGCTCCTGCTGCTCGGGGCGGTCAGCGGCTGGTATCCCTACTGGTTCATCGATGTCGCCGAACTGGGTCTGGGACGCACCCTGCTGAACCTGTGCGGCCTGCTGGCCTTCTTCGGCGTCGTCGGCCTGACCGTCGTGGCGATCGACCGCACCCTCGGACGGCGTGACAGGACGGCCGCGTCCGCCTAATCCAGACGCCCGGACCGGAGCGTTTCATTGGCCTACAAATCCCTGCGCGACTTCATGGCCATGCTGGAGGCCGAGGGCGAACTGGTTCGCGTCTCCGAGCCCGTCTCCACCCATCTGGAGATGACCGAGATCCAGACCCGGCTGCTGCGCAACGGCGGCCCGGCGGTGCTGTTCGAAAAGCCCGTCATGCCCGACGGCTCGATCAGCCCCATCCCCTGCCTCGCCAATCTGTTCGGCACGGTGAAGCGCGTGGCCATGGGCGTGACCATGGAGAAGAAGGTCCGCACCACCGCCGCCGAGCTGCGCGAGGTCGGCGAACTGCTGGCCTTCCTGCGCAATCCGACGCCCCCGCGCGGCCTGTCGGACGCCATGGAGATGCTGCCCCTGGCCCGGACGGTCATGTCGATGCGGCCGAAGGTGGTGAAGTCCGCGCCGGTGCAGCAGGTGGTGCTGAAGGGCGACCAGATCGACCTGACCAGCCTGCCGGTCCAGGGCTGCTGGCCCGGCGAGCCCGCCCCTCTGATCACCTGGGGCCTCGTCGTGACCAGGGGTCCCTCCGACGACCGCGAGGACGACTTCAACCTCGGCATCTACCGCATGCAGGTGCTCGGCAAGGACAGGGCCATCATGCGCTGGCTGGCCCACCGCGGCGGCGCCCAGCACTATGCGCGGCATAAAAAGGCCGGGAAGAAGGGCCCCCTGCCCTGCGCCGTCGTGCTCGGCGCCGACCCCGGCACCATTCTCGCCGCCGTGACGCCCGTCCCGGACACCCTGTCCGAATACCAGTTCGCCGGCCTGCTGCGCGGTCAGAAGGCCGAGCTGGTCCCGTGCAAGACCGTGCCCCTGATGGTCCCCGCCAATGCCGAGATCGTGCTTGAAGGCCATGTCCTGTTCGACGAACACGCCGCCGAGGGCCCCTATGGCGACCACACCGGCTACTACAATTCGGTCGAGACCTTCCCGGTCTTCCAGGTCACGGCCGTCACCATGCGCCGCGATCCCATCTATCTGACCACCTTCACCGGCCGCCCGCCCGACGAGCCCTCGGTGCTGGGCGAGGCGCTCAACGAGGTCTTCATCCCCCTGCTGAGGGCGCAGTTCCCCGAGATCACCGACTTCTGGCTGCCGCCCGAGGGCTGCAGCTACCGGATCGCCGTGGTGTCGATGAAGAAGGCCTACCCCGGCCACGCCAAGCGGGTGATGCTGGGCGTCTGGAGCTATCTGCGCCAGTTCATGTACACCAAATGGGTCATCGTCGTGGACGACGACATCGACGCCCGCGACTGGAAACAGGTTATGTGGGCCATCTCCACCAAGATGGACCCGGCGCGCGACATCACCCTGATCGAGAACACCCCGATCGACTATCTCGACTTCGCCAGCCCCGAGAGCGGTCTCGGCTCCAAGATCGGCCTCGACGCCACAGACAAATGGCCGCCCGAGACGAAGCGGGAGTGGGGCGAGGAGATTCGCATGGACGACGCCGTCGTCGAGCGGGTCTCGGATATGTGGGACCGGTTGGGCCTTCCGGGAGACGGCGCGCCGATCTGGAAATAGCGGTGTCGTTTCCTTCGGCGATTGTGTCCGAAAAGCGCTTCACAAATGACAGAACGGTAATCTAGGGTCACGTCTTCGCTTTCCTCCCCTGTTCGAGGCCCATCATGAAGCTGCCGCTGATCGCCCTCCTCGCCGTCGTTCTCGCCTCGCCCGTCGTGACCGTTCCGACCGGGGCCGATGCCCAGGTGCGGGTCGGCAGCGGCGCCCGCCGCGACCCGCCGCGTCGGGTCCGCCCGCCCGCGCCGCGTCTGACCGAGGCGGAAGAGGACCGGATGTGGGACGCCCAGGCCGAGATCAACAATCTCGACACCCAGCTCGCCGCGGTCCACGCCCTCGCCCAGGCCGCCGGCGGCGCCACTCCGGAACACACGGCCACGATCGCCGACCTCACCGCCCGCCGCACGGCCGAACAGGCCGTTTACGACCGGCTGCAGGCCAAGCTGAACCGCTGAGGCTTCAGTCGCGGTAGAGCTGCGCCAGCCGCCCGGCGGTCTCGCGCATCGCGTCTCTGAGGGCGGCCGGGGCCAGGATTTCGGCCTCGCCGCCCAGTCGCAGAAAATCGACGGCCGCGTGCTCGACCGACTCGATCGGCACGGTCACCACGACCCAACCTTCGCCGGCGCCAGCGGCGGCTTCCGCCGCGATCCGCGCCTGCTCGGCCCCCAGTTTCGCCAACTGTTTCAGACCCGCCTTTGACACTCTCAGGGTCGCCGTCCCGGTGAAAATGTCGGCCTCGAACCGCCGCGAGGTTTCCGCCCACCACGCCGCGAGGTCGAAGCCGGCGGGCCGTTCGAACGTCGCCTCGCCGACCGTCAGCTCCAGAATGTTCGAGACGCGATAGGTGCGCGGATCGCCCCGCCCCTCGACCGGTCGCGCCGCCAGATACCAGAGCCCCGCCTTCAGGATCAGGCCCAGCGGCTCCAGCGCGCGCGCCACCTCGCCCTTCCAGCTCTCATAGCGCACGGCGATACGGCGGCTGTTCCACACCGCCTGTGCGATCACGGGCAGGCGTTCGGCCTCGTCGGCGGTCTGATACCAGCCGACCGGATCAAGGTGGAACCGCCCCGCCAGCCGCTCCGCCGCTGCCTGACGCTCGGGTGGAAGGGCCGCCAGCAGCTTCAGCTGCATGGTCGTCACCGCGCCGGAGAAGCCCATCTGCGCCGCCGGCCCGGACAGGCCGCCGAGGAAAAGCGTCTCGGCCTCGGCGTCGGTCAGGCCGGTTAACCGGGTCCGATAGCCGTCCATCAGCTGGAATCCGCCCGATCGGCCACGGTCGGCATAGACCGGCGTCCCGGCCGCGCTCAGCTGGTCGATATCGCGATAGATGGTGCGCACCGACACCTCGAACTCGGCCGCCAGCGCCTCGGCCGTCATCCGCCCCCGGGTCTGGAGCAGCAGCAGGATCGAAAGCAGTCGGCTGGCGCGCATTTTTCGACACTAGCCGATTTATCCTGACAACAGATGTCAGTTTATGGGGCCTATGGCTTTGCGGCGTTCAGCGAAAGGAACCCCGCCATGTCCGCCCAACCTCTCGAATCCCTGCCCGAAATCCACGACTTCGACTTCATCCACGGCCGCTGGACCGTCGCCAACCGCAGGCTCAGGACGCTGGGCGTTGGCGCCGACGACTGGGATGAATTCCCCTCCACGGGCTGGTGCGAGCCGCGGCTGGGCGGACTGGCCAATGTCGAACAGATCGACTGCCCGGCGCGCGGCTGGACCGGCATGGCGGTGCGGTCCTTCGACATGCCGGCCCGCGAATGGGTCATCCACTGGATCAGCAGCCAGAACGGCGTGCTGCAACCGCCCGTGCGCGGCCGCTTCGACGCCGCCGGATGCACGCTCGAGGGGCCGGACTTCTGCGACGGCCGCCCCGTAATCGCCCGCTACATCTGGTCGGACATCACCCCCGACAGCGCCCGCTGGACCCAGCGGTTCTCCTTCGACGACGGCCGGACCTGGGAAACCAACTGGGTCATGGACTTCACGCGGGCGGTCGATTGCCGGGTGACGCCGGCCTGATTCCGCCCCTAGTGTCACGGACCACGGGTCGGGGGGCCGCTCTTGAGCGCGTTCGAGTTCTTCTTCAGCTTCTACGGCCTGTTGCTGGGCCTGTCGGTCGCCGTCATCGCCACAGGGCTGGCGACCGCGATCCAGCACCGCAGGAAGATTCGCATCGGCTGGCTCACGCCCATGCTGGCCCTGTTCGTCGCGCTGGACATCGCCAGCTTCTGGGACTCGGCCTGGGTGAATTTCCGGGACCTGCCGTTCAGCTACGGCATGCTGGTCATCGGGCTGGTCATCACCCTGGTCTATTTCATCGCCGCCTCTCTCGTCTTCCCCCACGAGATCGAGGACGGGGCGTCGCTGGACGATCACTTCTGGGCCAACAAGACGGTGGTGCTGATGCTGACCGCCGTGGCGAATGCCCTGCTGGTCGTGGCTGCGATCATCGTCAACTTCAACAAGCCGGGCGGCGCCCTGCTCATCGGGGGCTATCTTGCGACCCTCGCGTTCTATCTGGTGCTGGTCGTACCCGCGGCCATAGCAGAGCGGCCCCGGCTATTCGCGACCATGATCGGCCTGCATATGGCGGTGTATGTCGTGCTCGCGATCGCGTCGCTTCTCGCCCCGGAGCTCATGGCGGCGGGACTGCCGACCGAACCGGCGGCGACAACGGAGCCGGCAGCGGGAGCCGCGCTTCCGCCGGGACGACCCGCCGCTTGAAACGCGGCGACGAATGGCCGAGGAACCTGTCATGCGCTCCGCCCTGATCATCGCCGCGTTCGCCGCGCTCGTATCGAGTCCCGTCATGTCCCAGTCCGCCCCGTCGTCCGTCGCCAACGCCGCGCCGTGGGACCAGCCCTTCCTGCCGCCGGCTCCCGCCTGGGACGGCGCCAGCCGCGCCCTGCTGCGCGACGCCTCGGACCCCTGGGTCACGGCCTTCGAGGCCGACGCCGATCATGACGAGAGCCCGAACTACGCCGATACCCGCGCCTGGTTCGACCGGCTGGACGCCGCCTCGGACCTGATCCGCATCGAACAGTTCGGCGTCTCGCCCGAGGGCCGGCCGATCTACGCCGTCATCGCCTCGAAGGACGGGGCCGCCTTTGATCCGGCCAAGCCCGTGCTGCTGGCCCAGGCAGGCATCCACCCCGGCGAGATCGACGGCAAGGACGCGGGCATGATGCTGCTCCGCGACATCGCCTTCAACGGCAAGGACGACCTGCTGGACCGGGTCAATCTGATCCTGATCCCCATCCTGTCGGTCGACGGCCACGAGCGCGCCAGCGCCTGGAGCCGCCCCAACCAGCGCGGGCCCCGCATCCAGGGCTGGCGGAACACAGCGACCAACCAGAACCTCAACCGCGACTATCTGAAACTGGACCAGCCCGAGATGCGGGCCGTGCGCGGTCTGGTGCTGAAATACCGGCCCGACCTGTACGTCGACATCCACGTCACCGACGGCATGGATTACCAGTACGACGTCACCTACGGCTACAATGGCGAGAACGGCGTCTGGTCGCGCTCGCCGGCCATCGCGGCCTGGCTGGACGCGACCTTCAAGCCCGCGATCAATGCGGCGCTTGAGGCAGAGGGCCACATCCCGGGCGAACTGGTCTTCGGCATCGACGCCGATCCCCGCGCGGGCCTGTCGGACGGCGGCCTCGGCGAGCGCTTCTCCAACGGCTGGGGCTCGGCGGCCCATGTCCCGACCATCCTGATCGAGAACCACAGCCTGAAGCCCTATGAGCAGCGGGTGCTGGGGACCTATGTCTTCCTCGAGGCCGCCCTGCGCCGCCTGGCCGCCGAGGGACCCGCCCTGCGCAGCGCCATCGCCGCCGATACGGCCCTGCGCCCCACGGAAATCCCGGCCAATTTCGCCCCCGACCCGACCCCGGCCTACACCCGGACCTTCAAGGGCATCCGCTATGAGATGTACGACAGCCCCGCCTCGGGCCGTCAGGAGATCCGCTGGCTGGGCGTGGCCGATCTCGAGCCCTGGGCCCTGCCCTTCTACGGCTCGCGTCCGACCCTGACCCTCCGTCGCCCCGAGGCCTATTGGGTGCCGTCGTATCGCACGGACATCATCGAGCGGCTCCGCCTGCACGGGATCCGGATGGAGACGGTCGACGCCGCCCGCACCGTCAACCTCGACATGCTGCGCCTCGTCGAGCCGAAGCTGGCGACCCGCGCCAATGAGGGCCATGTCGGCGTCACCGTCACAGGCGTCACGCCCGAGCGCCGCGACTGGACCTTCCCCGCCGGCTCGGTCCGCGTGCCCACCGACCAGCCGCTGGGCGACATCGTCGTCCTGCTGCTGGAGCCGCAGTCCTCCGAGAGCTTCTTCGCCTGGGGCATGTTCCCCGAGGTCCTGAGCCGGGTCGAATATATCGAAGGCTACGCCATCGCCCCGCTGGCTGAGGCCATGATGGCCGCCGACCCGGCGCTGAAGGCCGCGTTTGAGGCGAAACTGGCGGCCGAACCGGAGTTCGCCGCCAACGGCGACGCGCGTTTGCAGTGGTTCTACGAGAGAACCCCGTTCTATGATGATCGCTACCGGCTCTATCCGGTGGGGCGAGAAGACTGATGGCGACATTTGACGCGATGACGGCCCTCCAGGCCGCGGCGCTGTGGAGCGGCCTGTCGATCCTGCTGCTGGTCGTCCTGTCGTTCAGGACCATTTTCACCCGCAAGCGGCTCAAGGTGTCGTTCGGCGACGGCGGCGACCCCCAGCTGACGGCGGCCAGCCGGGCCTTCGGCAATGCGGCGGAATACATCCCGCCCTGCCTCGCGATCCTGATTCTGATGGCCCTGCTCGACTTCCAGCCCGTCTGGATCCACGCCGTCGGCGGCGCCATGCTGCTCGGGCGCATCCTCCACGCCTGGGGCCTGAGCCAGACGAAACAGCCGTCGTTCGGGCGTATGGCGGGCATGATCCTGACCCAGGCGGCGCTGATCGGCGGCGCCGGCACCCTGATCGCCTGCGCCTTCGGCTGCATCTGACGTCGGCGCCGTTGCGCGGAACCCCCGGCCCGGCCATATCGGGGCATGCCTGACCGTACCGCGTCCGCCGCCTCTCCCGACATCCTGCCCGATCTGGTCGCCGCCGCCCTCAGGGCCGGGGCCGACGCCGCCGAAGCCGTCTCGGCCGAGCGCGCCTCCCTGTCCGTGGGCGTCCGCAACGGTGCGCTTGAAGATGTCGAACGCGAAGAGAGCCGCGACCTCGGCCTGCGGGTCTTCATCGGGCGCCGATCGGCCGTCGTCTCCGCCTCCGACCTGTCCGACGCCACGCGAACCCGCCTGGTCGAGCGCGCCGTGGCCATGGCCCGGCTCGCGCCGGAGGACCCCTATGCCGGCCTCGCCCCGCAGGATCGCCTCGCCCGCGGCCCCTTCGCCGACCTCGATCTGTTCGATCCGGCCGAGCGCAGCGCCGCCGAGCTCGAGGCCATGGCCGCCGAGACCGAGGCCGCCGCCATGGCCGTGCCCGGCGTGGCCAAATCCGAAGGCGGCCACGCCTCGGCCTCGTCCAGCCGCTGGCGGCTGGTCACCTCGCACGGCTTTGACGGCGCCTACCACGGCTCGGCCTTCTCCCTCGGCGTCGGCGTCATCGCCGAAAAGGACGGCGCCATGGAACGCGGCGGCGAACACCGCGCCGTGCGTCACCTGTCCGATCTGCCGTCGGCCGCCTCCATCGGCGACTACGCCGGCCGTCGCGCCGTGGCCCGCACGGGGCCGCGCAAGATCGATTCGACCACCGCCCCGGTCATCTTCGAGAATCGCATCGCCACCCAGGTCCTGTCGCCCATTCTCGGCGCCATCTCCGGCCCCTCGATCGCCCGCGGCACCTCCTTCCTCAAGGACCGTCTCGGCCAGCGCATCCTGCCGACCGGCGTCGATCTGATCGACGACCCGTTCCGCATCCGCGGCCTTGGCTCCACCCCGTTCGACGACGAGGGCGTGGCGGTGTCGCGCCAGTCCATCGTCCAGGACGGCGTTCTGAGCACCTGGCTGCTCAACAGCGCCGCCGCGGCCCAGTTGGGAATGGCCTCGACCGGCCACGCCTCGCGCGGCCTCGCCGGCCCGCCCGGCGTCTCGACCCATAATCTGCATCTCGAACCGGGCGAGCGGGATCTGGACGGGCTGATGGCCGACGCCGGTACGGGATTGCTGGTCACCTCGATGTTCGGCCCCTCGCTGAACGCCAACAACGGCGACTGGTCCGCCGGGGTGTCGGGCTTCTGGTTCGAGAACGGCGAGATCGTCTGGCCCGTCAGCGGCGTCACCGTCGCCGGCAATCTCGCCGACCTGTGGATCCGGCTCGAGCGCGGCTCGGACCTCGAATTCCGCGGCAGTTTCAACAGCCCGTCGCTGATGTTCGACGGCGTGGCCATCGCCGGCAAATGAGCGATTTCGCAGCCGATCTCGACCTGATCCGCGACGCCGCCGAGGCGGCGGGCCGGCTGGCGCTGGCCGAACGCGACGCCGGGCTGAAGGTCTGGTCCAAGTCCGGCGGTTCGCCCGTCACCTCGGCTGACATGGCCGTCGACCAGCTGCTCAAGGACACGCTGCTGTCGGCCCGGCCCGACCACGGCTGGCTGTCGGAAGAAACCGCCGACAACGCCGACCGCCTTTCGAACCGCCGCATCTTCGTGGTCGATCCGATCGACGGCACGGTCGCCTATATGAAGGGCAAGCCGTGGTGGTGCATTCCCATCGCCATCGTCGAGGACGGACGTCCCGTCGCCGCCGTCATCCACGCTCCGGCGCTGGGCGAGACCTTCACCGCCACCCTCGGCGGCGGCGCGTCGCTTCAGGGCCGTCCGATCACCGCCTCCGACACCACCGATCTGGACGACGCCTCCGTCCTCGCCGACGCCCGGCTGATGGAGGGGCCGCACTGGATCGAGCCCTGGCCCGCCATGCGGTTCGAGAAGCGCAACGCCATCGCCTACCGCATGGCCCTGGTCGCCGCCGGGGCCTTCGACGCCGCCATCAACCTGACCCCGAAATGGGACTGGGACGTCTGCGCCGGCTGCCTGATTGTCGAGGAGGCGGGCGGGCGGGTCAGCGACCACCACGGCCGCGCCTGGAGCTTCAACCAGGCCGACCCGCGTCAGAACAGCCTCGTGTGCAGCGCTCCGGCGCTTCACCCGTTGATCGTGCGGCGGACAGCGCCTATTCCGCTGGCGCCCCGCTAGCTCCCCCTGCCCGGACGATCACTCCATGACCAAGCCCGCCGAAGCCGAACAACTCCTGCACCTCGTCATCGGCGGCGAGCTGCGCCACCTCGACGCCCCTGTGTTCCGCGACCTGTCCAAGGTCGAGTTCGTCGGCGCCTTCCCCAACTACGAAGAGGCCCGCAAGGCCTGGAAGGCCCGGGCCCAGGCCACCGTCGACAACGCCCATATGCGGTTCTTCATCCTGCACGCCCATCGCATGATCGACCCGCGCGGCGACGCGCCCGGCCACTGACGGCGGAACGAGCTTCGGCCCGGCGCGCTTCCGGGCCTATACTGGCGCGCCTGACCTCGACGCTCCCTTGCAGGAACTCCGATCTTGACCCTCTTCGGCCGAACCCTCGACGGACAGGAGATCGCGTCCCTGGTCTCGCTGTTGCTGGTGCTGGTTCTGTGGATCAGCGTCTGGCGCGGCGACCGTCGTGAATCTCATTGGCTCAAGACCTGGAACGCCGAGCGCAAGGCGCGTCGCGACGCCGAGATCGCCGCCGAGGGCGGACAACCCCGGTCGCCATCTGAAAAGCGCGAACCGCGCGGGCCCTGGGGCTGACGCCTACTCCCGCCTCAGCAGTTTCTCGGTCAGGATCGTGCCCCACCAGCCGGCCTTGAACTCGGCCCGGATCGCCCTGGGGTCATAGGCGTCGCTGTCGATCCAGTCGATGAAGCTGACCCCCGTCGGCTCGACCTCCTTCAGGTATTTCTCCAGTGTAAAGTCCAGCACCCCCGTCAGCCCCTCGCGGTGGTGCAGATATCGCTTGTCCAGCTGTTTGATCGCTTCGGAGATCGGCTCGCCAAGATGGAAGTGGCGATAGAAGACCGCCATCATCCCGGCCCGGTCCGCGCCTGACTTGCAGTGGATCAACACCGGATATTCGATCGTCCGGAACAGCTCCCGCGCCCGATGCACCCGATCCTTCTGCGGCGGATCGCGGGAATCCAGCGGCGCGTCGATCAGGGTCAGGCCCAGCCGTTCGCAGGCCTCCTTCTCCAGCGCATAATAGGCCTCGTCCCGCGCCCCGCGCAGGTTGATGACCGTCCGGATCCCCTTGGACTTCCAGTAGGCCAGCTGCCGCGGCGACGGCTGGTTGGTCCGCACCAGGTCCGGCCCCAGCCAATGGCCGTTCATGAACCAGCGGCGCAGGAAGGCGTGGTCCTTCCAGACATAGTCCCACCGCGCCTTGAACCGGCCGGCCGGGGTGCTGAGATCGTAACGCGCCATGGATCGCAGATAGCGGGTCGCGCGACGCCCGTCATCCGGGGCGGATCAAAAGCCGGCCGGGGGCCGCCCTCCCGCTACAGCGCCAACTCGAATCCACGCAGTCGCTCGCGCGCGCGCCGGTCGTAGTCCCCGCCGAGGCTCCGGAGCGCGGCGGCCCCGTCCCCGCGGAAGGCCGGCCCGTGCATCAGCGCCAGGGTCTGTGGGGCCAGCGACGACAGCCTGCGCAAGGTCGAGCCCATGGCGGGATTGAGAGCCGAATATCCGAACAGGTCCTCCGCCGCGATGGCCGGTCCGACGATGTCGCCCTCCACCAGGGCGGGCGCCTGACCCTGCTGGGTGAACAGATCGCCGCAAAACAGGGTCCCGGTCGACTCCTCGTGAAGGACGCCGGCGTCCCATCCGTGCGGCGTGTGCGGGGTGTCGATGTAGCGGACCCGCTTGCCGCCGCCGAGTTCGATCACCTCGCCGTCGTCGAGAGGCCGCGGCGGCCGGTCGGCCATGTCGTTCAGCGAGACGTCGCAGCCGATACGACCGTGGGCGACCTCCGCCCTGGGCGCCACGGCCAGCCACTCATTCATCGCGCCGCATTCGTCCGATTCGAAATGACCGAAGGTGATCCAGCGCAGATCGGCGGGATCGATCACCCGCGAGGCGGCCTCCAGCACCTGCGGGAACATGCGGCGCGGGCCGGTGTGGAACAACAGGGCCTCGTCCCCGAGCACCAGGAACTGGTTGAAGGTCAGGCCCAGGGGCGGTCCGACCTCCGCAACGAAGGTCGACAGGCGGTAGACGCCATCGGCGATTTCGGCGACGCGGGTTTCCATGACTTCTGCCTCTTTGCACGGAACGACAATTTCACGCTACACTGCCGTGTACCGAAATGCCGCCCGGCCGTCAATATGGCTGCGCGCAACTGTTCAGTGAAATAAGATGGCCCGCGGCTACACCCTCAAACGACGCGCCGAACAGCAGGCGGAAACGCGGCTGAAGATCGTCGAGGCGGCGGTGGAACTGCACGGGGCGGTCGGACCGGCAAACACCAGTCTCAGCATGGTCGCCGAGCGGGCCGGCGTTCAGCGCAACACCCTGTACGCCCACTTCCCCGACCTGCGCAGCCTGCAGATGGCCTGTTCGGCCCTGTCCCTCGAGCGCAATCCCCCGCCGGACGCCGTCGACTGGCAGAGTGTGTCCGACCGCGCCGGGCGGCTGCGCCTCGGGCTGAATGCGGTGTACGGCTGGTATGAAGCCAACGCTGCGCTCCTCGCCTGCGTCCTCCGCGACGCCGAGCATCACCGCCTGACCCGCGAGGTCGCCGATCTGCGCTTCGGCCCATTCATCGCGGGATGGCACGAGGTCCTGGGCGCCGGACTGAGCGGGGTCCAGCGGGCGTTGCTGCATCTGGCGCTGGACTTCCATGGCTGGCGCGCCCTGGCGCGGGAGGCCGGGCTGGGCGGTGACGCCGCGGCGACCGTCATGGCCGCGGCCATTGAAGGGGCTGAAGCCGCCCCTCCGTCGGACCTCGGGGCGATGGGAACAGCCGACCGCAGTCCCCGGCCTTGACTCACACATAGCTCGCCGGTTATGGATCATAACCAATAGCCAACGAGTTATGTTTCATGACGCCCGGCGACCCCGATCTCCTGTTCCGTACGCTCGCCGATCCTACCCGAAGGGCCATCTTCGAGCGGCTGTGCCGTGACGGAGAGCAGACGGTCGGCGCCCTGACCGCCCGGGCCGGAGTCTCGCAGCCGGCCGTGTCCAAGCACCTAGGCGTCCTGAAACTGGCGGGACTGGTGCGCGACCGCCCCGAAGGCCGCCAGACCCACTACAGCGCCCAGCTCGCGGCCCTGGCGCCTCTGACAGACTGGACCCGTCAGATGACCGGCTTCTGGGAGGCCCGGTTCGACGGCCTCGAAGACCTGCTGACAAGGATGGACCAATGACCGCCGCGACCGAAACCCGCTCCGTCGTCGTCGAGCGCGAATTCGCCCACCCGCCTGAAAAGCTCTGGCGCGCCCTGACCCAGCCGCACCTGATCGAGGCCTGGCTGATGAAGAACGACTTCGCGCCCGTCGTCGGCCATCGATTCAACCTGCGGGGCGACTGGGGCGGCGTGCTGGACTGCAAGGTGCTGATCGTCGAGCCGGACCGGACCCTCGCCTACAGCTGGGACTTCGCCCACGACGACCCGGCCTTCAATCTGACGAGCGTGGTGACCTTCACCCTCACCCCGACGGATGGGGGGACCCACCTGCGCATGGAACAGGCCGGCTTCCGGCCCGAACAGAAACAGGCCACCGGCGGCGCCCGGCACGGCTGGGCGCAGATGTTCGACAGGCTGGACGCCGTTCTGGCGGGCGCGGAGTAGCCGCAATGCCGGACGCGAAGCTCCTCTCCGGCGGCAATCCGCAAATTCCCAAGGGCTTCGGCGACGCCCCCGTTCAGGCCTGGATCGCCGCCGCGCCGGGCTGGAAGGGCGAGATCGCGCGCCGCCTCGACGCCCTGATCGAGCGCACCGTCCCCGGCGTGAAGAAGGCGGTCAAATGGAACACGCCCCTGTACGCGGTCGAGGACGGAGCCTGGTTCGTCAGCTTCCACGCCTTCGACCGCTATCTGAAGCTCGCTTTCTTCAGGGGCTCTTCGCTCGACCCCGTCCCGCCGGTCGCCTCGAAACACCCGGAGGTCCGCTATTTCCACATCCACGAAGACGACGCGATCGACGAGGCGCAACTTGCTGACTGGCTGAGACAGGCCAGCCGGCTGCCCGGCGAACGGATGTGACAGCGCGCAAGGGAGGACGACCATGAACAGGACCGACAGCGTCGAGGGCGCGGAGCGCCCCGGCCCGTTCATCGATGCGAAGATCGCCGCCCTGGGCGACTGGCGCGGCGAGACGCTCGCCCGGGTTCGCAGCCTCATCCATGAGGCCGATCCCGAGGTGGTCGAGACCGTCAAATGGCGCGGCGTCCCGGTGTGGGAGCACGCGGGCATCCTCTGCACCGGCGAGGTCTACAAGCGCTACGTCAAACTGACCTTCGCCCGGGGCGCGGCGCTGGAGGATCCCTCGGGCCTGTTCAACGCCAGCCTCGAAGGAAACGCCCGGCGGGCCATCGACATCCCGGAAGGCGCAGCGCTCGATGAAGCCGCCTTCAAGGCCCTCATCCGCGCGGCCGTCGCGCTGAACACGGCGAAGCGCACGCGCGCCTGATTGGCCATTGCCTTGCCGCGACACATGGTTGACGCTTCATGGCCTGCGCGCCGGGCAAGCGGCCTGTGCAACGCCCGAGGTATCCCCGAACCATGGCCCCCGGCTGTTTTCGCTTCGACCGCTTCCTGCTCGACCCCGGCGACCGCCGGCTGACGCGCGACGGCGCCCCGGTGGAGCTGAACGCCCGCTATCTCGACGCCCTGGCCCTTCTGGTGCGCGAACAGGGCAAGCTGGTCTCCAAGGATCGCTTTCTCGACGAGGTATGGCGCGGCGTGCCCGTCACCGACGAAGCCCTGACCCAATGCATCCGCACCATCCGGCGCCGGCTCGGCGATGACGCCGCCAGGCCGCGCTTCATCGAGACGGTGCCGAAGCACGGCTACCGCTTCATCGCGCCTGTCGAATCGCCCGAAGCCGAGGCCCGGCCCCTGGACGCGGCGCCGATCGGGTCAGCGCCCGCCGCGGCTCCGACCGACTCAAGGAGCGCGCTTCTCCAGCTCGGCGGCGCCGGGATGATCGGCGGGGGGATCGCCGGCGTGATCGGCGGCCTGTTCTACGGACTGGGCGCCGCCCAGCCGCTGCAGTCCGGCATGGGCGCGAGCTCGATCGTCCTCGTCCTCATCGCCCTCACCGCCGGAGTCGGGGTGATCGGAGGCGGCAGTGTCGGCGTCGGCGTCGCGGCGGCCAGAACCGCCTGGGGCCACGCCTCGCCCGGCAGCATCATCGGCGGGGCGTTCGGCGGTCTGGTCGTGGGGGCCGCGGTGAAGTTGCTGGGCGTCGACGCCTTCAACCTCCTGTTCGGCCAGTCGCCGGCGGCGATGACCGGCGCCGGCGAGGGCGCCCTGCTGGGAGCCGCAATCGGATTCGGAACTTGGCTCAGCGCGGGCCGGGCGTTCAGCCTCAGGCTCACCGCCGCTTCCACCGCCCTCGCAGGCGCGGTCGTCGGCGTCCTCATTCCCGTGGTCGGCGGACGATTGATGGGCGGCAGTCTCGACCTGCTGGCCCGTCAGTTCCCGACCTCCCGCCTCAGCCTCGATCCGATCGGGAGCCTGTTCGGCGAGGCGGACTTCGGCCCCGTCAGCCAGGCCGTCACCGGCGGGCTCGAAGGGGCCCTGTTCTGCGGCTTCGTGGTCGGAACCATCATTCTGGTCCAGCGGAGGCTGGCCGCCGCCCGCCTATGAGGGCGCCTTGCGACGCGCCCGACACAGGTCGCACCATTCGCCCCCGGCGCTGCGCCGGTCCGGCCGCCAGCGATGCCGGCGACAGGACCACTGGCGGATCAACACCTGCAACGCCTTGAACATGCCCCGTCCTCCTTTCCCGGCAGGAAGGCCAGGTCGCTCTAACAGTTCCTGAAGCGACGTGGTTGATGCTCCCATGAGTCGCTTGACTTGCCGCCCCAGCCGTCCGACCTCGGACCGATGACGTCGCCCATCCCCGCCGCCGAGGAGAAAGAGCCCCTGCGTCCGCTGCTGGGCCGGATCTGGCGCGACTATCTCTCGCACCACCGGACGCCGCTGTTCCTGTCCATCGCCTGCGCCGCCGTGGTCGGGATCATGGCCGCCACCGTGCTGCAACTGCTGGAGCCCGCCATCAACGGCCTGTTCCTCGGCGAGGCCGTGACCATCTGGAAGGTCTTCACCATCCCGCCCGGGCGGGCCCTGGTCTGGATACCCGCGATCATCATCGGCGCGGGCCTGATCTGGACCGCCGCCGCCCTGGGCCAGGCCGCCCTCGTCAACCGGCTCGGCCACGGCATCGTCGGCGACATCCAGGTCCGGCTGTTCGGCGCCATGATCCGCGCCGACCTGGCCCGTCTGCGCAGCCAGCATTCGGGCGGCTTCGTCTCCTCGGTCCTGTTCGACGCCAATCTGGTGCGCGAGGCCTTCACCAACGGAGTGGTCAACTACACCCAGCACGCCCTGACCCTGGTCGCCGTCATCGGCTACATGGCCTGGACCGACTGGCGGCTGACGGCGATCGTCCTGCTCGGCGCGCCCGTCATCGCCTTCGTCATGCGCCGCTTCGGCAAGCGGATGCGCAAGGCCACCACCGGGGCCATGGTCGAGACCTCCAACCTCTCCACCGCCCTGATGGAGAACCTCGACGGCGTCCGCCTGATCAAGATCGAGAACCGCGAGGCGGCCGAGGAAGACCGGGTCGGCGAGGTCGTCGCCCGCCGCCAGCGCCATGTCATCAAGAGCGCGGACTCCCGCGCCTTCGCCGGCCCCTTCTCCAACCTCGTGGCCATGATCGTGGTCGCCGCCGTCATGGCCTATGCGGGCTGGCGGGCGCGGGACGGGGAAATGAGCGTGGGGTCGTTCGCCGCCTACATCGGCCTGCTGATGGCCGCCGGCCAGTCGCTGCGGCAAGTGACCAATCTCCAGACCGTCATGTCCGAGGGCCTGACCGCCGCCCGCCGCCTGTTCACCTCTCTCGACATCCAGCCCGAGATCCGCGAGGCGCCCGACGCGGCCCCGCTGGCCGACGGCCCCATCACCGTGGCCTTCGAGCGCGTCTCCTTCGCCTACGCCCCGACGCTCGAGGGCGGGGCCCCGACCCTGGCCGACGTGTCCCTGACCGTCGCCCCCGGCGAGACCGTCGCCCTCGTCGGCCCCTCGGGCGGCGGCAAGAGCACGATCCTCAGCCTGCTGCCGCGCTTCTACGACGTCACCGCCGGCGCCGTGACCGTCAACGGCCGCGACATCCGCGAACTGAAGCTGCACGACCTGCGGTCGAAGATCGCCCTCGTCACCCAGGAACCCTTCCTGTTCGACGACACCCTCGCCGCCAACATCGCCTATGGCCGCCCCGGCGCCACGGCCGAGGACATCGTCGCCGCGGCGCAGGCCGCCGCCGCGCATGAGTTCATCACCACCCTGCCCGAAGGCTACGCCACCCGCGCCGGCGAGGCCGGCCTGCGCCTGTCCGGCGGCCAGCGCCAGCGCATCGCCATCGCCCGCGCCTTCCTCAAGGACGCCCCCATCCTGCTGCTCGACGAGGCCACCAGCGCGCTCGACACCGAGAGCGAGGCCCTCGTCCAGGCCGCCCTCGAACGCCTGATGCAGGGCCGCGCCACCCTGATGATCGCCCACCGCCTGTCGACGGTGCGCAACGCCGACCGCATTCACGTCATCGAGGCCGGCCGCGTGGTCGAGACCGGTTCGCACGCCGAACTGGTCAAGCAGGGCGGCCTCTACGCCCGTCTCGCGAAGCAGCAGTCCCTCGACGGGGACCCCGTCGCGGCGGTCATATGAGACCGCTCCGCAACCCCCTCATCCAGGGCGTGCTCGCCTGGCTGCTGGCCGGCTGGATGCGCTTCTGTTTCGCCACCATCCGCTGGACGCACAGGAACGAGGGCGTGGCCGAGACGGTCTGGGCGAACGGCGGCGGCGTGCTTTGCACCTTCTGGCATTCGCGGATCGGGCTTTCCCCCGCCTGTTGGCCCCTGGACCGGGCCCAGCCGGCCAAGGCCCTGATTTCGCTCAGCCCGGACGGCCAGTTCATCGCCCGCGCCGTCGCCCTTCAGGGGATCCCCGCCGTGCGCGGTTCCTCAGCCAACAAGGACAAGGCTGATCGAGCCAAGGGCGGCTCCCAGGCCCTCCGCGACGGCCTGCGCCAGCTCAAGCTCGGCGCCCTGGCTATCACACCGGACGGTCCGCGCGGTCCCGCTGGCCAGATGGCGGAGGGTTTGCCCCTGATGGCGAAACTGTCGAAAGCGCCGGTGCTGTTCATCGGCCTGTCCTGCAAGCCGGCGATCCGGCTGAACAGCTGGGACCGGGCCATCCTGCCCCTCCCGTTCGGCCGCGGCGCCATCGTCTGGGACGTCGCGACCTATCCCGAGGGGGCCGGGCTCGCGGACGTGGCGCTTGCATGGACGGAGCGCCTCAACGCGGTCGAAGCCGAGGCCGACGCCATCACCGGGCTGGAACCGTCCCGGTGAGCCCCGCCCTGATCGCCTGGCGTCTTCTGACCCGCCTGCTTGAGCCGCTGGCCCCGCGGTTTCTCGACGCCCGCGCCAAACAGGGCAAGGAGGACTCGGCCCGCGTCGATGAACGCCTCGGCCGCGCCTCGGTCGCCCGCCCCGACGGCGACCTCGTCTGGCTGCACGGCGTCAGCGTCGGCGAGACCCTGTCGCTCCTGCCCGTGGTCGAACGCCTGCGCCGGAGCCGGCCGGACCTGAGCGTTCTCGTCACCTCCGGCACCCTGACCTCGGCGGCCCTGCTGGCCCAGCGGTTGCCGGCGGGCGTCATCCACCAGTTCGCCCCGATCGACGCGCCGGGCGCCGTGACCGCCTTCCTCGACCATTGGCGGCCGTCGCTCGCCGTCTTCGTCGAGAGCGAACTCTGGCCCAATCTGATCCTCGAGGCCCGCAAGCGCGGCGTGAAACTGGTCCTGGCCAGCGCCCGCATCACGGAAAAGACCGTCGACGGCTGGCGCCGCTTCCCCGGCGCGGTGCGGGAAATCCTCTCAGCCTTCGATCGCATCCTGCCGCAGGACGAGACCTCCGCCGCCCGGCTGCGCAGCCTCGGCGCCCGCATCGACGGCCATGTGAACCTGAAACTGTCCGGCGAGGCCCCGCCGCACGACGCCGCCGCCTTCACCCGGCTCAGCGCCGCGATCGGCGACCGGCCCGTGGTCGTCGCCGCCAGCACCCATGACGGCGAGGAGATCGCCCTCGTCCGCGCTCTTGACCGGCTGGCCGACCGCCTCTGCCTGATCCTGGTGCCCCGCCATCCCGCCCGCAGCGCGGAGATCGCCGCCGCCCTCGGCCGCGACGGCTATCGTTTCGCCCGCCGCTCCGAAGGTCGCGAACCGGACCGCGAGACCGATCTCTATCTCGCCGACACCCTCGGCGAGATGGGCCTGTTCCTGCGCCTCGCCGACGTCGTGGTCATGGGCGGCTCCTTCTCCGCCGCGCTGGAAAAGCCTCCGGTCGGCGGTCACAATCCGCTGGAGCCCGCCCGTCTCGGCAAGCCCGCCGTCACCGGTCCCGACATGAGCAACTGGGCCGCCGTCACCGAAGCGCTGGTTCAGGCCGGCGGCCTGACCGTGGTCGAGGCCCCATGGGACCTGCCCGCCGTCCTGGCGCCCCTTCTGGCCGACACCGACGCCGCCAGGGCCATGGGCGAGCGCGGCCGCCGCGCCGCCGCCGAGGCCGGTTCTGGCCTGGACCGCCTGTGGGAGACGATCACGCCCCTGCTGCCCCTCGCCCCGCGAGGCCGCCGATGAAGCTCAACACCCCCCGCTGGTGGTACACGCGCGACGCCCGCCACGGCGCGGTGGCGCGGACCGTGCTCAAGCCCCTGTCCTGGGTCTGGGCCGCCGCCACCGCCCGCCGCATCGCCCGCGCCGACCCGGTCGATCCCGGCGTGCCGATCATCTCGGTCGGCAATCTCACCGTCGGCGGCTCGGGCAAGACCCCCGTGACGCGCGAGGCCATCCGCCTGCTGCACGAGGCCGGGATCAACGCCCACGGCCTGTCGCGCGGCTACGGCGGGTCGCTACGCGAGCCGACCCAGGTCGACGCCGCCATCCACACCGCCGCCGACGTCGGCGACGAGCCCCTCATGCTGGCCCTCGGCGGCCCGACCTGGATCGCCCATGACCGCGTCGCCGGGGCCCGCGCCGCGGCGGCGTCCGGCGCCGAGGTTCTGGTTCTCGACGACGCGCACCAGAACCCCACCCTGAAGAAGACCCTCAGCCTGGTCGTCGTCGATGGTGAAACGCGCGGCGACGAATGGCCCTTCGGCGACGGCTCCGTCTTTCCGTCGGGCCCGATGCGCGAGAAGCTCCGCCACGGTCTCGGGCGCGCCGACGCGGTCGTCATCCTGCTGCCGGCCGACGCTCCGGGCGTCGATCCCGAGCTGATGGAGGCGTTCGGCGACCTGCCCGTCCATGTCGCCCGACTGATGCCCGCCGCGCCGCCGCCCAAGGGTCCCATCCTCGCCTTCGCCGGCATCGCCAAGCCGTGGAAGGTCGAGCGCGCCCTCGACGCCGCCGGGGCCGAGCTGATCGACTTCGCCCCGTTCCCCGACCACGCCGCCTTCCGCGAGGCCGACCTGGCCTTCCTCGCCGACCACGCCGGACGTCATCACGCCCGCATGGTCACCACGGAAAAGGACTGGTTCCGCCTGCCCCCCGAATGGCGGGCGCGGGTCCTCTCATGGCCGGTCAAGGCGACCTTCGAGGACGAGGCGGCGTTTCAGCGCCTGCTGCTGGGCGCGGTAAGGCCTCACTCCGCCCGGTAAACCACCCCGCCGCGCATCACGAACCGGACCCGCTCCAGCTCGGTCACATCCGTCAGCGGGTCGCCTCCGACCGCGATCAGATCGGCCGGCATGCCCGTGGCGATCCGACCGGCGTCCTGCGAGATCCGCAGATGCGCCGCCGCATTCACCGTGGCCGCCTGGATCGTCTCCAGCGGCGTCATCCCGGCCCGGACCAGCAGGGCGAACTCCTGGGCGTTGTCCCCGTGGGCCGAGACGCCCGAGTCGGTGCCGAAGGCGATCCGCACCCCGCCCGCATGGGCCCGGCGGACCATGTCCAGCATCTTCGGCCCGGCCTCCAGCGCCTTGGCCGTCTGGGCCGGGGTGAAGAAATTGTTCGGGCCCGAGGCGATCCGCCCGACGAAATCCCCGGCCAGCAGGGTGGGCACCAGATAGGTCCCCTCGCGGCGGAACAGCCGGATCGATTCATCGTCCAGATAGGTGCCGTGCTCGATCGAGTCGCCGCCGGCGCGCAGGAAGGCGTTGATCCCGTCGACGCCGTGGGCGTGCGCCGTCACCTGGCGTCCCATCCGGTGCGCCGCGCCGATGATGGCCGCCAATTCCTCGTCCGAGAACTGCTGGCCCAGGCCCGCCGCCGTGTTGGACAGCACCCCGCCGGTCGCCGTGATCTTGATGATGTCGGCGCCCGAACGGACCTGCAGCCGCACCGCCCGCATGCAATCGTCGGCGCCCGAGCAGATGCTCTCGCCGGTGAACAGATGCATGATGTCTTCGCGATAGCCGTTGACGTCGCCGTGGCCGCCGTGGACCGAGACGGACTCGCCCGAGGCGATGATCCTCGGACCGGCCACGTCGCCGCGCCGCACCGCGTCACGCAGGGCGAAGATCGTCTGGTTGGTCGCGCCCAGGTCGGCGACCGTCGTGAACCCGGCCATCAGGGTCCGCCGCGCGAACCGGGCGCCGACAAAGGCCTGTTCGACATCGGACTGGGTCACGCCCTCCAGCCGGCTGTTCGGGTTCTGCTCGCCGGTCAGATGGACGTGGCTGTCGATCAGGCCCGGCAGGACGAAGGACGACCTCAGATCGACGATCCGGCCGTCTCCGACGAAGCCGTCCCGCACATCGACGATCCGGTTCCCTTCGATCACGAGAGTTTTATCGCGCTGCACAACACCGGTCGCAGGATCGGCCAGAAGCCGGCCCACATGGACGAACGTCGTTCCCTCCACAGGAGAAACCGGTGCAGGCGCAGGCGTTTGCGCCCCGGCGCTCGTCGCGGCGAACAGGGCCGCGGCCGTTAGCAATGATGTGATCAGCTTCACGAAATCCTCCCGGAACAGGGTTTGCACCTTACACATCCGGGGGTCCTGACCAAGGCTCAGGTTGAAACACCCGTCACGAACTGAAACAACCCGTGACCAGTTCTGTAACCGTGCGAGGGGCGTCGCATGCGCTTGGCGAGACGAGGCTTCATTCTGGGCGGCGTGGCCATGCTGTCGGGCTGCGCCACTGCGGCCGCGCAGACGGCGAGCATTCAGCCGCTCGTGACCGTCACGCCCGGTCCCCAGCTTCCGGCCCGTCCGGCCCAGGTCATCACCTCACAGCTCAACACCACCCGTCCGCTCGACCCGCGCAGTCAGGTCCGCAAGGAACTGATGGAGCGGGCCACGGCCGCCCTCGACATCCACGGTCATCGCATCACCCGCCGCGACCGGATGTACCTGGTCGACTTCAAGAAATTCTCGGGCGACGAACGGCTGTACGAGGTCGACCTCGAAGGCGGCTCCGTCACCCTGATGCGCACCAGCCACGGACGCGGCTCCGACCCGACGCACACCGGCTTCGCCACCAGCTTCGGCAACACCCCCGACAGCCACATGTCCTCCGTCGGCGCCTACGCCACCGCCGGCGCCAGCCACGGGGCCCAGCAGGGACCGAACGTCCTGCTCGACGGGCTGGAGTATTCGAACAACAGGGCCCGCGAGCGCGCGATCATCATCCACGGCGCCGACTACGCCGACCCGGACTTCCTCGCCCGCGAGGGCAAGCTGGGCCGCAGCTACGGCTGTTTCTCGGTCAGCCACGCCGACCTCCCGGCCCTGCGCGAGCGCATGGGCGAGGGCCGTCTGCTGTTCGCCTGGGCCTGACGCCGACCTATTTCAGCACCGCCAGCAGCACGGCCACCCAGTGCACCGCCGCGGCCACCACGACATGGCCGTGCCAGATCGCGCGCCGGTAGCGCATGGCCTTGTTGGCGTAGAAGATCACGCCCACCGAATACAGCAGCCCGCCGACCGCCATCAGGATCAGCGGCGGCAGGCCGAGGCTCTGCAGGATCGGCTGGATGGCGATCACCATCAGCCAGCCCAGCGCCAGATAGACGACGATCCAGAACCCTTTGCCCAGCCCGGGCAGGAAAAGCTTGGCCAGGGCGGCGAAGATCGCCGTGCCCCACACCGCCGACGTCATCCCCCAGGCCCAGGCTCCCGTCAGATGCTGGGTCGTGAACGGCGTGTAGGAGCCGGCGATCATGATGAAGATGCCCGCGTGGTCGAACCGCCGGAGCAGCGGCTGGAACCGCGGCGCGGCGAAATTATAGGCCGTCGACAGGCCCAGCATGGTCAGCAACCCGACCGCATAGATGGCCGCCGCCGTCAGCCGTCCGACATGGCCGAAGCCGATGGCCAGCCCCAGCAACATCCCGCCCCCGACCAGCGCCAGCGCCAGCCCGGTCAGGTGGACGATCAGATCGGCGAGCCTTTCCTTCCCGTCGCGGTAGTGGCTCGGCGGCTCGGGCGGCAGGGCGGCGTCGGTCATGGATTCAGTTCCCCCCGGAATCCCGCTCCAGCGCCCGCCAGCCGATATCCGTGCGGTGGAAGCCGCTCGGCCAGTCGATCTTCTTCACCGCCGCATAGGCCCGCTCGCGCGCCTCGGCGATGTCCTTGCCGCGGGCGCAGACGTTCAGCACCCGGCCGCCCGCCGCCGCCAGCTGACGATCCGGCCGGCGCCGAGTCCCCGCGTGGAAGACCTGCACATGCGGTCCGAAATCCTGCTCGGCCCCGCGGATGATCGACCCCTCCAGCGGACTGTCGGGATAGCCCGAGGCGGCCAGCACCACGCAGATCACCGTATCCGGGCTGAACGCCGGCATCGGCGCCCGGGTCAGGTCGCCGCGCGCGCAGGCCAGCAGCAGGGGCACGATGTCCCCGTCCAGCCGCATCATCAGCACCTGGCATTCGGGATCGCCGAAACGGGCGTTGAACTCGACCACCTTGGGTCCGTCCCCGGTCGCCATCAGACCGGCGTACAGCACCCCGCGATAGGGCATGCCTTCGGCGGCCATCGCCGCCACCACCGGCTGGACGATCAGCCGGTCCGCCGCCTCGACCAGCTCCGGGGTGAACACCGGCGCCGGCGAATAGCTGCCCATCCCGCCCGTGTTCGGCCCCAGGTCGCCGTCATAGGCCCGCTTGTGGTCCTGGGCCCCGCCCAGCAGCACGGCGCGCTGCCCGTCGCAGACCGCGAACAGCGAGCCCTCCTCGCCGTCCATGAACTCCTCAATCACCACCCGGGCGCCGGCCGTGCCGAACCGGCCGCCCAGCATCCGCTCGATCTCGGCCTCGGCGTCGCGCCTGGTCGGGCTGATGGCCACGCCCTTGCCCGCCGCCAGGCCGTCGGCCTTGATCACATAGGGCGGCTTGAACACCGACAGGGCCTGCCGCGCCTCGTGCAGCCGCTCATAGACGCCGAAGCCGGCGGTGGGGATTTCGTGCCGCTCCATGAAGGCCTTGGAGAAGGCCTTGGAGGTCTCCAGCTGCGCCGCCTTCGCCGTCGGTCCGAAACAGGGGATGCCCGCCGTCGCCAGCCGGTCGGCCAGCCCGGCCTCCAGCGCCGTCTCGGGTCCGACCACCACCAGATCGGCCTTGATCTCGCGCGCCAGGGCGCACAGCCCGTCGGCGTCGGTCACCTTCATGGGCCGCAGTTCGCCCAGCGTCTCCATGCCCGGATTGCCCGGCGCGATGACCAGCCGCCGCACCAGCGGCGACTGGGCGATCTTCCACGCCAGGGCGTGCTCGCGGCCGCCCGATCCCACCAGCAGGATATTCATGCGCGGGCAATGACCGGAGCGGCGGGGCCGGTCAAGTCGCGGCTCGCATCAGACCAGAACGGCGGAGATCGCATAGACCGCCACGGCGACAAGCAGGATCACGCCGATGACCAGCCAGGGACTCATCGAAGACCCGTCGCTGCGCCGTCCCATCTCGCTTTCGCGGGGATCCTGGTCGGCGGGGTCGGTGTTGCGGGGGTCGGCCATGCCGGGACAATGGCCCCGTCTGACGGAGAGTTCCAGCGGATTGCGCCGGCCGACTTCCCCGGACGCGGTTCGCCGCGTCTGCTGGCCAGCCTCACGCCCGCAGCGACCTGAGCTCGATAGCCGCCCGGGCCAGGCGCTCATAGAGTCTGCGGCGGCGGGCCAGCGGCCACCAGTCATACAGAAAGATCTGGACCGGGCGCCAGTTGGCGACCCAGCCGAGGATGATCAAGCCTTCGTCAAAGAAGCGGCCGACATAGCCCTCCCCGACCCGGCTGCTGATCTCCGCCCCGAGGGCGACGCACAGGGCCAGCACCGTCAGGCCGATGGCGAGCGAGGCGCGGCCTATGCGGAACAGCTCGTTCAGCTCCCAGCCGGCGACCTCGGCGCGATAGGCGAAATAGTTGCGGATCGCATCGGCGATATGCCCGGCCTCCTCGCGTTGCGTCTCCTCGGCGGGCAGGTGGACAAGGATACGGATCGGAGCCGACCCGCCCTGTTCGCGCGCCCAGGCGACGACATATTCCTCGACCGCGGCGTCAAGATCCCTCTCGCGGAACGGCAGCGGATCCAGGGACTGGAACAGTTGACCGATGTCACGGATCTTGAGTTCGATCGGACGCTCCCCCGAGCGGACGGGCCCGCCCTGACCCGCCTCGTCCCGGTTCCGTTCGTCCTGCTTCGCCATGCCGTACTTCAACTCCCTGCGGTCCGGCCTGCAACCAGGCTACAGAGCCGGACCATCAGTGGCGACCCGGAACCGGATGGCGGGCCGCCGCCGGCTTCAGGTCCGCTTCCGACCCGCTGCAGGCATTCGCGTCAACGATACCAAAAGGTCTCTTCGTCGGCCTCTTCCGACAGCGATCTGACCAACGCTCCTCGGCGGAACTCAGCCGAGCCAGCGCGATAGCGGACCTGTCCGCCTTCCCCGACCAAGCCGCTCACCCAGCTCAACTGCATCGTTTCGCCGTTCTGTGAGCACTGGAAAGACATGCGGTAAGCTGCGCCGACTTCGCCCAGTTCCAGCTCCAGGGGACTTACGTCGCCGCGCGGCGTCCGTCCGTTGAGCAGCACCCGGGAGCCTGTCTGGAGGGGTCGCATCGGCCTTCTGACTTCGAGGCGCTGGCGGCCACAGCTTGCCCTGGAGACTTCCACCCAAGGGTTTGCCGGGCGAAGCTCAATAGCGCGGACAACCACTTCCTCGGCCTGTACCGCCAACAACATCGACAGCAACATGTTCCCCCCTCATCGAACCTGAGGCTGCATTGACCCCCAATCCAGCACTTCAGCAAGTGTCCGCCTCCCGCCCGTCGCCGGCATCCGCCCGCGCCCCATTCCCGCCGCCCCCTCGCCCCGCTAGTCTCCCCCCATGAGCGACGACTCCTACGTCTTCGAGGGCCCGGCCGACGAACCGCCGCCGCCCGCGCGGGACAACAATCCGCCCCAGACGGTCTCGGAGCTGTCCTTCGCCCTCAAGCGCACGCTCGAGGACCGGTTTGGCCATGTCCGGCTGCGGGGCGAGATCTCCAAGGTCAATCACCACGCCTCGGGCCACGTCTATCTGACGCTCAAGGACGACAAGGCGGCCATCGACGGCGTCATCTGGAAGGGGTCGGTCCGCGGTCTCGGCGTCCGGCCCGAGTCCGGGCTGGAAGTCATCGTCACCGGCAAGATCACCTCCTATCCCGCGCGGTCCTCCTACCAGATCGTCATCGAGACCATGGAGGCCGCCGGCGCCGGCGCCCTTCTGGCCCAGCTGGAACGGCTCAAGGCGAAACTGGCCGGCGAGGGCCTGTTCGAACCGGGCCGCAAACAGCCCATCCCGACCTTCCCCGCCGTGGTCGGCGTCATCACCAGCCCGACCGGCGCCGTGATCCGCGACATCCTGCACCGCATCGCCGAGCGCTGGCCCTGCCGCGTCATCGTCTGGCCGGTCGTCGTCCAGGGCGACGCCGCCTGCGGCCAGGTCTCCAACGCCATCCGCGGCTTCGACGCCCTGACCGCCGGCGGCGCCATCCCCCGCCCCGACATCCTGATCGTCGCCCGCGGCGGCGGTTCGGTGGAGGACCTTTGGTGCTTCAATGACGAGGGACTGGCCCGCACCGTCGCCGCCGCCTCAATCCCCATCATCTCGGCCGTGGGGCACGAGACCGACACCACGCTGATCGACTTCGTCTCCGACCGCCGCGCGCCCACGCCGACGGGCGCGGCCGAGATCGCCACCCCGGTGCTGGCCGATCTGCGCTACGCCGTCGCCGATCTGGACCGGCGCCTCGCCCGGGCCGGGGGCCGCATCCTCGAGGACCGTCGCACCCGGCTGCGCGCCGCC